>CAZERY010000026.1:0-24411 GCA_964514915.1 uncultured Hymenobacter sp.
GCACGTGAAGCTGCACCGCCGCATTGTGCGCGACCGCGACGAGCGCGGCTACGACTTGCAGGATGTGCTGTATCGCTACGCTAACCACGTGGCGCCGACGTACGAAAAGTATATTCAGCCCTTCAAGACCGACGCCGACATCATCATCCCCAACAACCGGCATTTTGAGAATGGGCTAGCCGTGCTCACGGTTTTTTTGCGCGGCAAGGTGGCCGAAGGCGCGTAGCCTTTGGCGGCAGGAATCGTATCTTGGCTACTACCTTATCTGCCCCTGACTATGCGGCCTGCTTATGAATTTCCGGAGTTGCCTGTGTTGCACGGCCCCGCGCTGGCTCGCCTCACGGACGACGACTTTTATCAACTTTGCCAGGACAACCCCCAATTTCAACTGGAGCGGGCTGCTGACCATAACATTATCATTATGCCCCCCGCCTTCCCTGACGCCAGCGAAGATGGTCTGGAAGCCGCTTATCAACTCAAGCACTGGAGCCGTACGCTGGCTCCCGAGCCCGGACACGCATACGAATCATCGGCTGGCTTTCGGCTAGAAAATGGGGCCATTCGCGCCCCTGATGCCGCCTGGCTGAGCCACGCCCGCCGGCTCGTGGCCCAAAAGGTGGGCGGCTTTCTAGCTACCTGCCCCGAGTTTGTAGTCGAGATTCTTTCGCCATCTGACCGCTTGTCCGTCACCCAAGCCAAAATGGAAGAGTACTTGAGCAACGGGGCTCTACTCGGTTTTCTGCTGGATGTGGAAGCGCAGACGGCCTACATCTACCGCCCCGGACTAGCCTTCGAAGCGGTGCACGGCTACGACCAGGAGTTGAGCGGCGAGCCGGTATTGCCGGGCTTCCGGCTCGACTTGCGCCCGCTACGCCGTTCTTAATCCTTCCAGCAACTACTAGTGTATAGTAAAGCGGAAGCCTCTCAGCTGCGCCAGGCTTTCTGGACGGCCTTTGGGCAGTACATGGCCCCGGTACCGTCGGCCGACGGCGAGACCACGAGCTGGGTCAACTACAAGACGCGGGTAAAGGGCGTGCAATTCAAGCTGCACGCCGACACGCGCCGCGCCAGCATCGCCATCGAGCTCACGCAGCCCGACGCCGGCATTCGCGAATTGTTTTTCGAGCAATTTCTTGAACTGAAACCGCTGCTGCACAAAGCCCTGGGCGAAGCGTGGCGCTGGGAGCCGCAGGCCACCACCGAGCACGGCCAGCTGCTAAGCCGCATCTACCAGGAGCTGGCGCCCGCCAACCTCTTCGACCGCAACGACTGGCCGGCGCTGATTTCCTTCTTCAAACCCCGCCTCATCGCCCTCGATGCGTTTTGGAGCGGTGCGCAATATGCCTTCGAGGGACTGGCCGACAGCTGAACCATTGGCGAGTACCGGGCCAGTGGGCTATATTTGTAGCCCTGTCCGGTATATGCGCAATTCACTTTCTCAGTTTCAGCACGTTCTGCGGGTCGCCCTTTTGGCGCTACCTGTGCTGCTGCTGCTGGGCCTGAATGGCCGCACGGTGAGTCTGCTGCGCCCGGCAAGCCCGGCCCAAACGCAGATAAGTGCCGCGCCCCGCGCCACGGTCATCAAGCAGAAGGTAGTGCTCGAAGCAGCTTCGCCACTGGGCAGCTACGTGGCGCCAGCCGCCGGGCTGGGCTGGCTGCCCCCTGCGCTGCCTGCCACCTGGCTACCGCGCCTGGTGCGCCGGGCGGTGGCCGCCGCGCCGCTGGCCGCGCCCGCGGCTTTTGTAGCGCAGGCTTGCCGGCAGCGGCTGCTGGCGGCGGCACTGACGCCGCAGGCCCCTTAGCTTTCACTGACTACACCCCGGCTGTTGCAGCAGTTGCTTGTGCCACTTGCTTTACTAGCCGGGGTTTACTTTTCTCAACTCCTTGCATTGCGAGGTCAATTGTTCAGTGTTCATTACTCTCTATTAATTACTAAAAATGCGTAACAAGGGTATTATTATCGCGCTCACCATCGTGGTTTCGGTGCTGTGCGCGTACTTTTTGTTTTTCACCTACGTCTCGCGCGGGGTGCAGCAAAAGGCCGTCGCTTACGCCACCCGCAACGGCCAGCTCAACGAGCTAAAGCGCCAGCATTACCTCGACTCGGTATGGCGCGCCCCGGTTTTTGGGTCCTACACCTACCGCGACGTGCGCCAGAATGAGCTGGGCCTCGGCCTCGACTTGAAGGGCGGCATGCACGTGACGCTGGAAGTTTCGCCGGTGGAAATCGTGCGCGCCATGGCCGGCAACTCGAAAGACCCAGCGTTCAACAAAGCCCTCGACCTAGCCCAGGAGCGCCAGAAAACCAACTCGGGTACGGCCTTCACCACGCTATTTTACCAGGCTTACCAGGAGGTAGCCCCCGGCCAGAAGCTCGCCCGCATCTTCGCCAACTCGGTGAACAAGGACCGCAAGATTGACCTCAACACGTCGGATGCCAAGGTGCTGTCGGCCATCAACAAGGAAGAGGAAGATGCCATCGACCGCTCGTTTGACATCCTGCGTAAGCGCGTCGATAAGTTCGGCGTCAACCAGCCCAACATTCAGCGCGTGAAGGGTACCGGCCGCATTCAGGTCGAGCTGCCCGGCGTCGATAACCCCGACCGCGTGCGCAAGCTGCTGCAAGGCCAGGCCAAGCTCGAATTCTACGAAGTATGGGCCCAGAACGAGGTAACTCCCTACCTGGCCCAGCTCGACCAGGTGCTAACTGCCAAAGAGAAAGCCAGCCCCGGCGCAGGCAAAGCCGACTCGGCCACTACTGCCGTCACTGCTGGCGATTCGACCTCGCTAGCCGCCCAGCTGGCCAAGAAGACTCCCGCCGCCAAGGCCAAAGCCGACTCGACCACCCAAAAAGGGGGCGTATTGGCCCGCTTGCTCACCATGCCCGGCACGCTGGGCGTGAACCTGCGCGACACCGCCCAGATGAACGTAGTGCTGCGCTCGCAGGAAGCCCGCAGCATTTTGCCGCCCAACATGGCGCTGCTGTATCTCAACAAGCCCGTTGATGCCAATGGCCAGCAGTTCTTGCGCCTCGTGGCCGTGAAGAAAGACCGCACCGGCACCGTGGCCGCACCCATCAGCGGCGAGGTGGTGAGCGATGCCCGCCAGGACTACGACCAGACCGGCCGCCCCGAAGTGAGCATGAGCATGAACCCCACCGGCGCCCGCAAGTGGCAGAAAATGACCGGCGCCAACATCGGCAAGCAGGTAGCTGTGGTGCTCGACGATGTCGTGTACTCGGACCCCCAAGTGCAGAGCGAAATTTCGGGCGGCAACACCAGCATCTCGGGCAGCTTCAGCATCGACGAAGCCCAGGACCTCGCCCAAGTGCTGAAAGCTGGTAAGCTCCCTGCACCGACACGCATCGTGGAAGAAGCGGTAGTAGGCCCCTCGCTGGGCCGCGAAGCTATCAACCAGGGCCTGTACTCGTCGCTGGCTGGCTTGCTGATTATCATGGTCTTCATGAGCGTGTACTACGGCCGCGCTGGCCTCGTAGCCGATGCCGCCCTGCTCTTCAACATGTTCCTGATTTTGGGCGTACTCGCTCAGTTTGGCACCGCCCTCACGCTGCCCGGCATCGCCGGCCTGATTCTGGTAATCGCTTCGTCGGTCGATGCCAATGTGTTGATTTTCGAGCGTATCCGCGAAGAGCTTGACCACGGCCTCTCGCTGCACGACGCCGTGAACGCCGGTTACGCCCGGGCGTTCTCGGCTATCTTCGACTCGAACGTGACCACGATGCTCATCGCCATCATCCTGGGCTTCTTCGGCACGGGCCCCGTGCAAAGCTTCGCCGTTACGCTAGGTATTGGCGTGCTCACCTCGTTCCTGTCAGCCGTGTACGTGTCGCGCCTCATCATTGAGGCCCTCATTAAGGGCAAGACGACGAGTAGCATCACCTTCTCGACCTTCCTGTCGCGCAACCTGTTCCAGAACGTCAACTTCGACATCGTGGGCAAGCGCAAAATCGCCTACGCGTTCTCAACCACTATTATCGTTATCGGCTTCGGGCTGATGTACGTGCAAGGCGGCCCCAACCTGGGCGTTGACTTCCGCGGCGGCCGCGCGTACGTAGTTGATTTCAACAAAACGATGGTGGCTTCCGACGTGCGCACCACGCTGGAGCCCGTCTTCAAAAATGCGGGCCTCGAAGTGAAGCAGTACGGCGCTCCCGACCGCCTGCGCATCACGACCGGCTACCTGGCCGAAGACGAAAGCCAAGCCGCTGACAAGCAAGTACTCGACGCTCTCAACCAGGGCTTGGCCAAGTACTCGGCCGATGCCCCGGCCATTAAATCGACCTCGAAAGTGGGTGCCACCATCGCCGACGACATCAAGCGCACGTCGTTCCTGAGCCTGGCGCTCACACTGCTCGGCATCTTCGTCTACGTGCTGTTCCGCTTCGATAAGTGGCAGTATTCGATGGCCGCCGTTATTGCGCTTTTCCACGATGCGCTGCTGGTTATCGCCTCCTACCCCATCGCCCGCGCCTTCGGCGTGAACTACGAGATGGACCAGATTTTTGTAGCGGCCGTGCTGAGTATCATCGGCTTCTCGATGAACGACACGGTGGTTATCTACGACCGCATCCGCGAATACCTGCGCAACGACCCCAAGCTGACTTTCGCCCAGGTAGTAAACCCAGCCCTGAACTCGACGTTCTCGCGCACCATGATTACGTTCACCACGGTATTCCTGGTGGTGCTGGTGCTCTACATCTTCGGCGGCGAAACGCTACGCTCGTTCTCGTTTGCCATGATGATCGGCATCATCTTCGGCACGTATTCGTCGCTGTTCATCGCCACCCCCATCATCCTCGACACCTACGGCAAGCAGGAGGAGCGCGAGCGCCTGGCCGCTGGCGAACAACTCAACAACCTGACCGGCGAAGCTCCCAAGCTGAACCGCGCTACGGTATAGCTTTTTTACAAGCTGTTAGCTCCTTTCGAACAAAGAAAAAGAGCCCCGCTTCTGGTAGAAGCGGGGCTCTTTTTCTTTGTTCGAAAGGAGCTAACAGCTAATAGCTAGCATATTGTAAAATCTATACTAATATACCTTCGGCTACTACCTCCCGCACTTCAGGTACCATGCGCTTGAGCAGGTTTTCGATGCCCGACTTGAGCGTAACGGTGGCCGAGGGGCAGCCCGAGCACGAGCCTTGCAGGTTCACGGTTACGATGCCGTCGTGGTAGCTTTTGAAAGTGATGTTGCCCCCATCTTGCTCCACGGCGGGGCGCACGTAGTTATCGAGTAGGTCGATTATTTTTTGCGACGTAAAGCCATCCTGCTGAGTCGGGTCGCCGGCGCTGGCGGCCTGGGCGGCCTTTTGCTCAGCGGCGGGGTCAACGACAAACAGCTCACCACCGGCTTCCACGTAGCCCTTAATGAACTGGCGCAGCTCGGGAATGAGGCTAGTCCAGGGCAGCTCGGGCTGGGTTTTGCTGATGGTGACGAAATTCTGAGCGATGAACACCCGGCCCACGTAGTCGAAGTTGAACAGCTCCTGCGCGATGGGCGAGTTGGCAGCAGCCTCCACATTAGGATAATCTACGCTTACGCCATCGGGCAACAGAGTAGAGTTGAGCACGAATTTCATGCTCTCAGGATTGGGCGACGCCTCAGCGTAGATGGAAATGGCAGACATAAAGACGAGGATTTAACTGAATGGCAAGGAATTGGCAGGTAGGGGCTGGCTTTGCTTGGCCGAAGCCACTACTGAGCCTCCCGAAACTTGGGCTATAACAACGGCTAGCCGGTGGAGGTTGCGCCGTGTTTGGCCCAGCGCCTCAAAATAATTAGCGCAACTTACTGATGGGCAATTGTCTATGCAATAATAAACTCAAGACAAACGATACAAAGCTCTTTTTAATTAGACTGCTTACAAACCAGGTGTGATACCTGGTCTACTTGTGCAGCATAATCAGCTGTTGGGGTCGTCTCATATCATACAAGGAGAATATACAGCACATTAAGAAAAGCAACTCACCAAGCGGGCTATTATGGCTTGAAAGCTTTGGGCAGTCGCTCACTAGAGAAGTACCATTTTCTCAGCAAGCCTGCTAACCTTCTTAAAACTTTGATTACATACCTATTAAATAACTATTTTATTAACTTTTATACGTATCAGTTGGCTGTAGGGCACTAGACAAGTTATTTAACCACGAAGCCCTTTTGTTTTGTAATAAACAATATGTTATGAGCGGACCACTAGAGCTTAACGTGCTATATTTGTTGTTTATTAGAGCGCCCGATACAGGCAGAAGATTTTTCATACGTACTACTCAGCCTACCCAATTGTTTTTTATGAGTTCTCTTTTACGTCAATTGCTGCTACCGCTGCTACTTGGCAGTAATGCAATTATGACCAATGCAAAGCTTTCTAGCTTTAATGACAGAGTCACTGCTGGCGTGTTGTCCACGACGCCCCTTGGCAACGCTGCCGTGAGGATGCATATGCCAGCCAAAGCGGCCCAGGGCGCGGCCGACAACGGCAACACCGCCCCTCCCCAGCCCTCTGGCACTTACGCGAATAATCCCGCCATCACGTCGGTGGCTCCTAACCCCGGCGGATTGGGTCAGAGCATCACGATAACCGGCACTAACCTGGATACGCCTACGGCGCTGACCATCAACGGGGTCGATGCACTGAATAACATCATCAGCAACTCGGGCACCGGCCTGGTGGTACGCGTGCCCACCACGGCCACAGCCAGCGGCAACATAAGCATCACGACGGCTAACGGGACTGCTACCATCCCCTTCACTGTAATGGCTGCTCCTGGCAACGCCCTGGCCTTTGATGGGACGGACGACTACCTGTCGCTGCCTACCTCCACGGCCGTGCCAATAAATAATAGCGCCTACACGTTAGAGGCCTGGATTAAGCCCACGACCATGTGCGACTGCGGAATCATTGGCTGGGGTAACTACGGCACTGCCAACCAGTCGAATGCACTGCGCCTGTCGAATACCGGTATACGCCATTATTGGTGGGCGAATGACCTGGATGCCACCACCAGCAACTTGGCCGACGGGCATTGGCACCACGTGGCCGCGACTTTTGATGGCACCATACGCAGAGTATATCTCGACGGAGCCATCGTGGCACAGGACCAGCCCACCGGCCACGCCGTGCCCGATGCCAGTAACCTGGGCATTGGCGTTACCAATAATAGTTTCGCTGGCCGCTTCGAGTACTTCCCAGGCAGCATGGACCAGGTCCGCGTGTATTCCGTGGCTCTGAGCGCTGCCCAGCTGCAAGCCGATATGGTGAGCACCGGGGCTGCCGTGCCGGCCAGCTTGGTGCTCTACTATAACTTCGACCAAGGCACGCCTGCCACGCCCAGTACCGGCGCAAACACTGGTCTGACTACGCTCTACAGCCTGGCGAGCGCCGCCACCCCCGCCACCCTGACTAACTTCTCACTGACCAGCGGCAGTACCACCAGCAACTACGTGGCGAGCTATGCGATGGTGGTGCCCGCCGCCACGGCCTCCACCGGCCAGACCACCACCTCCTTCATAGCCAACTGGACGGCCCCACCCGTGGGCGCGGTGACCAGCTATGTGCTGGACGTATCAACCACGGCCAGCTTCGCTAATCCCGTCGCGGGTTCGCCCTTCAGCCTAGCTTCTACGGCTACTAGCTACACCGTGACTGGTCTGACCCGCAACAGCACGTACTACTACCGCATACGCACTCTAAACAGCGCGCTAGCCCAACCCGACCAGGGCGCCTTTTCCAGCACCAGCGTCGTGAGCACCCCGTTGCCCGTCGAGCTATCAGCCTTTACCGCTGCGGTCACGGGCTACGAGGCCGTGCGCCTGGCTTGGCATACGGCCTCGGAAAAGAACAGCGACCGTTTCGAGGTAGAACGCAGCCAGGACGGCCAGACGTTTGCTGCCATTGGCAAGGTAGCCGCGGCCGGCACTAGCCTGCTGCCGCACACTTATGAGCTACTCGACGGCAAGCTCCCACCTGCCACCACGCTCTACTACCGGTTGCGGCAGGTAGATGCGGATGGCACGGCCAGCTACTCGCCCGTGCGCGCCGTCCGCCTAAACGATAAGCTTATAGCAGGCCTGACCCTGGCTCCTAACCCCGCCCACGTCACCACCCTTACTGGCGCCCCGGCCGGGGCCCCCGTGCAGGTGTATAACACCCTGGGTCGGCTCGTACACACCACTACGACCGATGCCGCTGGCACGGCGGCGCTGGTATTTCCCGCGGGGCTGGCCAGCGGCGTGTACGTAGTGCGTAGCGGTAGCCAAGCCGTACGTCTCGTCATCGAATAGCCTCTGCGGCCGCGGCTCAAAGCCTGTGCGGAAGGTAGGCGAATTACTTCCCAGCACGGTTTTTACCTGGCAATAAGCTGGGCTCAGCGATCAGCCAGGCTGGTTTGCTCAGCTAGAATAGCCTTTTAATGAGCAGCTTATCCGACGCGCTTTCGCCTGCCGGTACTAGCGGAAAAACTAATAAAACAGTTCAGAAAAGCTCTTCAGCAATCAAAGTTTAAGAAAAGAAGCAGACTAGCTGCGAAAACTGCACTTCGCTAGTGGGCGACTGCCCGAAATTTTCAAGCCGCAATAGCCTGCCCGGTGAGCTACTTTTTTAACGTACTATGTGGCTTTTGTAAGAGGAACTCTTGTTGTACGCTCAATATGGATGCTTCTGCACGCACTGCTTTAGCAAACGGGCCGAGTTTTCGCGGCGGCTAATTGCTACTTTGCCAGTTACCAGCATCACCGGTGCGGGAGGCTAGGCGCACTCGCTTAGCAACAAGCGTCAGGCTCGGCTCGCCGAGCCTGACGCTTTTCCGGCTTAACCTCCTTCGCTTACAGCTTATTGGCTCGGGCCCGCAGTAGCAAGTCGGCCAGCACGAGCTGGGTCATGGCTTCTACGATGGGCACGGCGCGGGGCAGCACGCAGGCATCGTGGCGGCCACGGCCGGCCAGCGTCACGCTCTCGCCGGCCTGGTTGATGGTTTGCTGGGGCTGCAACAGGGTAGCCACCGGCTTGAAAGCCACCCGAAAGTACACGTCCTGCCCATTGCTGATGCCGCCCTGGCTGCCGCCGCTATGGTTGGTGCGAGTGCGCACCCGGCCGTCGGCATCGACGTAAAACTCATCGTTGTGCTGCGAACCGGGCAGCTTGGTGCCTTCGAAGCCCGAGCCAAACTCGAAGCCTTTAACGGCATTAATACTGAGTAGCGCGTGGCCCAGCACAGCCGGCAGCTTGTCGAAGACCGGCTCGCCCAGGCCGGGTGGCAGGCCCGTAGCCACGCCGGTTATCACACCGCCCACGGTGTCGTGGGCCGCCTGTGCGGCGCGGATGCGCTCTTCCATGAGGGCCGCGGCCGCGGGCTCGGGGCAGCGCACTGGGTTGCTGTCAATAAGAGTGAGGTCGAGATTCTGGTAGCTTTCTGATAGCTCTACCTCGCCCACGGCCGATACGTAGGCTTTTACCTCGGTGCCGAAGTGAGCCAGCAAGCGGGCAGCCACTGCTCCGGCGGCCACGCGGGCGGCCGTTTCGCGGGCCGAGCTGCGGCCCCCACCGCGGTGGTCACGGCGGCCATATTTCACATCGTAGGTATAGTCGGCGTGGCTGGGGCGATAAGCCGCGGCAATGTGCGAATAGTCCTCCGAACGCTGGTCCGCATTCGGAATAAACAGGCTGATGGGCGTGCCCGTCGTCAAGCCTTCGAATACTCCGGACTGCACTTGCACGCGGTCGGCCTCCTTGCGGGGCGTAGTCAAGTCCGACTGCCCCGGCCGACGCCGGTCGAGCGCATGCTGGATATCGGGTGTATCGAGGGGCACGCCCGCCGGGCAGCCGTCGATAATTACCCCAATGCCCACCCCATGCGACTCGCCGAAAGTAGTAATGCGAAAAAGCGTCCCGAAAGTATTTGACATGCGCTGGCCTATTAATATGCCGTAAAAGTAGCGCCGCCTACTTAGCCAGCCACCACCCCACCGCCGCCACTCCCAGCAGGGCCACCAACAGCCAAGCCGCGTAGCGGCTTACTTGCCGATAAATATCTAATGGCTGGAGCTGAGTGTCGGCGCGAGCCAATGCAGGGCCATAAAAGGGATCGTCATCGACAGCAGCATCCGCCGCGGCCTGCACTGCTCCCAAAATAACAGGTTGCAGCCCGGCGCGCAGGGTGTCGTAGCGGGCACTCACTGGATTGAAAAAGACGAGTCGAAACAAGCTGGCGAGGTGCACCGGGCCGGGCCGGTGCGCCACCAGCCGGTAGCGAAAGCTCTTGCGCTGACGCCCATCGGGCAACGGCTCCTCCCGAATAGCGGGGCCATACACTTCGAGCTCCGGGCTAGCGGGCAGTTGGGGCGGCTGGAGCGCCGCCACGTTACCAGTGCCTTCTACCCCAAAAGTGTACGTAAACGCCTCGCCCGTACGGAAGCGTGTGCTACTGAAGCGTGTGCTACTAATGCCCTCGCTCAGCACGTAGTCGCCTACCGCTACACTGCTGGGTTCGGGCCGACCGGGCCGGGCCGGCAGTGGGCGTACCGCCACCACCAAGGCGGGCGCCGTAAATGTTTTATAAATAGCTAGGCGCTCCGTGTCGCCCGGCTGGGGCTTTTTCAGGAGCTTAAATTTGGTCATGGTCAGCGCAAGGGCCGGAAATTGCAACGCCTGCGTCGTAAGCGGATAATAGGTATTTTCGGCTAACCGGAAGCGCAGGTACACCTGCCCACCGGCCCGGCGCACCGTGTCGGGCAGCACGGAAGGCTCGGCTGTAGCCACCTCCCACGTGCTGGGCTGGCGCAGCTGGTGCCGCAACTCGGTCAATTGGCCCGTAAAATCATAAAAACTGAGCACCGCCTGGTCGGCTGGCCGCAAGTAGAGGTAAAGCCCTACCCGCACGCCCTGGCCCAGGTACACCCGCGGCTGGCTAGCCTCCAGGGCCAGCGAGGCATTGTCGGGCGGCTCGTAAAAGTTTTGCGGCTTGGGCTTGCCCAGCAGCTGGTCGAGCGAGCCGATACCCGTGCCCGGTGGGCTAGCCGTGGCGGCCGCGGGCGGCGTAAGCCCCGCCCCCACCCGCACCCGGCCGCCAGCGCTGTGGAGCGTCTGCCCGTTCACCACCAAGTCGAAGGGCGGCACCTGGTAGTCGCCCTCCGTATAAGGCAGGTAACGTTGCAGCACCGTAAGCTCGGTGGTACGGCGGCCACCCGGTAGCAGGTGGGTAGCCGTAGTGCGCGTAAGGCCACTTTTGCGGAATCCTTCAATTTCCGGAAAGTCGGGCGTGCCCGTGAGCGCAGCCCCTTGGAGCCGAAAGCCCAGCGTGAAGGGCCCCGCCAGTGGCACGGCTGTGGGAGGCGGCACTAGCGCAGCGCCGCCGCTGGCTGGGCCAGGCTGGGCGCGCAGCATCAGGCTAGCCAGCAGCCATATTACTAGCCAGGCCAGTAGCTTTCGTCGCTGTAAATAGCTTCGCACGAACACCTGCTTTTTTCTAGGAAGAGAACATACTCCGACTGCAAAGGTCGCCGTTTTCTTCAGAGACTATTTTTCTCAACTGGCTAGCTACCTCCTGCGTATTGCAAAAGTTATTCTGCTTGAAGTGACTCTAGCAGTAAATCGGCGATTTTTCTACTACAAAAAGCACCTCTTGAAGTCGGCTACATTACATTTGCCATTCAACCTATTGCATTCAACGCATTGTAAACAACCTATTTGCTTTCAATATTTCTGTGCATCTACTTTACCAATGTAGCGTACGAGGTTAGTAGGTTGAATACTTGTATACTTAACACGCTCCCGTTCCTTTTTCAAAATTCCCCTCTCTTATGTCTAACAAAGTTCTTTCTGACCAACGGCCTCTTGAGACCATAGTAGACAAACCTCTCTACTCGCCCATCAAGCGCCGCTCATTTTTCATGTACGCGGGCGCCACGGCCGGTGCCACGGCACTCGTACTAGCGGGGTGCAATAACAATAATGACTCTTCGCCGGGCTCTATCGACGTGGGTTCGGGCGATTTTGGCGTGCTCAACTATGCCTATGCTCTTGAGCAGCTCGAATCAGCCTTTTATATCCAGGTACTGGGTGGCAGCTACTTTACCGGAGCTGGCGCGGCCGAAAAGCAGATTTTCACTGACTTGGCCCTGCACGAAAAAATCCACGTTGACTTTTTACGCACAGCCATTGCCTCGGCTGGTGGCACCCCCATCGCGAACCTCGTACCCGATTTTTCCACCATCGACTTTACCAATCGCACTAGCGTTCTGAACGCCGCGCAGGCTTTCGAAGACCTGGGGGTACAAGCCTACAATGGTGCGGGCCGCTACATCAACAGCGCCTCTTACCTTCTGCTAGCGGGCAAAATCGTATCGGTGGAGGCGCGCCACGCCGCACTTATCCGCGACCTTATCGCTTACAACAGCTTTGTAGGCCCCGTAAGTGGCGCCACGGTAACCAGCAACGCGGTTATCGACCCTAGCCTGACCAGCGCCACGGCTCGCCAGGAGCAGTCAAAACTGCCCTCCGTAGTACTCAACACGGTCAATACCTACCTGGCAACAGGCTCTAAACTAACGGCTACCAGCTTCGGCTAAGCGAGGGCCCGTTTTCCAGTTTTTCATTGCGCAGTTTTTCCTAAAAATAAGATGGACTTATTTCAAATTTTATCCGATATTGAAAAGGTAGATGGCGAAGTGTACCAACGCTTCGATACGCGCCGCCAAGTGTTCAAGCACCTTTCGGGCATGGGCAAAAAAGTGACGGCTGCTACGCTACCAGCCTTACTGAGCACTATGTTCAATAAGGCCTACGGCCAAACCACGGCGCTTTCCCAGACCATCATCGATACGCTCAACTTGGCGTTGAGCTTAGAGTACCTGGAATTCTACTACTATAGCCAAGGAGTCACGAGTGGTCTGTTTTCGGGCAATGACCTGAACGCCATCACTATCATCCGCGATGATGAGCAAGGGCACATCAATGCCCTCCGAGGTGTGTTGGGCTCCAACGCCATCGCCGACCCAACCGCCGCGGCTTTTGACTATACGGCCGGTGGTCGGCTCGCTCCGTTTACCAGCGCTGCCCTCTTCCTGGGCAATGCGCAAGCCTTCGTCGATACGGGCGTACGTGCTTACAAGGGTGGCGCGGTTAACCTAATAAGCAACAAAGATATTCTAACGGCCGCGCTCAATATCCACTCGGTGGAGGCGCGCCATTCGTCACACATTCGCACTATGCGGCGCGGTGGCGTCGGCGTAGCCGGCGTCGATGGCGGTGGCCCCAACGATAGCCTACCCAAGAGCTGGATATCGCTGCTGGATGGCGGCGGGCCGGCACCAGCCGTGACGGCACCGGTATATAATGCCGGCTCACCAGCTGCTACCTACCCTGCAGAAGACAACGTTACGCAGGGTATCATAAACGTGCAAAGTAATAGTAATATTACTGGTCCGGCTGGTATTCCAATAACCGCAGCAGCAGCATCAGAAGCCTTTGATGAGCCGCTGGATGCAAATACTGTTAAGATCATTGCGCGCAACTTCCGTTCCGCAACTGCCCCAGCGTACTTATTTGCTTAATCTTTTTCGGTAGCTCGAAAATCCAGTCAGAAGCCACTCTTCGTATAGAAGGGTGGCTTTTTTAGTGTTCTACTGGATGCTCAGATTTTGGCATACTTAAAAATTTTATATTTTCGTTGGTTTTTAAGTAACCCGAACAGTTACTTTGTTCGTATCGGGCAAAAACACAAACTAGTACTCCCTTTCCTTTTTCCTTTTCCACATGTCGAATACCCTTCTTAATGGCTCTAAGCCACTCGAGACCGAACTAGATCGGCCCCTCTACACGCCTATCAAGCGTCGTTCGTTTTTTATGTATGCCGGCGCTACGGCCGGAGCTACGGCCCTCGTGCTTGCTGGTTGCAGCAAAAGTGACTCTACCCCCGGCACAGTGAACGTGGGTAGCGGCGATCCTGGTGTGCTCAACTATGCCTATGCGCTGGAGCAGCTCGAAGCTGCCTTCTATACGCAAGTACGCACGGGCACGTACTATACTGGCTCGACCATTACGGCCGCTGAAAAGTCGATCTTAGACGACTTGTACTACCACGAGGTTATCCACCGCGATTTCTTTAAGGCCGCCATTATCGGGGCTGGTGCCACTCCTATCCAGGCCCTAACCCCCGACTTTAGCAGCATTGACTTCAATTCGCGCACATCGGTACTCGGTGCCGCCAAAGCCTTCGAAGACCTTGGGGTAGCTGCCTACAATGGTGCCGGCCAGTACATTGCCTCGGCCCAGTACCTCTACATTGCTGGCAAAATCGTTTCGGTAGAAGCTCGTCACGCGGCCATCATCCGCGACTTAGTCGCAGAAGGCACATTTGTAGGCAACGATGTATTGACGCTCACCAGCGCTAACAACAGCGCCGTGACTACCAACAACTCGCCCGCCAACTCCAGCCTGGAGCGAGCTATGTCGCCCCGCGAAGTAGTGAACGTTGCCAATACCTACCTGGCCGCTGGCTCGAAACTCGACGTTACCAGCCTCATGTAATTAAGCCTATCTCGGCTTTTCCTTCATTCTTATAGTATTCTTATCATGAATTTTTTTCAAATCCTCTCCGAGATAGAGCAAGTTGACCCCGAGGTATATGGTCGCCTCGACTCGCGCCGCTCGATATTCAAAAACATGGCTGGCCTGGGCCAGAAGCTTAGCGCGGCGGCCTTGCCGCTAGCAGTCGGCGCCATTTTCAATAAAGCCTATGCCCAAACGCCCGTAGGTGCTGGCGTAAACGATGTGCTTAATTTTGCGCTGAAGCTGGAATATCTGGAAAGTTATTTCTACAATCTGCGGCCTTCTTCGCTTTTCAACGCTAATAATAGAGCAGCGCTCGATCTTATCACTACCGACGAGACCAACCACGTTAAATTCCTGCGTGACACTATCACAGCACTCGGTGGCACACTGATTGCTGTTCCGGCTACGACAGGTGTTTTCGATTATACTGCCAAAGGCAACTTCCCCACGGTATTTACTGACCAAAGTACTTACCTAACAGTAGCGCAGGCGTTTGAGGATACCGGCGTGCGTGCCTATAAAGGCGCCGCACCGCTCGTAATGGGTAATAAAACTGTGCTGACGGCTGCCCTCAATATTCACTCGGTAGAAGCCCGCCACGCTTCGCAGCTGCGTGCTATGCGTCGGGCCTTGGCTACTACTGGTACGCCGGCTCCCTCGCAGGGTATTGCGGTAGCTCCCTACAACGCTGCCCCCAAGAGCTGGGTGTCGGGCACTGATAGCGCCACTGCCAATACTACCAGAGCTACGGCTAGCAATGTATACGGCTCGGGCGTTAATACCAATGCCCCTACTGGTATCACGTTCGAATCGGAAGCCAACGTTACCCAAGGTAATCTTGTCCTATCGGGCACGACTATTACCTCAGCTGCCAGCTTCCCCGCCTCCGCTTTCTCGGAAGCCTTCGATGAGGGCTTGGACGTGGGCACGGTAGCTGCTATCGCCAATACCTTCTCGGTAACGGGCACCTATTTTAACTAGTAGAGTCCTAAGTTGCGCTAGTTGCAGCAAGTGCTTGTGCGTCACGAAAGTGACGAAGCCGGCCAGGTAAAAGGGCAATTCCTCAGGGAATTGCCCTTTTTATTTTATCTTATTAGTACTGAAACAGTAACCCTATGCTAGCTGGCAAGAAACAGCTTTTGGCCCGCTAGCCACGTATATCGTCTGCTTTTTACGCTATCCTTCCTTCTCCCACCCTACCCCAGCTATGTTAGACTACGTGAAAATGATTTTGCTGAAAGTAAGCTTCAGCAAAAAGCTCTTCGAAAAAGAACTGCGCAAAGCCTTGCAGCACATTCTGCCCGACGACCTGTTAGAGTTCAAAACGTGGTGCTATCAGGAGTTTGCCCGGCTTTATCGCCGGGTGCTAAAGCGGGTTTTTACGCAGTATAGCACGCTACCCCGGCTAGCTGCCTAAGCCGGGCTGACTTTGGCTGGTTACGAATTTGATATTGCGCTTTAGCCCTTCGTAGCCGGTGCGCTTAAGGGCCGATTGCTTGAACAACGCCTGAAAAACTTCGTGGGTAATCTCTTCCCAGTCGCTGGCTGACAGGTCTTTCAGCCTCGGATGGGGCTGAAACTGCGTTTCCTGAGTAGGCTTGGAAAAGCGATTCCAGGGGCACACGTCCTGGCAGATGTCGCAGCCAAATACCCAGTTGCCAAATTGCCCGGCCACCTCTTGCGGCAGTAGCTGATCTTTTAGCTCGATGGTAAAATAGCTGATGCACTTGCTGCCATCGACCACATAAGGCTCGGTGATAGCCTGAGTGGGGCAGGCATCGAGACACTTGGTGCAGGTGCCGCAGTAATCGCGGATGGCTCCGTCGTATTCCAGCTCGACATCTACTATCAGCTCGGCGATAAAGAAAAATGAGCCGGCCTTGGGCGAAATGATGTTAGAGTTCTTGCCGACCCACCCCAGCCCGCCCTTCTTGGCCCAAGCCTTGTCGAGCACCGGGGCCGAATCGACGAAGCAGCGCCCACCTACCTCACCGATGTTGGCTTGCATATCGGCCAGCAGGGCTTTAAGCTTGTCTTTGATGACGAAGTGGTAATCGCGCCCGTAGGCATACTTGCTGATTTTCAGGGTATCGTCGGACTGCTGGTCTTCGGCGGCCGGGTAGTAGTTGAGTAGCAGGGAGATAACTGACTTGGCATCATCAACGAGCAAGCGCGGATCGAGGCGCTTGTCGAAGTGGTTTTCCATCCAGGCCATTTTGCCGTGCATACCTTTTTTCAGCCAATTTTCGAGGCGAGGAGCTTCATCTTCCAGAAACTCGGCCTTGGAAATACCGCAGGCCATAAACCCCAGCTCCGCGGCACGGCGCTTGATGTAAGGAGTCCATTCGGCGGTCAGCAACATAAAGTTTCAGGCAATTGAATTCCAAAGAAACGAAGAACGCGCCGCTGGGGGCGGCGCGTTCCGTTGGGCGGTAGCTTGGACGCTGCAAGTCCGCGCGTTGGATTTATACTCCACCTACTCGCGGACTCGCAGAGTCCACGCTACAACTTACGATGTGATTTCGGCAAACAAATCGCCGTTGTTGCCACGCAAGTGATTGGGCAGCAAGCGCCCCAGGTGCTGGTAGGCCGCCTCAGTAGCTTCGCGGCCCCGCGCCGTGCGCTTGATGTAGCCTTCCTGGATGAGGAAGGGCTCGTACACCTCCTCGATGGTTTCGCCTTCCTCGCCGCAAGCCGTGGCAATGGTGCTGATGCCCACCGGGCCACCCTTAAACTTGTCGATAATGGTAGTGAGGATGCGCTTATCCATATCGTCGAGGCCGCGGGCATCTACGTCGAGCGCATTCAGGGCAAACTGTGCGATTTCAACCGTAATAGTGCCGTTGCCCCTGATTTGGGCAAAGTCGCGGGTGCGGCGCAGCAGGTTGTTGGCAATGCGGGGCGTGCCGCGCGAGCGGCGGGCAATCTCGTAAGCCGCATCCTCGTGGATGGGCGTTTGGAGAATCTCGGCCGAGCGCAGCACAATGGTAGTCAGTAGCTTAGAGTCATAATACTCCAGGCGAGCCGAGATGCCAAAGCGCGCACGCAACGGTGCCGTAAGCATCCCCGAGCGCGTGGTAGCCCCGATGAGCGTGAAGGGCGACAGCGAAATTTGCACCGAGCGGGCATTAGGGCCCGAGTCGAGCATGATGTCGATGCGGTAGTCTTCCATCGCCGAGTAGAGATACTCTTCCACCACCGGGTTGAGGCGGTGAATCTCATCGATGAAAAGCACATCGTGCGGCTCGAGGTTGGTGAGCAAGCCGGCCAGGTCGCTGGGCTTGTCGAGCACCGGGCCACTGGTCATTTTGATGCCCGCACCCAGCTCATTGGCAATGATGTGCGAAAGGGTGGTTTTGCCCAGGCCGGGTGGGCCGTGCAGCAGTACGTGGTCGAGGGCATCGCCGCGCTGCTTGGCGGCGGCCACGAATACCTTGAGGTTTTCAAGGATTTTCTCCTGGCCCGTGAAGTCGCTGAAGCTCAGCGGGCGTAGGGCCTTGTCGATGTCCTTGTCGGTGGCGTCGAATTGTTCGTTGCCGCCGGTGAGATAGGCTTCGCGCATGAGGGTTGGTTAGTCAGATGGTAGTTGTCGGCGGCCCGTCGGCAACGGGCAAATAGCTAACCAATTTAGTTAGCAAAAAGCTCCCCCAGGCTAGCCATATTCACCTTTATTCGCGCGGCAGCAGCACTTCAATTTCGAGGTGCAGCCAGTCGTCTTCCCAGGCTTTGTGGGCCAGCCGGGCGGCTAGGGGGTAGCCAGCATCGAGCAGGCGGGCCACGGTTTCGTTGCGGGTTTCGGGCAGGTATCCTAGCCAAACGCTGGCTTTATCGTCGGCCGGGCCCGAGTGGACTTTCACTGCCCAGTCGTCGTATTTGCTATCGGCCTCGCGCTCGAGGCGCAGGGCTTGGCCTATTTTCAACAGCTTCTCCTGTTTGGGAAGTTCGGGGCGGTGGGAAGTGCCGGCAACCAGGCATTCCAGCAAAACGAGGGGCGTAGCGGGCTTCATGCGGGCAAATTACGGCGGGCACGGAGAACTGCCCCACAATCCAACGCTAAAAAATCCCGCCGTGCGAAGCACAACGAGCTTTTCAGAACTGCTTTTGGAGATGATTAGTCTTTCAAATCGCCGCCAGCTACGTTGCGCTGGTCAAGTCGGTCGGGCGCTTTGTTGGCGTTTTGCTCGGTGTCGTGGCCGCGCTTGCTGCTGTTTTGGCCATCGCCAGCTACCGTTTTGGCTACGCCGTTGCTGGTTTGGTCGTCGGCCTGTACATCAGGATCGAAGTTGCCGTCGCCATCGCGCGAGCGCATGCGGTGAGGGAGATCGGGGTCGGGGCCACCCTGGCGCATGTCGTCACCTTTTTCGCGGTAGTCGGCTTTGTCGTGCTCACGGCGCTCCTGGCGGCGGCTTTCGGCGTTTTCGTGGTTGTTTTCGGGCTCAGTAGCCATAGCTGGGAGAATTTTGGGGTGAGGCTGTCTAAGATATACGGCGGGCAGGGCGCTACTGTTGGCAAGCGGGCAGCATATACTCCGCTATGCTACGCACCGACCTTATTACCATCGACCCGAAAATAACGGGCGGCACCCCCACTTTTACCGGCACGCGGGTAGCCATCAAAACCTTAGCGGCCGGAGAGCCGCTCGAAGAGTTTTTGGCGGGTTTTCTTAGCGTTAGTCGCGAGCAGGCTACTGGGGTTTTGCAAGCTGCGCTAGCAGCTTAGCTCCCCCCATCTCCTTGTTGACCGCGCCCAAATTGATTTTTCCTTTACGCAATCCGTTCCGCACGAAGCTACTGCTTGATGAAAACCCAGACGTGAAGCTGCGCTTTCGCTTTGGCCCTACGCACGAAGTAATGACCGTGCGCCAAATGGATTGGCTAGGCAACTTACACGCTACTTAAACGCCTGAATACCCGTAATATCCGCCCCCGTAATCAGTAGGTGAATGTCGTGCGTGCCCTCGTAGGTGACTACCGACTCCAGGTTCATCATGTGGCGCATGATGGGATACTCGCCCGTGATGCCCATGCCGCCGTGAATCTGGCGCGCCTCGCGGGCTACGTGCAGGGCCATCTCAACGGAGTTGCGCTTGGCCATCGAGATTTGGGCGCTCGTGGCTTTGCCCTCGTTCTTCAGCACGCCTAGCCGCCAGGCTAGTAGCTGGGCCTTGGTGATTTCGGTAATCATCTCGGCCAGCTTTTTTTGCTGAAGCTGGAAGCCACCGATGGGCTTGCCAAACTGCTCGCGTTGCAAGGAATATTTCAGGGCCGACTCGTAGCAGTCGATGGCCGCGCCAATGGCGCCCCACGCAATACCAAACCGGGCCGAGTCGAGGCAGCTCAGCGGGCCGCGCAGACCTTCGACGTTGGGCAGGATGTTCTCTTTGGGAATCTTGACGTTATCAAACACCAGCTCGCCGGTAATGCTGGCGCGCAGGCTCCATTTATTGTGGATTTCGGGCGTGCTGAAGCCGGCCATGCCGCGCTCCACGAGCACGCCTTTGATGCGGCCCTGCTCATTTTTGGCCCACACCACGGCTATCTGGCACTCGGGTGAGTTCGATATCCAGAGCTTGGCGCCGTTGAGTACGTAGTGGTCGCCTTCTGTCCGCAGGGTGGTCGTCATGCCGCCGGGGTTCGAGCCGTGGTCGGGCTCGGTGAGGCCAAAGCACCCGAGCCACTCGCCGCTGGCCAGCTTGGGCAGGTACTTGCGGCGCTGCTCTTCGGAGCCGTACTGGTAGATGGGAAACATCACCAGCGAGCCTTGCACCGAAGCGGTGGAGCGCATACCCGAGTCGCCGCGCTCAATCTCCTGCATAATCAGGCCATAGCTAATGTAGTCGAGGCCGCCGCCGCCATACTCCTGCGGAATGGTGGGGCCAAACGCGCCGACCTCGCCAAACTTGCGCACGATTTCGCTGGGGAAATGCGCCTGCTGCGCCCAGCGCTCGATGTTGGGCGAAATCTCCTTTTTGACGAAGTCCCGAATACTCTGGCGCACCAGGATGTTCTCTTCGGTGAGCAGGCCGTCGAGGTCGAAATAATCGGTGAAGCCGTTGGCGTTGGTGCTGCCTTTTTGGGCGGTGTGGGCTTTGGCTTCGGGCGAGAGCACGTCGGCAATAGAAGACATGGGCGGGACTAGCTAGGGGTTTAAGCAAATGTAGCGCGGACTTTTAGTCTGCACCCGCTCCAAAACCACCGCTTGCGTCGAGTAGTGCCACTGGGCGCGGACTACAAAGTCCGCGCAATTTCGACTGCCAGGGCGACCTCATCGCCTGCCGCAGCCACGCCGCTCACGGTTACTGCGGCCCCGCCGGGTAGCTGCACGCGTAGCTGCCCGCCGGCCAGCACGGCCAGCACGCGCCCGGCCACGGTGGCTGGAGCAGGCGGCACGAGGGGCGGCCCCACGCGGCGCACCTGGCCTAGCTCCAGCTCCACCACCCGGTCAGCTAACCGGGCAATTTCGGCGGGGTCGTGGCTGATGAGCACCGTAGTTAGGTTGAACTGCTGGTGGATGGTAGCTAGCGCCGCTTGCAGCCGTAGGCGGGTGGGTAGGTCGAGGGCCGCAAGCGGCTCGTCGAGCAAAAGCAGGCGCGGGCGGCGGGCCAGCGCCCGGGCCAGCGCCACGCGCTGCTGCTGCCCCCCCGAGAGAGCCGCGGGGCGGCGCGGGGCTAGCTCCGTCAGTTCTAATAACTCCAGCAGGTCGGCGACGATTTGTGGGGCGGCGGGCTGGCCGCTGGCCGCGAAGGCCAGGTTTTCGCGCACCGTCATGTTGGGAAACAGGGCGTAGTCTTGAAATACGAAGCCCAGCGGCCGGCGCTGCGGGGGCAGCCACTGACGGCGCGCATCGTCGTACCAGGCTTGGCCTGCTACCCGCAGAAAGCCGCTTTCGGGGCGATCGAGGCCAGCCAGCAAGCGCAGCAGGGTGGTTTTGCCCGCGCCGGAGGGGCCGCTGAGCGCCACCAGCTCGCCCGGCGCCAGCGTGAGGCGCACGTCGAGGGTGCGCGGGCCGGCGGCGGTGTGCAAGGCTTTAGTGAGGTGAAAGTCAATCACGGGGCAATCAGGACAGGCGCGCCGCAGCGCGCTTGGTAAACCAGTAGAGCCCCACTAAAATCGCGAAAGCCAAGGCTACCAGCGTGAGGGCGTAAGCGTTGGCCTGGTCGTAGTGCAGGCTCTGCACCTCGTCGTAGATGGCAATGGATGCCACGCGGGTGCGGCCTGGCAAGCTGCCACCCAGCATCAGCACCATACCAAACTCGCCCAGGGTGTGGGCAAAAGTGAGCACCGCGCCGTTGAGCAGCGCGGGCTTCATATTGGGGAGCAGCACCCGCCACAGGGTGGTGAGGCGCGACTTGCCCAGCATATAGGCCGCCTCGGTAAGCGAGCGCGGCAGCTGCCGAAACCCCGCCTGCAACGGCTGTACCATAAACGGCAGACTATACACCAGCGACCCCACCAAAATGCCCGGAAACGTAAAGTTCAAACTCAGCCCCAGCCGCTCGATGAGGAAACGACCAAAGGCTGTACTGTCGCTGAAAGCGAGCAACAAGTAGAAGCCGATAACGGTGGGCGGTAGCACCAACGGCATACTCACCAGCGCCTCAGCCAGCGGGCGCAGGCGGCTGCGGGTGTGGGCCAGCCCGTAGGCGAGCGGCAGGCCCAGCACCAGCAGCAGCGCGGTGGTGCTGGCGGCCAGGGCTAGCGTCAGGCGTAAGGTTTGCCAGTAGTCGGAGGGCAGATTCAACTAGTAGTGGGCAATGAGCAAGTAACAAGGGACATTCTAAAGGGTCATCCTGCCTAGTGAAGCGTCGCCCCCTTAGCAGATAGCTCGGCTTAGCTTACAAGCTAAACCCGTACTTTTTAAGGGCTTGCCGGGCCTCAGGACCAGCCATAAAAGCGATGAAGGCTTTGGCGGCGGCCTTATCCTTGGCTGGCTTCAGCAGTACGTAGCTTTGCTGCAAGGGCGAATGAGCGGCGGCGGGTATCAGGTAAAACTTGCCCGCCTTGCGCAGTTCGGGGCTGAGGGCTAGCGAATAAGCTAACAGCCCTACGTCGGCGGCGCCGGTAGCGGCGTACTGGGCCGTCTGGCCAATATTCTCGCCCATTACCAGCTTAGGTTTCACCTGGTCGTAGAGCTTGTAGTGGCGCAGCACTTCTTCGGCCCGTTGGCCGTAGGGAGCGTGAGCAGGGTTGGCAATGGCCACGTGCTGCACCTGGGGGGCGAGCAGCGTATTCATCCCTTTTTCGTTAGGGTCGAGCTTCTTACTCCACAGTACCAGCTGCCCCAGTGCGTAGACGTGTGGCGCGCCGGCCGTGAGCCCCGCCTGTTCGAGACGGTGCGGATACTCGCTATCGGCCGAAAAGAAGATATCGAACGGCGCATTATGACTCAGCTGCTCGTAAAACTTACCCGACGAACCGTACACCACCGTTACCGGGGTTTGCGGGTGCTGGCGGTTAAAAATCGTGACTAGCGAGTCGAGGACGTATTTGAGGTCGGCCGCTGCCGCAATGGTTACGGGCCCGGCAGTTGGGGCAGGCAGAGAAGCAGTTTCCATGGGTAGCCAGCTACTTAGCAGCAGTAGGGCAGAAAGGAACAATCGGAACATAAGGAAAACTGACCATACGGCGGCGGGGCGCCACCGTTGTATTTGCGAAGATACTACCCTACCCCACCGGATGTTTTGCCCACAAAAAGCCTGAGCGTATCCGCCTGGTCCTTACCTGACCCAAATCTTGGGCCAATTCACGGTGCATATACTCATTCAATAGGCTTTGTTTGAGGTGATAGGTGGTGGTTTTTGCTTGGTAAGCTAGGCGCTTCAGACAGGTCCACGTGCGCAGGGCCAGGGCAATGTGGTTGGGCTGACTGCGGGCCAGCCTGCACTTAATTACTTGCAAATCAGTTAGTTATTTGGATTCTCGATGCAACTGTTCCATTAACCAGCGGCCATGTCGTCTGGCGCTAACTCGTTGGGCACGAGATAGTTCATCCGGTGGGCGGATACCAGTACGCGGAAAAGTTTGAGTTTCGAATCCTGGGGCCTTCCCTCCCCTTTCAGCAGCTTGCCGTGCGCCACGTCGTGGCTCGACCACGTGAGCAGGGCCACGGACTGATCGGGCTGCTGCCCGCCGGAGTCATCCACCAACCGGTTGCTTTTGAGCGGACACTAAAAGAACTTGCCCGCCAAGGTGAGGTGCTTAAACAGGGCCGTGGTGGCGTACCAGCTGTCCAGCAGCACCGTGCGGCAAGGTATCTGGCAAACAGTGAGTTGGCCCAGCATATCAGCCACGTGGTCCAGCTTCGTTTTACCCTATCGGCCTCGGGCACAAAAATCCGGTAATCCAGCAGCCAGAACTGCTCCATTTCGGGGGTGACATACCCGCAATTACCTAGGCCAATGCCTTTGATACTGCCGTGCGCGTTGCCCGAATCCTGCCGACGGACCAGCTCGATGCGCTAGCTGTGGCACTTTATCGAGCACCGTGCCATCGAAGAGCACGTAGCCCCGCGCGCTACTGACAAACTCGGGCCGCACCTGCTGCCAAAGCTGGCACGGGGTGAAACGCCGGGTTTTGAGAAAATAGTGCACGTTATCGTGCGGCAAACCAGCTAAATGCTTGGCCAGGTAGGTGCCTGTGTAGTTCACTTGGCTGCTGAGCAAAAATTGCCCGTAGAGTTGCGCCGTGACTTTCATGCCTTTTTTACTCAAGTTACGCCCTTTACGTAAGTCCTATACAACTTGTAAACCGGTCTAAATTAGTGTCTAACTTCCTGGACAATAGGCTTATCTTAGAGCGTGTGGACAGTCATCTCAGCCAATCTAGCGCCGCGACGCTATGCGCGACGGCTAA
>CAZERY010000027.1:0-24203 GCA_964514915.1 uncultured Hymenobacter sp.
GACTCATAAGGCGAAGGTAGGTGCTTAACCTAAACTAATTCTTCCGGCCTACTTACCCTGGTCGATACGGTGAGCAAAAACGGCAACCTGCTGCTGAGCGTGCCCGTGCGCGGCGACGGCACCATCGACGCCGATGAGCGCGCCATTGTCGAGAGCATCGCCGGTTGGATGCAGGTCAATGGCGAAAGCATTTTTGGCACCCGGCCGTGGCGGGTTTTTGGCGAAGGGCCAGCCCAGGAAAGTGCCGCCGCCCTCAGCGCGCAGGGCTTTAACGAGGGCAAGGGCCGGCCTTATGGGGCGCAGGACATTCGCTATACTGCCAAGGGCAACGTGCTCTACGCCATTGCTCTGGGCTGGCCCGCCGATGGCCGGCTCGTGCTGAAGTCGCTAGCCGCGGCGGGCCCGCTCAGCCAGGCGCAGGTGGGCCGCGTCGAGCTGCTGGGCAGCGCAGGGCCGCTCGCTTTTGCGCCTACCGCCGAGGGCCTGGCCGTGACGCTGCCCGCCCAAAAGCCCAACGACCTGGCCTACGCCTTACGCCTTACGCCGCGCTAAATCAGTTTCAGAAACGCTATACGTACGCGGCCAAGTAGTTGCGCGGACTTTGTAGTCCGCGTTTGCGTCGCCTACGTCGCGGACTACAAAGTCTGCGCAACCATCTGGCCGTACACTATTCATGAAACCGTTCTGGGCCGGCTGCTGGGCCCGGGTGGGCCGCCGCGAAGCCCCTGGCCTGCATGGGGCTTACCGTCGGGCTAATCGGCTACTCATCCGGGCCGGGCTTTATTTGCAGCATGAACCAAGCAATCATTATCGTCATGGGCGTGTCGGGGTGTGGCAAGACCACGGTGGGCGAGCTGCTAGCCAAGCAATTGGGGCGGCCCTTTTACGACGGCGACGACTTTCATTCGGCGGCCAATATCGCCAAAATGGCCAGCGGCACCCCGCTCACCGACGCCGACCGGCACGACTGGCTGGCCACTCTGGCCGCTGACTTTGGCAAGTGGGAGCAGGCGGGCGGGGCCATCGTGGCCTGCTCGGCGCTCAAGGAGAGCTACCGCCAAACCCTGCAAGCCGGGGCCAGCCTGCCGCTGAGCTGGGTGTTTCTGGATGGCGACCCGGCCGTGCTGCGCGCCCGTCTCGAAGGCCGCACCAACCATTATATGAAAGCCTCGATGCTCGATTCGCAGCTCTCGGCTCTGGAAAAACCGACTTATGGCCTGCGCCTCAACATCGAGAACTCGCCCGCGCAGCTCGTGGCCCAGATCTTGGCGCAGCTGCCCCTGAGCCCGGCCGTTGCGAAGCCGTAGCGCCCAGTAAACCGGCCAATAGGCGTTTGCTTTTGGCCGGCTACTACCTTACCAAAAGC
Source organism: uncultured Hymenobacter sp. (assembly GCA_964514915.1). Lineage (GTDB taxonomy): Bacteria > Bacteroidota > Bacteroidia > Cytophagales > Hymenobacteraceae > Hymenobacter. Next base: position 1,367 of record CAZERY010000027.1, read on the forward strand.
TGCGCGTGACGCCTACCGTCAAATAAAAGAAAGCCCGATTATTACCACCCGTCGGCACGTGTAGCGGTACGAGGTAGCTGGGCGTGGCTTGTACTTCAAAGCGCCGGGCCTGCCAGCTTACCGGCACCGAAAACGTGTAGCCTAGTGTACTGAAGCTCGGCGCGCTGGGCTCGGTATAGCCGGCGCCGCCGCGTCTCTTGGTTTGGGCCTGGGTGGTCTGGCCCAGCGAAGTAGTGTAGAAGCGCTGGCTACCGGCCCCAAACTCTACGGTGGGCTCGATGGAAAGCGTATCGTGGGCGAGCACGGGCAGCTGAAACGCGTGGCTTACGTCGAACGTCAGCACTACATCGTGGGTGCTGCCCACAAATACGTCGGCGCTGGCGCTCGCCGTCACGTAGTCGAAATAGTGCGTAATGCTGGCGCTCAGATCGTTGCGCAGCGAAGTCTGCACCAGGGCGCTCTCACCGTAGACGAACAGGCGCGTGTACTGCACGGTCCAGTACGTAGTGCCTTCGCTCACCGACTGCCAGCCCGCCATTAGCTCGCCATAGTTGATAAAGGGCTCGTCGAGAGTTTGGAAGCTATAAGAATGGTTGAGGTAAAGCGAGCCAATGAACCCCCGCGGCGCCTGGTAGGTAAGGGTGGTACCCAGGTAGCCGCGGTCGTCGGCGCGGGCGGGGGCCCGCTGGAGGTAGGTGGTGCGGGTGGCCGAGCTGAGGCCCAGCGTGAGGCGCGGGGGGGCGCCAAGCTGGGCGGCACTAGAGTCGGGGGGCAGGGCAGTGGCGGCGGCGGCCCGCCCCAGCAGGAGCCCGACGGCCAGCCGCCCACACCAGGAAAAGCAGTGCATGGAAAGCGAAAAAAGAATTGGGAGCCGAAAAGTTGGACACCCGCCGGGTACCAGCCGTGAAGCCAGCTCTACGCGGGTAAGTACCCGTCGCTAATAACTTTGTGGTAAAAATGGCGCGTCATACTGCGCTTGTCGAAGCCTCTCTATTGCGTAACTAACTCTAAGCGTTAAGATTACTTGCGCGGTAGGGAGGCTTCGACAAGCGCAGTATGATGGTCTTTAAAGATAAACTACTTACCAACGGGTACTTAGCCGAGCGAATGGCCAGCTAAGCTCGGCGCCTTAGATGTAGTGGAGGTTAAAAAATCGCTTGATTTTGCAATTGGCTTGCCCTATCCGGTTGCCGTTCGGACATTTGCGGCCCATGAAAGTACATTTTTGGCCTTCTCTGCTGGCTAGCCTGGTCTTGTGGCTGGGCGGTGCTCGTGTCGCTCATGCCCAAGCCCCCGGCCCGCCCCTGCTCCGCAGCCTTAGCCTGACCTTCGACACCGTACGCTACAGCCTCGGCGAGCAAATGCTGAACGTAGCGGGTGAGCCGCGGCTTTATTTCTACTATCATACTGATGACCAAGTAGCTGAGCTGCGCCTAACGCTGGTCCGGCCGGGCGCGCGGCCGCCGCGTCTGCTGCCCTCGCCCGACTTTGTGCTGCAAGATTCGCTGGTGGCCGACGCGAGCGGCGAGTACCACGGCACGCTGCACTTTCGCAATCTCACGGGGGCGCCGTTTGTGCGGCTGGCCTTTGCGCCGGCGGCCGACTCGGCGGGCCGGGTGCCCCGCGCCCAGCAAATCGTGAGTTTGCTGCCTTTGACCCGCACCACGCTCGATGCGCGCCTGACCAGCCCCGACTTATTTATCGGGGAAGAGAGAGTGCTGGAAATCAGTACGAATAACATTGCGAACGTGCGCGTCAGCAACGAGTGGACCAAAAACCAGGACATCGATTACCGGCTGAGCCGCGAGAAAAACGGCCTCTTCCTGCACCTCATCCCTAATACCCTGGGCCCGCACGCGGTGACCGTGCGGGCCCAGAGCGAGCGCCCACACCTCGACGGGGCCGGCCGGCTTACCTACCAGCTGCCGGCGCTACGCCTCGACTTTTTGGTGCGGGCTAGCCGGCTGCGCTTCCTCACCGCCGACCGCAAAGATGTGACCTACGACGAGGCCGGCCGCAGCCAGGGTACCGAGTTTGTGCTCGACGATGGCCACAACTTCGACCTGCACCGCACCTACCGCATTGAGGCGCAGCAGGAGCCCGGCGGTGCGCTCATTGCCGAGCTATACACGCGTAGCTACCTGTCTAACGACCGGGTGCTGTGTCAGTTGCGGGTGTACAATACCCATCGCCAGGCCGATGGCTACCTCTACATCAAGGAAGGTGACCTGGCCAAGTACATCACCAATTTCGATATCACGCCGCGGCCTCGCATTGCGGCCATCAGCGTGCTGCACCGGGGCGGCGACTGGACGAGCTCGAACACCATTAGCCCTGGTGAAACCGTGGATGTACGCCTCGAAGGGGAGGCCCTGCTGAAAGGGCGCTACCATTTTGATGGCGTGACGATCGTGCCTTCCGACTCTTCAACTCGCTCGGAAAAGGCGGTGATTTACCGCTTGCAGGTGCCGCTAGCCATTGTGCGCCGACGCGTAACGGTGTTTGACGGCAGCACAGCCACGGACTTTGCCCTCAATGTGAAGGAGGCCCAACGGCCCCACCAGCTCAACTTTGTGCAGATAAACTACGGCAACGGCCCGCACCCCATTACGCAGCTCAACGGGCCGGTGCTCTACGACAAGACCATCCCCGACATAGTATTTAGCTTCAATACCAACGCCATCGACCAGGCACCCGACCTCTACGGCCGCCAGTACCTGACAATGGACGTGCGCATCCTGGATGATAAGGGTAACCTCGTTGACCAGCAGCGGGTCGAAAGCCTCGTCATCTGCCCCGGGGAGGCTTCGCCCCGCTCAGCCTACTACCAAGGTAATGATTGCCAGGTAGGTACGCTGAACCTCAACAATATTCTGAGCCGTAAAACCTACGACCTCGACGCTTGGTACCGCATTGTGATTAATATCCGACACGATACCCGGCAGTACTCCGATAAGGGCTATGCTCAGCAGGTGGAGCTGGTGCTGCGTCGGCACGTCAATTTCGACATCAACGTGAGTTTTCCGGCCGGCTTGCTTACCAAGGTGCAGGGTGAGGAAGGCTACGGCAGCTTTAGTGGGATTAGCTTGGCGACGCTGGCGCAGCTTAGCTTCTACGCGCCCGACAAAATCAACCGGCAGCGGCCTTACCGCATTGGGGCCGGCTTCGTGGCCCTTAACGCGTTCAACCTATCCCAAAACGCGACCGGGCGCGACCTGGGTATCGTGGTGCTGGGCTCCGTGACGCCCGTCCGCACGGGCGCCCGGCTGACCTTCCCGCTGTATTTGGGGGGTGGCTATTTGCTCTCGGCCGGCAAGCCGTTTTTTCTGCTCGGGCCGGGCATCGGCGTTACGCTGTAGGCTAGCCCGTGCAGCCTGGGGCTGAGCGCTCGTGTTCTTGGGGTAGTCTTTACCCACAAGACGCCATGGCCTAGGTTGTGGCGCTGGCGGCGCGCTGAGCACAGCTAGCCAACCCGGTTGGTAGCGTGTTTGGAGGGGTTAGGATACTGTTTTTCCCAAGTAATGGGCTAGCACTCATTTTCGCCTTCCCAGCTGCTCAGTTTGGCGGGCTGGGCTGGACCTCTATTCAGCCAAGCCAGTGGATGCTGGTGGGCGAAGACTACGGCCTGGCGCAGATTCCGGCGTTTACCGCTGCCGTAGCGCGCACATTTCAGCCAGCCTGGTACGTGCGATCGTGTTAGATACTGGACCCAGAATGACGGTAAGATTTTGTCGACCTACTTTAAGCAATGCGCGCTTGCCGGCCACTTCTTTGTCAAGTAAAAGAGGCTCTGAACTCCAGCGGCGATAGGTTCGTCTTGGTCTTGAACAGCTTGCTGAACGACTGCAAATGCTCGAATCCCAGCTCGTAGGCGATTTCGCTGACTGTGAGGTTAGTGGTCGATAATTTCTCCTTGGCTTTGGCTAGCAGCTGGGCGTGAATGTGCTGCTGCGTGTTTTGCCCGGTTACGACGCGCAACAGATTGCTTAAATACTTGGGCGAAAGATGCAGGCAGTCGGCCACGTAGTGAACGGTAGGCAAGCCTCGTGTTAATAAGTCAGCCCTGTTGAAGTACGCTTGCAGCAGGGTTTCCACCCGTTCGAGCACCTCGTGGTTAGCCTTTTCGCGGGTGAGGAACTGGCGATGGTAAAAACGGTCGGCATACTGCAGCAGGCTTTCCACGTGCGAAACGATAATCTGCTTGCTGAACCGGTCGATCGGGGAAGTATACTCCTGCTGGATAGCGAAGATGAGGTTCAGGATGGTCGCCTCCTCCCGAGCGGAAAGAAACAGGGCCTCTTTGAGCGAGTAATCCCAGAAATCGTACTGCTGGATGGTTTTGGCCAGCGGCGTATTCCACATAAAATCAGGGTGGAGGTAGACCACCCACCCTGATTTTTCTACTTCCTCGGCTTGGTCGGCCACCGCGATGCTAAATACCTGGTTGGGAGCCATGAACGACAGGATGCCTTCGTTAAAGTCAAACGAATGCTGCCCGTATTGCACGTGGAAATTGCGCATGCGCTTGACGGAAATGGCGTAAAAATCCAAGACCATGCTTGTCGCTTGCTCGCTATGCCGGTGCGGAACGGTACCCACATCCACGACGCTGAGCAGCGGATGCTGGGGCTTGGGCAACTGCACAAACTCGTGAAACTCGCTTATCGTCTTAAAGTGCCTCATGCCGGCTCGTCGTCTTTTCTTACTTCCAGCACCAGCTTGCCCCGCACACGCAAGGTCTGGCTTTCGCGGTGGGCGTCGGCCACCTGCGCCAGCGGAAACACTTGGCTGATGAAAACCTTTACCTGGCCGGCATCGATCAGCTGGGCGATTTCCTGGAGCCATTGCTGCCGGGGCTGGTTGGCCGAGAGCTCGCCCGTGGCCTGCTTCTGGGCCAGGGCCGCCTGCACCGCCTCATCGAAGGGAAAATCGACATTGACGCTCACAAATATTCCCCCCTGCTTCAGCACGGCCACGGCTTTCACGCGCTCGGCATTATCGCGCAGCGGCGAGACTTCCAGCACCACATCCACGTCGCGCACTACTTCGGCCAAGTGCTGGCTGTGGTAATCAATTGCTTCGTCGGCTCCCAACTGCTTCAGATACTCTAGGTTGCTGGCCGACGCGGTGCCGATGACATACGCCCCCTTTGCTTTGGCAAACTGCACCGCAAAGCCACCTACTCCCCCCGATGCTCCCTGAATGAGGACGCGCTGGCCAGGCTGCAGCTTACCGTCTTCAAAGAGGGCCGTCCAAGCCGTGAGGCCGGCCAGCGGCACGCCGGCCGCCTCGGTGAAGCTGAGGCTTTTGGGCTTGCGGGCAAACCGGCTGGCTTTGGCTGCGCAGTACTCCGCATAGCTGCCATCGCCGGGAAAATTAGGCTCCCCGTACACGGCATCGCCTGGCTGAAACCCGGTTACCTCGCTGCCCACCTCTGCCACCACGCCGGCCGCATCCCAGCCCAGGGTTAGCGGCAAGGTTAGATAAGACCGCATCAGCTCGTTGCTCCCTTCCCGAATTGCCCAGTCGACCGGGTTTACACCGCTGGCATACACCTTAAGGAGGATTTCGTCGGCCGCCGGCACCGGCCGCGCTAATTCTTCTAGTTGCAGAACCTCGGGTCCGCCAAAGGCATGAATTCTGACCGCTTTCATAAGAGACTATGGTTGGTTGATTGATTGACGCTACAAAGGTCGCCCCTGCTTGCCAGGCAGGTTTAGCCAAAATGCCCTTTGGTTTAGTCAAAAGGCCGCGGCGGGCTAGTTTACTGATAACCAACTGGCTACATAACGCCAGCAGACCGGGCAGCCGACGCTGCCTGAGCGCCTGGCGCAACTCGCCGGCCGAAGAACTGGGCGAGTATTTTCAGCATGATTTCTCCGGCTTTGATCTGCTAGCGTTCCCGGCGCTTGTCTTCGAAATGCAGCCCGGCCTATGGGCGGGTTGCGTGCTGGGCGCTCGTTCTGGTTTACTGAGTCGCGCTTTGGCCTAAACCTAGAGGCTGACCTAGGTAAAGTCTTCACCGCCCGCAGTATAGCGCTCTTGCTTTCAACCGCTCGCTGGTCGATGCGCTGGGGCTACTTGCTAGCCACCACCCCAAACCACTATATGTCACCGAGCGACGCGGGATTCAACTCTGCTTAGCCCGGTCCAGGCAGCCTAGTCCGTTCCCGACCGACTGTTGGGTGCAGGCGCTTAGCCCAGCCGGGCCGCGACAATCAAGCCAACCCCTAGCACATAGCTAACCCCCATCGCCCAGAGCCAGCGACGGGCCACGCTGGATGCCCCCTCAAACTCCTGCCACGCCACCAGCCCCCACAACACGGCTACAATAGTTGCCCCCTGGCTCAGGCCAAACGAGATGGCGCTCCCCGCTTTGGGCGAGGCCAGCAGCAGCGCACTCATCCCTACGCCCCATAGTACGCCGCTGCCAAGGCCCACGTAGTGGTGCCGGGCGGCTACCTCGCCATAGCCGACCCGGGCGGCCGCGGGCTTATCAGCAAAGCGGCGTAATACCTGCTCGAACAGTGGATTAGAGACTATCATGCCTAGGGTAAAGACGAGCAGCGCCGTGTACGGCGTGAGCGTCCCCGCCTCGGGCCGGGTAAAATCGGTAGCCAGTGAAGTGGTGACCAGCCAGAAAAAGAAGCCGTTGGCCAGCCCTGCCCCGCCCGCTAGCAGCAATCCCCGCCGGGTAGAGGTACCCGCCGCGCCGCCCTGGTCGGCCGCCTGGTCTTTCTTGGCATACGCCACCGCACTGCACGCGATGGAAGCTAATACGACGCTACCACCGGCCACCAATAGCCCCAACTTGCCCTGCGGCTTGGCGACGTAGTTGATGACGAGGCCCAGGGCTAGGGCCAGGCCGCTGCCCACCGGCATCGCAATCGAGAGGCCCGCCGCCTGAATGCTGGCCACCAGCAGCTGGTTGCCCAGGTTGAATACGATACCGGCCGCGAAGGCCAAGCCTAGCGGTCCCCAAGTCGCCTGCCGCACATCGGCGAGCACCGAAAGGCCTTCGCTGCCCAGGCTGCCTAGCGTAGCGGCGGCTAGTACCGCCCAGAGCGCGATGCCCAGTACGTAGTCGCGGTAAAAAAGCGTGACGGGTACCTCATTGCGGGTGGCCAGCTTCTGCCCGTTCGACCACGAGCCCCAGCACAGCATGGCTACCAGGCAGCCCCCAATGGCAAACCCGGTTTGGTTAAGAAGAACCATCGCGATAGTGAAGAAAGTAAAGCTGCAACCGGAGGAAAGAGCAAGGCGTCCGCGCTCCGTACGCAAAGACAGTGGTAGGCTAAAAAAGGCACCGATGAGGTAGCCTAGCGCCGAGCAATGCGCCGATAGGTGCTCACTAGGCTGGCTGGGTGAAAATGCGTTTAAAGCAATTGGGAGACCCCGCTCGAAGTACCGACTCGCGGTCCAGCAACTCGGATAGCATACGCAGCGAGCTGGGGAGAGGTGCTGCCCCAGGGCAATAAGCGTCAAAAAGTCGGCTGGCAGCGTCTGAGCGATGTCCAGCAACGGATTTGGTGGGTGAGTCGAGCTAACACGTGGAAGAGAAAACTGTCGTCACGAGCGACTTTCTTGCGCTTACGGCACAGACGCCAGGCCGTGTCGTTGCGTTGTAAAAGGGCCAGGGCCAGCTTGCGCAAGTATCGGTAGCACGGCGGCCCGGTGCCCGGCTACCAGCGCCAGCCCACCGACGCTCCGCCGTAGTAGTTGCGGCCCGGGGCCGACTGGAAGTAGCGCCCCCCAAAGGCGTTGAGGTCGTTGCCGAGGCTGTAGTGCCGGTCGCCTGCGTTGTCAATGCCCGCGTAGAGGTCTACCGCTAGCCGGCTGGCCAGCGTGCGCCGCCAGCCGGCGCGGCTGCCAAAAATCCAGTAGCCGGCCGCGTAGTCGGTATTGGCATCGTTGAGGGGTAGCGTGGCTTGGTGGCTGACCGTGGGGCTGAGGTAGAAGCCCAGTGTCTGGGTGAGATCGAAGCCCGCGCTGAAGGTGTGCGGTGCCGTGCCGGTGAGCTGATTGCCCCCGTAGCTCAGGCCCGTAGCCGATTCGTAGCTGCCAAAGCGGAAGTGGTTGTAGGCGTAGCTGCCCCACAGGCGCAGCCCGGCCGCCGGGCTGGCCCCGGCCGTTGGGGTAGCCGACTGCCAGAGGTAGCCGCTGGCTGCCACCTCGGCGCCGCGCTGGTGAGTGGTGCCCGCATTGGAAAATAGCTGCACGCCCTGCGCATCGGAGCGCGATACGATAGTATTGCGTAGCTCAAAGTCAAACAGGGCGACGTCGAAAATAAGCCGTCCGCCCAGCAGCGTGCCGCGGCTGCCCACCTCATAGCTGGTGCCGCGCTCGGCCTGCAAATCGCGGCTGATGGTGCCATCCGAAGGGCGCAGCTCGGCTTCGGTGGGGGGCGAAAAGCCGGTGCTCACGCTGGCGTAGGCCGAAATCTGACTGGTGATTTCCTTCAGCAAGGCTAGCCGGGGCGACACCTGCGGCTGGAAGCTGCGCTCGATTATATAGCCGGTGGGGTTGGTGGCCGCGCTCGATACGCGGGCAATCTGGTAGCGCAGGCGGTTGTAGCTGGCCCCGGCCGTCAGCAAGAAGCCCGCCGGCAATTCGTAGTCGGCCTGGGCAAAGACGAAACCCGTACGGGTCGTTATCTCGTCGTCGTAGCGCAGCGTGGTGGGCGCACCGCCCACGTTTTGGTAGCTGCGCGAATCGGTAAAGGAAGCCTGAAACTCGCCGCCGCCCTGCACCCGCAGCACCCGCCCGGCCAGCGCCCCGCGGTAGTTGAGCGTCGCACGCGCGCCCCCGCCCAAGATGGCATCGCGCTCCCAGTCAACCAGATACGGCGTTTGTACGCTGGTGCTGCGGCCGTACAGCGTCGCCGTCGTGCTCCACTTATCCGAGAAGCGGTACTCGTGCGTGAGCCCCAGCAGGCCGGTTTGGGAGGCGTAGCTTGCCTGCTGCGCCACGGTGCCGGGCGCGGCGGCCGTGCCCGTGCGGGCCTGCCGTGGGTCTTGCTCAAACTGGGTGCGGGTGAGGCCGCCCGGCAGCTGGTAATAGAGGTCGGTATAGAGGGCGTGCACCGCCAGCGTCTGCTTGCTCGACGGGCTCAGCTGCCCATCTACCGCAAATACGTCGCGGCGCAGGCCACTCTGCTGGCGGTAGCCGTCTAGCTGCTGGTGGGCGTACTGCGCTCGCCAGTAGTCGCCGTTCTGGCCGCTGGTCTCGGCCGAGGCTGTGAAGCGCCGTAGCCCAAACGAGCCCACCGAGTAGCCGACCTGCGCCTGGCTTTGGCCGGCGAGCGGGCGGCGATTTTCGAGGCGCACTACGCCGCCCGTGCCGGCGCCGTACACGCTGCCGGCCGGGCCCTTCAGCACCTCGATGCGCCCGATTTGGGCCGGGTCGAGGATGTTGAGCGGCGTAGTGCCGTTGGCTTCCGTGAAGGGAATGTCGAAGTAGTACAGCTTCACATTGCGCACCCCAAATGGCGAGCGCAGCGTGCTGCCCCGCACGCTGATGCGGTAGCTAGCCGTGGCGCGCTCCTCCAGCCGCACGCCCGGCAGCGTGTTCACCGCCGAGGCCAGCGAGCTTTCATTAAAGCGCTGAATGACTGTATTATCAATAACGCCTATGCCGGCCGCCGTGCGCAGTAGTGGCAGCCGTTGGCCGTAGCCCACCACCGTGGCGTTGGGTAGGGCACGGGCATTGATGGTGTCGGAAGAGATAGGGGAGGAGGCCGGCGCCTGGGCCGCCAGTCGCAGGGCCGGTAGGCTGAGAAGGGCCGAAAGAAAGTAGGAAATCCGCATACGTGTGCTTAAGGAATGTGCTTGCCAAACGGCTAGGGGGCGGCAGTAGTTTTGAAAAAACGAGGTGACCATTGCCCGGTGGCTAGCCGCTAGGCAGGTTAGCGTAGGTTACGCTCAGCAGTAAGCTGCCAGCCGATAGGCAACGCGCCGCCTTATGCGCCTTGATAGTGGTCGAATCGACCAAGACCCAGCTATACTATGGCTTTTGTAACGCCTGAGGAGGTCTTGGCACACGTCAGCTAGGGACCCACATCCGAAACCAACGGGCTACGGTATGCTAAGGGGTGAAGCGCTGAGGCAGGTCGCACTTAGGTAATGCCTAGCTGCCCGCAGTATAATAAATTGAGGGAAATTTTTTCATATAGGGTTAAGAGCATTGTTTTTGCGCTGTGTCTACCAATCTTTGGTAGTAAGTGCTCACTCACTTAATTATGGCTGGCCAATTTAAGCACTGGCAGGTCTGATTTGAGTGCTGGTGCAACCCATTTCTCCCACCCATTCCCCAATCTTCCTACTGATGAAAATACCTGCTATCCAAGCTTGGCAAGGCGGGCGCACGTTGCTTACGTGCGCAGCACTGCTGTTAGTGGGGCCCGCCAAAAGTTGGGCTCAGTGTACCCAGCTAGTCTGGTCCGACGAATTTAATAGCACTGCCCTGGACACCACTAAGTGGAAGGTCATCACGGGCGATGGGTGCCCTGGCGTATGCCAATGGGGTAATCATGAACTCGAAAACTACCGTGCCCAGAACCTGGCCACCACGGGAGGCAACCTGGTTATTACGACCAAGTTAGAAACCACCACGGCTCCCAGCGGCAATACGTATCAATACACTTCGGGCAAGATTCAGTCGAAAGTGCCCGGCAAAAGCCAGTCCCAGACGTTCAAGTACGGGCGCATGGAGGCCCGGATGCAGCTACCCTCGGCGGATGGGATATGGCCGGCGTTTTGGATGCTTCCTGATCCTGGCAATTGGCCGGCCACGGGCGAAATTGACATCATGGAAGCCAAGCACAAGAACCCGAAGTTCGTCTCGGGAACAGCTATTGGCCAACAGGCAAATGGCGACCCCTACTTCGCTAGCCGCACGTCTCCGGCGGGCGTGGACTTGTCGGCGGGCTTCCACGTGTACGCGCTGGAATGGGCACCCGACGCCCTGCGCTTTTACGTTGATGATGTGCTCTACAATACCGTGACGCCGCAGACGGCGCCCGGTAGCTTCCCCTTCAACGACAATCAGTTTTACATTCTGCTGAATGCGGCGGTGGGTGGCCCCGAATCAGGCTATACTGGGGTTGGCCTTAATCCCACCCCCGGCGATTACCCTACCCAAACACTCGTGGACTATGTACGCGTGTATAAGGGGACCTACAATTACGGCGTAGTGGGCGACGCCCAAGTATTCGCGAACGAGCAGTACAAAAACTACCGCATCGACCCCATAACGGGTGGTGCTTACACCTGGACCGTACCTGCCGGTGCCACCATCGTATCGGGCCAAGGTACCAACACGATTACCGTAAACTGGGGCAGCACGGCCGGCAACGTAGCCGTATCGGTAGCCGTGAACGGCTGCGCTACTGCTTCCTACACCAAGGCCATAACGCTGGGCCCAGCCTTACAGCTGGAAAAAGTGTACGAGGACTTCGAAAGCAACCGTACCCTGACTTATGCTGCTACTGGTACGCTCACGCAGGTCGTTGCTAACCCCAGTAGTACGGCGCCCAATACCTCATCGGCAGTGGGCAAATACGTTCGCAACGTAACCTCACAATACGATGTGCTAAATGTCAAGAATCTGCCGATTGGTAGTGCCAACGACTTTGTGGCTGGCCGTAAGAAGCTCTACATCGATGTGTATTCAACGGCTCCGGTGGGTAGTAAATTTACCATCCAGCTTGAAAATAGCTTGGTAACGACAGATATTAACTATCCCATTGGCCGCCATAGCGCCTACCACGCTTTCACCACGGTGCAGAATCGTTGGGAGACCCTTGAGTTTGACTACGAACAGACCCTTGCTGGGGGAGTCGGCAGCTACGACGTCAACAATATAGCTATCCTGTTTGAGCCAGGTGTCAAAAGCGGCGATACCTTTTACTTCGACAACGTGCGGGTGCTCAAGCAGCCCGATCAGCCCATTGTAGCTACCACCGTACTCGAAAACTACGAGGGCACAAGCAGCATCGCCTATGATGCCGCTGGTACCAATGGCACCTACACGGCGGCCGTGGCCAATCCGTCGGCTACTGGGGTCAACACTTCGCCCCACGTAGCCAAATACGTACGCAATAGCGCTCAGCAGTACGATGTATTGTTCTTCGACGCTGGCCCGGCCGGCGCAGTTATCACCGATGCTGGTAAGCTTAAAAACCAATCTTATCAGCTACAGCTCGAGCTCTATACCGATGCTCCGGTAGGCACTTCGGTGCGGATAACACTGCAAAACAAGGCATTGGCTGCCAAAGATTACCCTTCCGGTCGCAATAGTTCTTACCTGCTAAAGACAACCAAGCAAAATGCCTGGGAAACGCTTACGCTGAACTTCGATTCAAGTCCCGACCTTAATACGTCCGATCTTATTATCGACCAAATAGCGGTACTTTTTAACGAGAACGTACTTTCTGCTCCGGGTACATACACGGGCAACACTTATTATCTCGACAACCTGCGCATTGTCAAGTATGTGGCTGACCCTACGTACGCGGCTGGCACCACGTTTGAGGACTACGAAGCCACGCACAACCTGACTTATCTCAGCTCGGACGGAGCCTACGCCCCAACCATAGCCAACCCCGCCGCCGCCGGCGGCAATACCTCGGCCCACGTGGCGCAATATACCCGCAAGGCTACGGCTACTTACGACGTGCTTTCGTTTAGCACCGCCGCTATTAAGGATGGCAGCGCGTACGTAGCTGGCAATAAAGTATTGGCGATGGACGTGTATACCAGTGCGCCGGTAGGTACTGTCATCTCGTGGCAGCTTGAAAGCAGCGCTACCTCAACTCCTAGCCCCTTCCCGAATGGGCGCCATAGCATTTACCAGGCCGTGGTGAAGCAAACCAATACTTGGCACACCCTGCTATTTACGTATGCTAGCTCGCCCGACCCTAGCACGGCCGATGCCAACGTAGACCGAGCGGTGTTCCTGTTTGCTCCCAATACCAGCACCAGCGATGTGTACTACCTCGATAACCTACGCAGCCTCAACAAAAACGGCGCGGCCAATGTGGCCCCCACCGTCAGCCTGACTTCGCCAGTCAGTGGTGCTTCCTTCACCGCTCCGGCCAGCATCGTGCTCACGGCCGCTGCTGCCGACTCGGACGGCAGCATTGCCAAAGTAGAGTTCTACCAAGGCACCACGCTGCTGGGTATCGCCACTACCAGCCCCTACAGCTATACCTGGACGGGCGTGGCCGCCGGCACCTACACTATCACGGCCAAAGCCACCGACAATGCAGGCGCAGTGACTACTTCGGCCGCGGTTAGCGTGACGGTAGCGGCGGCTCCCACGGGTACCAACCTGGCGCTCAACAAGCCTGCTTTTACTTCTTCGACGGAGAATGGCGGCACGCTGGGCTCGGCCGCGGTAGATGGTAACGCGACCAGCACGCGCTGGAGCAGTGCTTTTGCCGACCCGCAGTGGATTTATGTCGACTTGGGGGCCACCTACAGCATTTCGCGGGTGAAGCTTACCTGGGAAGCGGCCTATGGGAAAGATTACCTGATTCAGACGTCCACCGATGCCGCAACCTGGACAACCATCAAGCCCGTTACCGGCAACACGGCGCTCGTAAATGACTGGACTAGCCTGAGTGGCACCGGCCGCTACGTGCGGATGTATGGCACGGCGCGGGGCACTAGCTACGGTTATTCTCTCTACGAATTGGAAGTGTACGGCACCGCTAGCCCGGGCAATACGGGCAGCGTATGCACCGGCACGGTAGCCAGCGGCGACTATACCTATGAGGTATCGACCACGGCCGGCACCGTCAACTGGAAGTTCATTCCGCAGACGCCTATCGCTGGCAGCACCATGGCCATCATCTACGTCAAAACTGGCGCTGGCACGGGCTATGCCGGCTACAGCATGACGGCTTCGGGTGGCAGCTTCACGTTCTCGCAAGCCCAGGCTAGCGGTACGGCCCTGTCGTTCTACTTTACTTACCGGGTGGGTACCAGCACGGCCGAGCGCAACTCAAGCGCCACGCCCCATAGCTATACGGCGGGCGCTACTTGCGGTGGCAATGCCCGGGCAATATCGACCACTGCGACTAGTGGTACTGTACTTGGCGCGGCGTATCCCAACCCAGTGACTAGCCGCCTTACCGTGGAGCTACGCGGTACTTCGGCGCACACCCTGGTACTGCGCGACCTGCGTGGGGCAGTAGTGCGCACGGCTACTATCGACGCGGGTATCGCGAGCTCCGAACTCGACCTGAGCAAGGTCGCCAGCGGGATGTATTTACTGACGGTAGGCAGCGCCGAAGGCCAGGAAGTTCACCGGATTACGAAGGAATAGCGCAAAGGCTAGCGGCTTTTAAGCCGACGTAATGCTTTTGTCATAAGGGCATTAGGTAATTTTCGGTTTAGACTTACCCAAGCCGCTAGGGCAAAAAGCAGCCTCTACTCGCTATTAGTGAGTAGAGGCTGCTTTTTAGTTTAGAACTGACGCAAAAAGCACTTAGCGCGGTTTCCAAGTTGGTGTACGTGGGAGCCACAATGGGCAAACCAGTTTTTGGCATCGGCTTCGGTCAGCCACTCCGCCGCAGCCCGCATAGCGTCTTCGAGCAGGTCGCGGGTACGTGCCTGCGCCGTGCGTAACCAGGTTTTGAGCTTGCTAATGGCCAACGCAATCGGCTTAAAATCAGGGAAATCAGGGGGCAGATGCCGCCGGGGCCCGTAGTTGTGCGCTATTTCGTCCAGGCCTGCTGCGGGCGAGCCGGCGCGGGCCTCGGCCGGGCCGGCGGTGCTGCTGGGGGTGCTGGCCGCGGCTTGCTCTATCAGCGGCGGGGCCTGGCCGGCCCCCAAAGCGGGAAAAGGGCTTAAATAACGGGCGCTTGGCGTGGTTAGCGCGTTATTTGCGCTCGCTATGCTGGAATGGTTACGCACGCAGTTTTCGCTCGACGACGCCCAATGGCAGCGGTATGCCGCTCGTTTTACGCGCCTGGAGGTGCCCGCCCGCGCCCTGCTGCTGCGCGAGGGCGACGTAGCCAAGGCGGGTGTTTTTTATTGAAAAAGGCTGCCTGCGCGTGTGGTTCGCCAGCCAGGGCAAAGACGTTACTTTTCAGTTTTTCTTCGAGCAGCAAACCGTGTCTTCGCTCGACAGCTTTCGCCACCACACCCCCAGTCTGTTTTCGATTGAAACCATAGCGCCCTGCGTAGTGTGGTGGCTAGCGCGGGAAGATGCCTACCAACTGCTGGTAGAGCTGGCCGACTCGCCCGCAGGGCGGGAAAAGCTGGCCGGGCTCCTCTTCGACCGCACCCGCCACTATATGGAGCACTGCCTGTCTTTTATTCGGGACACGCCCAAGCAGCGCTACCAGCAGCTGCTGGCCAACGCGCCCCAGGTGGGGCAGCGGGTGCCGCAGCACTACATCGCGGCGTGCCTGGGCATCAGCTCCGTGCATCTCAGCCGCATCAAGAAGTAGCGGGCTTTGGCTGGCAGGGGCCGCGCCTGAGCAGTCTACCCAGTAATTTGCGGGGAAATTCCCAGCTTTCACCTCCGCCCATGCGCGAAATCAAACGCCAACGCGTGCTGCGGCCCGACGGCAAAGCCATCAACCTGGTGCAGCGCCGGGGCCACCTCTCGTACTGCTACAACGCCTGCTGCTGCGGCCGGGTAGACCGGGGCTACGCGGCCGTGCCCGTAGACTTGTACAAAAGCGAATGGCTGCGGCGCAAGCTGCGCAACACCGTGCACCTGACCAAGGGCGGCTGCCTGGGCCCCTGCACGCTGGCCAACGTGGTGACGCTGCTTTTCGACGGCCGCTCGACGTGGTTTCACTCCATCAACAGCGACTGGCAGGTGCTGGCGATTTTCGACTATATCGACAGCCTGGTGGCCGCCGACGGCTACCTCACGCCGCCCGCCGAGCTGGCCGAGTACGTATTCCAGTTTTATAGCTGGAACGGGGCCGAAACGGCCGGCGCGGCCGGGCTGGCCGCCCCCGTCGCGGCCGAGGGCATCGCCTTCCTCACCCACGCCGACACCGACCTACTCACGCTGCACCGCAGCGTGCAGGAGCTGCCCGCCGACTTTCCCAAAACCATCGGCATCAACCTGCTGGCCATTAAGACCGAAGCCCACATGGCGCAGCTGCTCGACCGCGAGCTGGCGGCGGCCCGCGTCATCGTGCTGCGCGTGCTGGGGCGGCCGAGCAGCGTGCCGGGCTTCAGCGAGCTGGTGCGGCGGGCGCAGGCGCAGGGCCAGCACCTGCTGGTGCTCAGCGGCGCGGGCGACCTGAACCCCGAGTTTGCGGCCATCTCGACGGTGTCGCCGGCCATTGGGCACGAGGTGCTGGCGTACTTGCAAGCGGGTGGCTACCTGAACCTTACCGCGTTGCTGTACTTCCTGGCCGACCACTTGCTGCTGACCGGCTTCGGGGCCGAGCCGCCGCGGGCGCTGCCCGAGCACGGCATTTACCACCCCGATTTGCCCGAGGCGGCCGACCTCGCCGACTGGCTCCGGCTGCGCGACCCGGCCCGGCCCAGCGTGGGCCTCATCTTCTACCGCGCCCACTGGGTTAGCGGCAACCTGGCCTTCGTGGATGCGCTGGTGCGCGAGCTGGAAGCGCGCCAAATCAACGCGTTACCCATTTATACCGCTTCGCTCAAGGCCGTGGATGCGGCCTCGGGCTGGCCGGTGGCCTTCGAGCTTTTGCGGGGTGAAAACGGGCCGCTGGTGGATGTGCTGGTCAATACCGTCTCCTTTGCCATGAGCGACGTGAACCCCGACGGCCCCACCAGCGCCGGCTGGTCGGTAGAGGCGCTGCGGCAGCTGGATGTGCCAGTGCTGCAAGCCATTACGAGCGGCATGGGGCGCGGGCCCTGGGAGTCGTCGAGCCGCGGGCTCAACCCGCTCGACACGGCCATGAACGTGGCCATCCCGGAGTTTGACGGCCGCATTATCACGGTGCCCATTTCCTTTAAGGAGAAAGACCGTGAGGCCAGCGGCTACGCCCCGCTGCCCGACCGCGTGGCACGGGTAGCGGGCCTGGCCGCCCGCTGGGCCCGGCTGCGCCACCAGCCCAACCCGCAGAAGCGCGTGGCCTTCATTTTCACCAATTCCAACAGCAAGGCTTCGCAAATCGGCAATGCCGTGGGGCTCGACGCGCCGGCCTCGCTGCTGGCGCTGCTGCACGCCATGCAGGCCGAAGGCTACACGTTGGGCGAGCTGCCGGCCAGCGGCACCGCGCTCATTCACGAGCTGGTAGACCGCTGCTCGTACGACGAAACCTACCTCACGCCCGAGCAGCTGGGCCGGGCCGTGGGACAAGTGTCGTTTGCGCAGTATGCGCAATGGTTCAGTGAACTGCCGGAGGCGTTGCAGCAGAAAATGACCAAGCAGTGGGGCCCGCCGCCCGGCGCTACCTACGTGCACGACGGGCACATTGCGCTGGCCGGCATCGAGCTGGGCAACGCGCTGGTGATGCTCCAGCCGCCCCGCGGCTACGGCATGGACCCCGACGCTATTTACCACCAGCCCGACCTGGCGCCTACCCACCACTACTACGCCTGCTACCGCTGGCTGCGCGACGGCTGGGGCGCCGACGCGCTGGTGCACGTAGGCAAGCACGGCACCCTGGAGTGGCTGCCCGGCAAAGGCATTGGCCTCTCGGAGAATTGCTTTCCGGATGCATTTCTGGGCGATTTGCCGCTGTTCTATCCCTTCATTATCAACGACCCCGGTGAGGGCTCGCAGGCCAAGCGCCGCGCCCACGCCACTATTTTGGACCACCTCACGCCGCCCATGACCACGGCCGACAGCTACGGCGAGCTGGCCCAGCTCACGCAGCTAGTCGATGAGTACTACCAGGTTGAAGCCCTCGACCCGGCCAAGCTGCCGCTGCTGCAACGCCAAATCTGGGACCTGGTTAAGCAAACCAACCTCGACCAGGACCTAGCCGTGCTCTTGCGCCGCGACCACGGCGACCACGTGCACGACTGGGACGACGAGATGACGCCCGAAGGCGTGCCCGTAAGCCTCGCCGAGATGGACGGCAAGGATGTGGCCCACCTCATCGAAGACATCGACGGCTACCTCTGCGAGCTGGGCGCCGCCCAAATCCGCAATGGCCTGCACATCCTGGGCCAAGCGCCTGAGGATGAGATGCTGGTCGATATGCTGCAAGCCCTCACTCGCCTGCCTAACCTCGGCGTGCCGGGCTTGCAGGCTGGGCTAGCCACGCTGTTTGGCTTTGAACTAGACAAGCTGTTAGCAGCCAAAGGCCAGAAACTAGGGGCAGTGAGTACGCAGTTTGAAACTCTGGCCGGCCGGCCCGTGGTGACGGGCGCCGACGCGCTGGAAGTGCTCGACGAGCTGACGCGCCACCTGCTACTGGTGTGGCAACGGCGGCACTTCCGGCCCGCTTTGCTCGATGAAGTATTGGTTGAGGCCCTGAACGTGGCACCTGGTCAGTCGGGCTTAGCCGAGGTGAAGCAGACGCTAGCTTTTGCGGGCCAACACTTGCTGCCTAACCTGGCGCAGACCTACGACGAGGTTGCCAACCTGCTGCACGGCCTGGGGGGCGGCTACGTGCCGGCCGGCCCCAGCGGTGCGCCCACCCGGGGCATGGCCCACATCCTGCCCACGGGCCGCAATTTCTACGCCGTAGACCCGCGCGCCCTACCCTCGCAGGCGGCCTGGGAAGTGGGCCAGCAGCTGGCCCGCGAGGTGCTGGCCCGCCACCTCAAAGAAACTGGCCGCTACCCCGAAAGCGTGGGCCTGAGCGTGTGGGGCACCAGCGCCATGCGCACCCATGGCGACGACGTGGCCGAAATCCTGGCCCTGCTGGGCGTGCGCCCGGTGTGGCAAGCCCAAAGCCGCCGTGTGACCGGCGTGGAGGTGATGCCGCTGGCCGAGCTAGGCCGCCCGCGCATCGACGTGACTACTCGCATCAGCGGCTTTTTCCGCGATGCCTTCCCGCACCTCATTGAGTTGCTGGACGATGCCGTGCAGCTCGTACTGGCGCTCGACGAGCCGCTCGACCAGAACTTCGTGCGCCAGCACTACCTGCGCGACCTCGCCGAGCTGCACGCCCAGGACGTGCCCGCCGAAGAAGCCGAGCAGCGCGCCGGCTACCGCATTTTTGGAGCCGCGCCGGGCAGCTACGGGGCCGGTATCTTGCCGCTTATCAACGAGAAAAACTGGCAGAACGATGCCGATTTTGCCCAGGCCTACGTGAACTGGGGCGGCTATGCCTACACCCGCGCCGCGAGCGGCACCGATGCCCGCCCCGAGTTTCGGCAGCGGCTGGCGGGCGTGGAGGTGGCCCTGCACAACCAGGACAACCGCGAGCACGACATCTTCGACAGCGACGACTACTTGCAGTTTCACGGCGGCATGATTGCCACCATTCGCAGCCTCACCGGCCAGCAGCCCAAGCATTACTTCGGCGATACCCAGGACCCCGCCCGCCCCGCCGTGCGCGACCTCCAGGAGGAAACCCTGCGCGTATTCCGCGCCCGAGTCGTCAACCCCAAGTGGCTGGCCGGCATCCAGCGCCACGGCTACAAAGGCGGCCTGGAGCTAACGGCCACCGTAGATTACCTGTTCGGCTACGACGCTACGGCTAGGGTAGTTGCCGACTGGATGTACGAGAAAGTGGCCGAAACCTACGCCCTCGATGCCAGGATGCAGGAGTTCTTTGCCGAGAGCAACCCGTGGGCCCTGAACGCCATTGCCGAGCGGTTGTTGGAGGCAGCCCAGCGCGGCATGTGGGCGGCGCCGGCGGCGGAAACGCTAGCGGCGCTGCAAGCGGTGTACTTGCAAAGCGAGACGCTGCTGGAAGCGCGGAATGAGTAACGTATTGCATAGCTTAAACAAGTATGGTCATGCAGAGCGTAGCGAAGCATCTCGCAAGCTGACGTTAGAGTTACTAACCCAATGAAGCGAGCGAGATGCTTCGCTACGCTCTGCATGACGGTTTGTATATAAGTTAGAGAATTACAAAATCTTATGAACTACCCTTTCGCCGCCCTGGTCGGCCAAGACACGCTGAAGCAAGCCCTGCTGCTGTGTGCCGTAAACCCAACCCTAGGCGGCGTGCTGCTGCGTGGCGACAAAGGCACGGCCAAAACCACCGCTGTGCGCGGCCTGGCCGACGTGCTGCCGCCCATCCTGGCCGTGCCCGGCTGCCCGTTCAACTGCGAGCCGGGCCAGCCGGCCGACCTGTGCCCGGTGTGCCACCAGTCTGCTGCCGGGGCGCAAGCGCTCCCCGCGCCCTTCGTCAACCTGCCCCTGGGGGCCACCGAAGACCGCGTGCTGGGTAGCCTCGACCTGGAAGGCCTACTGGCCGCCCGCCAGAAAAAGCTGCAACCTGGCCTGCTGGCCGCCGCCCACCGTGGCGTACTCTACATCGACGAAGTAAACCTGCTGCCCGACCACCTGGTCGATATTTTACTTGATGCGGCGGCCACCGGCCGCAGCACCGTGCAGCGCGAAGGCCTGGCCGTGAGCCACCCGGCGCAGTTCACGCTCATCGGCACCATGAACCCCGAGGAAGGCAGCCTGCGCCCGCAGTTTCTCGACCGCTTCGGGCTGATGGTGGACATCACGGCCCCCCGCGACGTGGCCGAGCGCACGGAGGTAGTGCGGCGGCGTATCGCCTTCGAGCGGGACCCGGTAGTCTTTCAAACCCAATGGCGGCCTGCGCAAGATGCCGTGCGCCAGCAGCTTATCGCCGCCCGGCAACTGCTGCCCACCGTGCAGATGCCCGAGGGCTTGCTCACCCTCATCAGCCAGCTGTGTACTGAGCTGGGCGTGGCTAGCCTGCGCGCCGATATTGTGCTGTATAAAACGGCCCTTACCCTGGCCGCCCTGGCTGGCCGCCCCACCGTGACCGCCGCCGACGTGCGCCGCGCCGCCGCGCTGGCCCTGGTCCACCGCCGCGCCCAGCCCTTCGACAGCCCCGGCCTCCCCGCCGACGCCCTGGATGAGCTGATGCAGCAGGCCCCGGCGCCTGCCCCCGATGCTGCGCCCCAGCCACCCGCCCCAGCTAGCAGTCCGGCTCAGCCAAGTGAAGAACCTTCCTTAACAGCAGATAATGGGGCACCAGAAAACGACGGTACGCCACCAGCCGCGCCCCAAGAGGCTGCCCCCGAGCAGGTATTCGGCGCCGGGCCGGCAGCACCAACCCGGCCTATTGCAGTAGAAGCACCGCCGCCTACTGCCCCAGTCGCCGGCCTGGCCACTGGCCAGCGCGGGGCCAGCGTGCCGGCCGCGCGGGGCCAGTACGTGCGGGCCGTGCCCGACCGCGCCCCGTCGGAGCTGGCTATTGAGGCGACGGTGCGCCAGGCCGTGCTGCGCGACCCCGCGGCGGCCCAAATCACCCGCGACGACCTGCACCAGAAGGTACGCAGCAGCAAGACCGGCACCTTCCTGCTACTCGTGGTCGATGCCTCGGGCTCGATGAGCGCCAGCCGCCGCATGGAAGCCGTGAAAGCCACCGTCTTGAGCCTGCTCACCGACGCTTACCAGCAGCGCGATACGGTGGGCGTCATCGCGTTTCGGGGGGTAGAGGCGCAGGTACTGCTGGCGCCCACGCGCAGCGTGGAAGTGGCCGAGCAGGCCCTGCGCGCCCTGCCCACGGGCGGGCGCACGCCCTTGCCCCACGCCCTCCAACTGGCTGCCCAGCTGCTCGACCGCGCCGAGCAGCCGCCGCTGCTGGTGCTCCTCAGCGATGGCAAGGCCAACGTGCCCCTGCCCGGCGGCGGCGACCCGAGCCAGCAAACTCAGCAGCTAGCCAACCAGTTGCGCGCCCGCGCCATCCCCACGCTGGTGCTCGATACCGACAGCGGCTACCTGCGCCTGGGCAAAGCCGCCGAGCTGGCAACTGCCCTGGGAGCGCAGTACCTGCCGCTCGATGAGCTATCGGCCGCGTCGCTGACGAAGGCGATTCTGACGGTGCGCAGCGCCCAGGCGTGAAAAGTAGCTCGGACTACAAAGGCCAAGCTACTTTTCACTTATTTGGCAAATATGCCATTATAAACCCACAGCAGCCCCACGCCAATCGACACGACGCCTACCACCGCATTTATCAGCTTAAAAACCAATTGGTTGCGCTCAATAAACCGCGACACCGAGAAGGCCATCACGCAGCTGTAAGTCGTCATGGCGACCACGATGCCCACGCTTTGCAGCGCGATGATGCCGAGGGCGGTGCGGGTGTCTTTGGCGGCCAGGGTGAGGGCCACCGCGCAGGCACCGCCGGTGCCGGCCAGCCCGTGCAGCATGCCCACCCAGAACGAGCGGCTGAGCACGTTCATCGCGATTTCTTCGCCCTGGCTGCCGTGCAGGTGCAGGGCGTTGGTGAGGTGGGCGTGCTCGGCAAATTTCTTGTGCTCGGCCATGAGCTGCTTGAGCTGGTGGTTGCGCCGGATGGCCTCCCAGCCCAGCCAAATCATCACCGGCCCCACCGCCAGCTCGGCCCAGCGCGAAAAGCTCAGCGGTAGCGCCGAGCGCAGCAGCAAGGCCAGCGCGCTGAAGATAATGAGCGTGAGCGAGTGGCCCAGCGCCCACTGCGACGAGCGCCAGATGAGCCGGCCGTAGCCGGTGTTGTAGCGCTTTTTCTCAGTAGCCAGCACCGACACGGCCGCCATGTGGTCGGGCTCGAAGGAGTGCTGCACGCCGAGCAGCAGCGAATCTAGGAGTAGGGGATAAAGCAAAAGGGAAAGATTTAGCCTATCCCTGAATTAGTTAAATTGGAGAACGTCCGACCAACTTTTATTTTTTCTAATTCAAGAGTAAGTTTTGTAGTTAAACTCGTCACAGAATGGTCTGCGACTCGAAGAGGTGGAAATTGAGGGTG
>CAZERY010000028.1:0-24195 GCA_964514915.1 uncultured Hymenobacter sp.
GGTGATGCGCAGGTCCTTGTCGAGCGGCACGTTGAAATCGACGCGCACCACGGCACGGTGGCCGGCAAAATTGTAGTTGGCGAGGGTGTTCACTTTAGAAAAAATGAGGTGGAGAAAGTTTGTCGTGGCGAGCGTAGCGAAGCCAGCGCCCCCGAACGACCTTGGTAGAACGATACGGATACGCCCACTAGTCGTTCGGGGGCGCTGGCTTTGCTACGCTCACCACGACAAACCTAAGCACTTCCTCACCTCCTCCCCTAAACTACCTTTGCGCCTAGTATGATGAGAATCGGCATTTTCTTTGGGGGCACCTCGCGCGAGCGGGAGATTTCTTTCGCGGGCGGGCGCACCGTTTTTGATAATCTGGACAAGGGCCTGTTTCAGCCCGTCCCCATTTTTGTGGATAGCCAGGGGCACTTCATTTTGCTCGACTGGCAGTACCTCTACAAAGGCACCATCCGTGATTTTTACCCGCCCGTGGCCGCGCTGCCCGCTACCCGCCACCCCTGGCAAGTGTATATCGAAAGCCTGGGTGAGCTGAGCGCCGAAGCGCTGACTGAGCTTATCAGCCACGTCGGCCGGCAGGTGGAGGCCAGCGAATTGCCTCAGCTCATGGACTTCGCCTTTCTGGCTTTGCACGGGCCGGGCGGCGAAGACGGCGCTATTCAGGGCCTGCTGGAATGGGTAGGCATCCCTTACTCGGGCTCGGGCATTTTGCCTTCGGCGTTCGGCATTGATAAAATCGCCCAGAAGAAATTACTCAAAGCCACCGGGCTAGCCACGCCCGATTTCTACGTGCTTACGGCCGCCGATTGGGCCACTGCCGGCCCGGCCGCGCTGCTCTCCATGCTGGGTCGCGAGCTAGGCTTGCCATTGGTGCTGAAAGCGCCGCGCCAGGGCAGCAGCATCGGCATCAGCATCGTGCGCGAGGAAGACCCGGCGCTATTCAGCGCGGCCGTAGACCGGGCGCTGTTTCGCCGCACGCTCACCAATGCCGAGTGGGAAGCACTGGACGAAAACGGCCGGCTGGCCTGGGTACGTCAGCTAGCCGATATTCGGGAAGGTATTGGGTTGCCAGTCGCTGCCGAAGCTCACCAACCCAACGAAGCGAGCCCACCACCCGCTGCCGTGTTTGAGCATCCCGAAGCGCTACTTGATTTTCTGATGACAGCGTTTCCCAGCGCCGCTACCGTAACGCTCACTAGCACCACGGGCGAAACGCAAGTACTCATCGAGAGCTTCGTGGCCGGCCGCGAGTTCAGCTGCATCGTCGTCGAGGACGAAAACGGCGCGCCGCTGGCCCTCCCACCTACCGAAATTGTGAAGGGCACCGAAGTCTTCGACTACCGCGCCAAATACCTGCCCGGCCTAGCTCGTAAAATCACACCCATCGACCTGCCCGAGGCTGCTATTGAGCGCATTCGCCAGGAAGCTCAAAAGATGTTCCGCACCTTCGGCTTCGAGGTCTACGCGCGGTTGGATGGCTTCATTCAGGCAGATGGCACCATCTTCCTCAATGACCCGAACACGACGAGCGGCATGCTGCCGGCGTCGTTCTTCTTCCACCAAGCCGCCGAGATTGGCCTGAATCCCAGCCAGTTCCTGACCTGCATCATCCGCACTTCGCTGGCCGCCCGGCGGCGCGGCGGCCTCAAGCCGGTGCAGTTGCAGGGGCAGCTGGAGCAGCTGGATAGTGCTATCCAGAGCCAGCGGGGTGGCACCGACGAGCGCATCCGCGTGGCGGTGATCATGGGCGGCTACTCGTCGGAGCGGCACATTTCGGTGGAGAGCGGCCGCAATATCTACGAGAAGCTGTCGTCGTCGGTGAAGTACCGGCCGGTGCCGGTTTTTCTGGCCGGCAACAGCGCGGAGTTCCGCCTCTACGAGCTGCCCATCAACGTGATGCTCAAGGATAACGCCGACGATATTCGCGAGAAGATCGAGCACGCCGAGGCCGGCGAGGCCGCCCACCCGGTGCTGGCGCGCATCCGGCAGGAAGCGAGCGGCATCACGGGCACGTACGCCGGGCAGCCGGTGGCCGCGCCGCGCCGCATCTCGTTTGCCGAGCTAGCCGACAAGGTGGATGAGGTATTCATTGCCCTGCACGGCCGGCCCGGTGAGGATGGCGCTTTGCAGCAGGAGCTGGAGAAATTTGGCCTGCCCTACAACGGCTCGGGCGCGGCCAGCAGCGCCGTGACTATCAACAAGTTTGAAACTAACCGCCGCCTGCGCGAGGCGGGCCTGCGCGTGGCCGACCACCGGCTGGCGTATCGCCTCGAATGGGCCGCCGACGCCGACGCTTTCTACCGCAGCCTGGAAGCCGGGTTTGGCTACCCGTTCATTGCCAAGCCAGCGGACGACGGCTGCTCGTCGGCGGTAAAAAAGATTAAGAACCGCGCCGAGCTGGCCGCCTTTAGCGAGCAGATTTTCCGGCAGCAGGCCGACTTGCTGGCGGGCCCGGCCGAGGTGCTGCACCTCGGCTTCAAGGAGGAATTTCCGCAGAAGGATGCTTTCCTGGTCGAAACGCTCATCGGCCCCGATGGCGCGGCTAAGTTTCTGGAAGTCACGGGCGGCCTGCTGACTTCTTACGACGAGCAAGGCCAGCTGCACATCGAGGTTTTTGAGGCGAGCGAGGCCTTGGCTACCGGCGAAGTGCTGAGCCTGGAAGAGAAATTTTTGGCCGGCGAAGGGCAGAACATCACGCCCGCCCGCTACGCCCAGGACCCCGCCGAGCGCCAGCGCATCAGCGACGAGGTGAAGCGCACGCTGCACCGGGTGGCCGATATTTTGCACATCGAAGGCTACGCCCGCATCGACGCCTTTGTGCGGGTGCGGCAGTCGGGCGCAGTAGAAGTGCTTATTATTGAAGTCAACTCGCTGCCCGGCATGACGCCCGCCACGTGCATTTTCCACCAAACGGCGCTGGCGGGCTACACGCCCTACCAGTTTATCGACCGCATTCTGGATTTTGGCAAGGCGCGGCAGGCAAAACAGCTTCCAGCCACTACTTAAGCTGGTCATGCTGAGCTTGCCGAAGCATCTTGCTCGCACCAGTGGATTACTAACCCTACTGGTGCGAGCAAGATGCTTCGGCAAGCTCAGCATGACGTTCTTTTACTTTACGTTCTCATGTCCTTCTTCAAATCTGATACCTGGTTCGACGTTTTCAAACACCTGGCGCTGATCGGGGCGCTGGTAGCGGCGCTGGTGCTGGGCTTTTTTTACGTGTACCTGCCCATCACGACGCACCACGGCGAAACCATCGTGGTGCCCAAAATCACGGGTATGAACGTGGCCGACCTGGAAAACTACCTCGATGAGCGCAAGCTTGCCTACTTCGTCGATGACAGCAGCTATGCGCCGGGCACGCGGCCCTTCACGGTGCTGACGCAGGAGCCCGCGCCCGGCGAAAAGGTGAAGCAGGACCGCAAAATCTACATTTCGGTGGCCATGCGCCGCCCGCCGGTTATCAAGATGCCCAAGCTTACCGACGGCTCGGTGAAGAACGCGCAGCTCATCCTGGCTAGCTATGACCTCGCCATCGGGCAGATCAAGCTGGTGCCCAACGTAGCCCAGAATGCGGTGCTGAAGCAGCTCATCGGCGGCAAGGAAATCGCGCCCGGCGCGCCCATCGCCAAGGGCACCAAGGTAGACCTCGAAGTGGGCGATGGCCTGGGCAATACCGAGTTTGAGATGCCCAACCTCGTGAATATGCCCGAGGACGAGGCCCGGACGCTGCTCGCCGGCCAGCACCTCGAAGTGGGCGAGGTGTTCAAGCAGGCGGCCGAGAAGGGCCAAACGCCCGGCACGGTGGTGCGCCAGCGCCCCGCGGCGGCCCCCGGCGCCACCATCCGCATGGGCCAGCTCGTCGATTTGTGGGTGGCGGAGTAAAATTTAGCGGCTAGCACATAGCACTTGGCGGCTAGAGCGTGAGGACAATAAAGCCAGGCAATATATCTTTGTTTTTCACAATGTTATTATGCGTCGTCACGAAATTTCGGATACTGCCTGGACGGTGGTGTCGCCCCTCTTATCTGGTAAGGCCAGCGACTGCGGGGTGACAGCTAAAGATAACCGGCTCTTTTTCAACGCGGTGTTGTGGATAATGCGCACGGGTTGTCCCTGGGCTGACCTACCCGAGCGCTTTGGCAAGTTTGATTCGGTGCGCAAACGGTTTCGGCGCCTGGCCCAGAAAGGCGTGTGGGAACGCCTGTTCGACGCGGTCAAAGCCCCCGAGTTGGAGGGGGTGATGCTCGACTCGACCATCTTGCGGGCCCACCAGCATTCAGCGGGCCAAAATTACCAAGCCAACCGTTCTTACTGAGTGGTTATCAGCCCAAACTCTATGCGCCAACTTCTCCGCTTCCTAACGATTGGCTTGCCGGCCCTGGGGCTCACCCTGGCAGCGCAGGGGCAGGCTATTCTGCCTACCCAGCCCCTTTCGGCCGACCCTGGCCGGGCCACGACGGCGGCTAGCGCCCGGGCGGCAACCAAGGTGCCGGGCCGCACTACCAACGCGCAATTGGGCACAACGGCGCTGGCGCTGCCCTTTTTTGACGATTTCACACTGCCGCTCGATGGGCAGCCGAGCGCCCTGCGCTGGCTGCTCACCGGCCCCGACTACCCCGATGGCACCGGCCTGCTCGTCAACTACGGCGGCGGCGGCGCCTACGTGAGCAACCGTTTGGCCCGCGACCCACTCACGCGGGGTACCGTCACGCTCGACGGCCTGCGGGCCAACGGCCTGGCCTACAACAGCGGCTCGGCATCGTTTTACAGCCACACCGATACGCTCACCTCCCAGCCCATTGACCTAAGTGGCGTGTCGGCCGGCAGCCAGGTGTACTTGAGCTACGCCTGGCAGGCGGGTACGCTCGCCGGCTCGCCAGGCACTAGCTCCAGCGCCACTCCGGTGAGCCTCACGCTGGAATTTTTGGATAATGTGGGGCGCTGGAATACCATCTGGACTTACTTGGGAGCCAATAAAACGACGAATTTCCGGCAGCAGATTTTCCCCATCAACCAAGCCAGCTACTTTCACAGCGGCTTCCAGTTTCGGTTTCGGTCGTCGGGCAATCAATCTTCGGCCAGCGACGCCTTTGGGCTGGATTACATTTATGTAAATAGCAACCGGGGCGCCAACGACACTATCTTTCAAGACGTTGCTACCAGCCGGCCGCTCACTAGCCCGTTGCGCCGCTATGCGTCGATGCCGGTGTGGCAGTACAATGCGGCTACTACCAGCGAGCTGAACCCGGCCCTCACTGCGACGGTTAACAACCTCACGGCCAGCGGCAACCCGCTACCAATCACTTGGCTCGGCACGGTGCGTGAGCTGACCACCGGCGGCTTCGGGCCCGCTACCTGGGCATCGGGCGGGCGGCCCGAGCTAGCCGGCGCCCGGCAAGATGCTATTACGGGTGATGCCAGCTCGGCGCCGCTGGCTAGCTCCCCGGCGAGCCGGCGCTTTCGCTACACCCTGGCCCTGCAAACCCGCGAAACCAACCCGCTAACCCTTGCCAACGATACCACTACCCGCGACCTGGAGCTGAGTAATTATTTTGCCTACGACGATGGCACGGCCGAGCAAAGCTTCAACATTCCGGCCGTGAGTACCGGGCCCATCAGCTACCTGGCCGTCGGCTTCACGGCCAACCAGGCCGACCACGTAAGTGCCGTGCAGCTAGCGCCTATTTTCAATAATATTCCGCTTTCGCAAGGCGGCGAAAACTACGCTAATCGCTCGGTGACGGTAGCCGTGTGGGCTGATAAAAACGGCCAGCCCGACGCCACGCCCCTCGCCACGGCCACATTTACGCTCACCAATCCAATCCCAGCGGGCCAAACGTTTTACACGATTCCGCTGGCTACGCCGGTGCCCGTGTCGGGCCGCTTCTACGTGGGCTACGGGCAGCCGGCCGGCGGGCAGTTTTTGCTCTACGGCCTCGATTTGAACAACCAGCCGGCAGCCGCCTCGCTCTTCTACACCCAGAACAGCACCTGGACGGCCGCCACGCCTGCCACTGGCGGCTCGCCCATGGTGCGGGCCGTGATGAACAACAACGTGCTGGCTACCCAGGCGCAGCAGGCCGTCAACACGCAGTATAGCCTTTACCCCAACCCAGCCCCCAGCGGCACTACCGTGCTAGTGAATGGCCCAGCTTTCCGGCTAGCCACGCTGCTCGATGTGCTGGGCCGACCGGTGTGGCGGCAGCCCACCGCCGAGGCGGGGCTGGCCGCCCTACGCCTGCCCGCTAGCCTGCCCGGTGGCGTATACCTGGTGCAGCTAACTTTGCCCGATGGCAGCGTAGCCACCCGCCGCTTGGTGCTGGAATAAGCTGTCCATCTACCTATTTTTACCCGTACTCATGCCCGACATCACGCCCGCCGAACTCCACCAACGCCAGCAAGCCGGCGAAACGCCCCGCATTATTGACGTGCGCGAAACCTGGGAAGCGGAAGAAAGCCGCATCCCTGGCAGCCAGAATATTCCGCTCGGCACCCTGCCTGAGAAATTGGATGACCTGGAAGACTTAAAAAACGAAGAGGTTATCGTGCACTGCAAAAGCGGTGGTCGCTCGGCCTCGGCCAAGGCCTTTCTCACGCAGCAAGGCTTCACCAACGTGCGCAATCTGGTGGGTGGCATAATGGCTTATCAGGCTGGCTAGGCACAGGCCAAGGGTTCATAAAGGTGGGCGGTAATTCCACCTTTCACTCTGAAAGCTTGGATCTTAGCACAATCGCTACTACCTAAGAACGTCCTGCTGAGCTTGCGAAGCATCTCACCTGAAACGCTAGAGCGGCGCAAGTGAGATGCTTCACAAGCTCAGCAGGACGTTCTTAGGTAGTAGCGATTGCATAGATGTACGTTGATTCTAAAACTACTCAAGCTACGCTACACCTGCGTCCTTACGTGGTATGCAGCCGGCCGTCGGCCGCGTAGGCCAGCTTGCCTAGCTCGACCAAGGCGCGCAGGGCCGCCATAATGGCCGCTGCTTCGGCGGCGGGGTAGCGGGCTACCACCTGGCGGGGTAGCAGCGGCTCGGTTTGCACGAGTTGGAGCAATTGGGCTGGCAGCCCGGCCGGATCCTCGGGAGCTTGCCGGGCTTTTTTGCGGGCCAGGCACACATCGCACACGCCACACGCTGGGGCATCGGGCTCAGCAAAATAGTCTAGTAGCAATTGCTGGCGGCAGCGGGTGAGGCTGGCGGCGTACTCTACTACGGCCGTAGTCTGCTGCTCGGTGAGCTGGCGGGCGGTTTTGAGGCGGCGCTCATCGAGAGGCAGTTGGGGCGCATCGTAGCGCGGCGTGGTAAACATGGCCTGCGGCAGCTCGCGCCGGGGCTGGTAGTGCAGCACGCCCGCGCTGTGCAGGTAGCGAAGCTGGCGCACCACATCGGTGGTGCTTTGGCGCAAGTGGCGGCCGAGAGCACTTTCCGAAATGGCCTGGAAAGTGACGAACAATTCGCCGCCGTACAGACGCAGTAGCGCTTTTATCAACAGGTCGTGCTGCGCATTAGCCACCTGAAACTGGTATAGATCCTGCTGGTTACTAATGAGCTGCACCCGCGCCGGCTGGTTCACGGCTTCGGTAAGCTGCACGAAGCCCTGCTGCTCCAGCACCTTGAGGGCATGGTGCACCTCGACGGCCCTGAGGCGGTAGGTTTCGGCAAACAGGCCGAGGTCAAAGTCGAACGCTACCAGCTCGCCGCCGCCCACGGCCGTGCGCGAATAGTTGGCCAGGGCCTGGTACACGCGGCGCACCACATCGACCGGCGGGTGGGCTAGCTGCGCCTGCCGCCGCAGCCCGTCGGCATCGGCCGGGCCGCTGAGCAGCACCGCAAAGGCATACAGGCCATCGCGCCCGGCGCGGCCGGCCTCCTGATAGTAGGCTTCGAGCGTAGCGGGCGCCTCGAGGTGGACGACAGCACGCACATCGGGCTTGTCGATACCCATGCCGAAAGCATTGGTAGCCACAATGATGCGCGTCTTGTCGGTAAGCCAGGCCTGCTGGGTGCGGGTGCGCTGCTCGGCGGGCAGGCCAGCGTGGTAGGCGGCGGCGGGCAGCTGTTGCTGCACCAGCCAGGCGGCGGTATCCTCGGCCTGGCGGCGCGTGCGGGCGTACACGATGCCCGTTTTGCCGGGGCCTACGCCGCGCAGCACTTCGAGCAGGCGGCGCAGTTTATCCTCGGTATGCAACACCGAGTACGAGAGCTTGGGCCGGGCAAAGCTTTGGGTGAAAATGCCGTACCCTGGCCGGAAATGAAGCTTTTCTACGATGTCCTGCCGCACCTGCCCGGTGGCGGTGGCCGTGAGCGCGATGCAGGGCACGGTGGCCGGCAGTAGCGCCCGCAGCTCGGCAATGCGCAGGTAGGGCGGCCGAAAATCGTAGCCCCACTGCGAGAGGCAGTGCGCCTCGTCGACGGCGAGCAACCCCACGTTCATCCGGGCTAGCCGGGCCCGAAACAGGTCGGTAAGCAGCCGCTCGGGCGACACGTACAGAAATTTTATTTCCTTGCTGTACACGCAGTTGTCGAGCGTCTGGTCGATTTCCTGGTGGCTCATGCCCGCGTATACCGCTTCGGCCTTGATGCCGCGCTGGCGCAGGTTTTCGACCTGGTCGCGCATGAGCGCAATGAGCGGCGACACCACCAAGCAGATGCCCGGCCGCGCCAGCGCCGGCACTTGAAAGCAGATACTTTTGCCGCCACCAGTGGGCAGCAGTGCTAGCGCATCGTGGCCGGCCAGCACTGCCGCAATTATGTCGGCCTGCCCCGGCCGAAACTGCTGGTGCCCCCAGTGCTGGCGCAGCAAGGCTAGCGGGGTGGTTTCGGCGGCAGTGGATAGCATGGGGCAAAGGTAGAAATGCCGGCGGTGCCCCAAGCAGGGCTGACTTAGCAAACTGCGGGCGGGCCTCAACGCCAACGAGGCGCTGCTCTCCAAGAACCGTAAGGGCGGTGGCATCAACTCGCAAGGCGTCAGTTTGTTATTCGGCAACACGGCTGCTTACCAGTGCGGGGTGCACCGCTGGCAGGGCCCTGCCCCAGCTCCAGTAGCCCCTCGGCAATAATGCTAAAAGTGCGCTACGTGCTGTCTGTGGATTACGGTCGGCTACGGCTGATCGATACCGCACACCGCCTCGACCTCACGCTCACAGCTAAGGTGAACAGTATCATCAACGGGAGCCTGGGCAGCATCTTGCACTATGATTACAACCAGGGCCAGGCCTTTCAGTACCGTGCAGGCCAGCGCCGTTACGGCGGCGCGTTGCGGACCATCCACGTGCGGCGGACCATCCACGTGCGGCGGGCCGCCGCTGCGGGGGCTGCGGCCCGCGCAGCCTGCCAGCCGCCGGCCTCGTAGCGCTGGCACACATGGCTGACTGCCTGGCGGCTGAGGCCCACGGCCTGACCGGCCGCCTGCTGGCCGATACCGGTGGCCAGGGCCAGTAGGGCCTGGGCCCGGCGCACTGCCCGCACGGGTCGACGACCCGTGCGCGTAAAGTTTTCGAGGGCGGCTTGGTCAGCAGCCGGTAGGGGAAAGGGAGTGGTTGGACGGGCCATGTACCCCCTCCAAGCCCTTTATTTTGTTGCTCAATTCGCTTGACACAGCACTAGCGGCACAGTAGGCAACTGCCTAGGCTGCCGGGGTAGTCAATAAAAAATAGGTTGGTAGTTAGCGCTTTAGCGCTATGATGGATAGCTGAGGCGGCCAGTTACCGGGCCCAGGCTTAATTTCAAGGCTCCGCTTCACCGAGCGGAGCTTTTTTTTGAGACTATGGATTTCAAGCAATATGCGGCGCACATCTGGGCCGTAGCTGACTTATTACGAGGTGATTATAAGCAAGCTGACTACGGCAAAGTGATACTGCCGCTGACGGTGCTACGCCGCCTCGATGGCGTGCTGGCCCCCACCAAGGCCGCCGTTCTGGCCGAGCACCCGCGTACCCAAAATCTGCCGCCTGAAATGGCCGATATGGTACTCAATCAGAAGTCGGGCCTGACGTTTTACAACCACAGCCCTTTCGACTTTGAGCGCCTGCTCAGCGACCCCAACCACGTGGCGGCCAACCTGCGCCACTATATCAACGGCTTTTCGGCCAACGCCCGCGAGATTCTGGAGCACTTCGAGTTTGACCACCAGATAACCAAGCTCGACTCGGCTAATCTGCTGTTTATGGTGCTGAAGAAGTTTCAGGAAATCGACTTGCACCCGAGCAAAGTGAAGCCGCTGATGATGGGCTATATCTTCGAGGAATTAATTCGCAAGTTTGCGGAAAGCTCCAATGAGACGGCGGGCGAGCACTTTACGCCCCGTGAGGTCATTCGATTGATGGTGAACCTGTTGTTTTTGCAGGACCGCGATATTCTGACCAAGAAGGGCATCGTGAAAACCGTGTACGACCCGGCCTGCGGCACGGGCGGGATGCTGAGCGTGGCCGAAGAGTACCTGCACGAGCTAAACGACGAGGCCCGCCTGGAGGCCTTCGGGCAGGAGCTGAACCCCGAGTCGTATGCCATCTGCAAGGCCGATATGCTGATTAAGGGGCATCGGGCCGACAACATCAAGCTCGGCAACAGCTTCACGCAGGACCAGCTGCCCGATGCCAGGTTCGACTACATTCTGTCGAACCCGCCCTTCGGGGTGGAGTGGAAGAAGGCCGAGAAGGTCATCAAGCACGAGCACGAGAAGCTGGGCCACGCGGGGCGCTTCGGGGCAGGGCTACCACGCATTTCGGATGGCTCGCTGCTGTTTTTGCAGCACATGGCCAGCAAGATGAAGAACACGGCCGAGGGCACGCGCCTGGCCATCGTGTTCAACGGCTCGCCCTTGTTTTCGGGGGCGGCCGGCAGTGGGGAAAGCGAAATCCGGCGCTGGCTGCTGGAGCGCGACATGCTCGAAGGCATCGTGGCGCTGCCCGACCAACTGTTTTATAACACCGGCATCACGACCTACATCTGGATAGTGACCAACCGCAAGGCCGCCGAGCGCAAGGGCCAGGTGCAGCTGCTCAACGCGGTGAGCTTCTCGCAGAAGATGCCGCGCAGCCTGGGTAGCAAGCGCAACGTGATTGCCGAAGACCAGCTGGCCGCTATCACGCGCCTCTACGGCCTCTTCGAGGCGGGCGAGTACTGCAAGATTTTCCCCAACGAGGCCTTTGGCTACCGCCGCCTCACGGTGGAGCAGCCCCAGCGCGATGCCAGCGGCAAGGTGCTGAAGGACAGCAAGGGCCGGCCCAAAGCCGATGGCAGCCTGCGCGACTTCGAAAACGTGCCCCTGCTCGATGACCCCGACGACTACTTCCGGCGCGAGGTGCTGCCCCACGTGCCCGATGCGTTTCTGGACCTGACCAAGACCAAGGAGGGCTACGAAATCAATTTCACGCGCTATTTCTACCAGTACCAGCCGCTGCGCAAGCTCCAGGATATCCGGGCCGATATTCTGCGACTCGAAACCAAAACGGAAGGCTTGCTGCATACTATCGTGGACTAGAAATCCTGCTTCTGTGTAGTTTGCGGGCAGATTTTGTGTAGAAAAATTGTAATTGCGTGTACGATGTTGTACCTTTGTAGCAACAGTACTCGCCACGCTTCCCGTCAGAACAGCGTACCAGGGCGAGTCTTTTTTTTGCCCTATACCCAATGATATACGGCAAACCGGCCCTGACTATTGCCGACCAGGTCGCGTTGTTGCAAGCGCGCGGCCTGCGCATAGCCGACCCGGCCGGGGCAGCTATGCAGCTGGAAACCATCAGCTACTACCGGCTGGCGGGCTACTGGTGGCCGATGCAGGACGACAAGGTGAACCACACGTTCAAGTCGGGTAGCGACTTCGATACGGTTATCAGCCTCTACAACTTCGACCGGGAGCTGCGGCTGCTGGTGTTCGATACCATCGAGCGCATTGAAATCGCGCTGCGGACCCGGCTTATCTACCTCTTCTCGCTGGGCCATTCGCCGTGGTGGTTTGAAGACCCGGCGTTGTGTAGAAACCTGGGGGCGCACAATCGCAACTTGCTGAAGATTGATGACGAGCTGGACC
Source organism: uncultured Hymenobacter sp. (assembly GCA_964514915.1). Classification (GTDB taxonomy): domain Bacteria; phylum Bacteroidota; class Bacteroidia; order Cytophagales; family Hymenobacteraceae; genus Hymenobacter. Next base: position 12,043 of record CAZERY010000028.1, read on the forward strand.
GCTCGAAAGACCCGTTCATTCAGGACCACTACCAACGCTATACCACGGACACCCGCCGGCCACCAGCCTGGAAAACCCTGGAGGTGCTGTCGCTGGGGCTGCTGTCACGGCTGTATGGCAACCTGCTGCCCGCGGTGCCCGAAACGGACCTGGTGGCGCGGCGCTTCTTGGTGTTCAACAAGACCTACTTGGCACCGTGGCTGCAATGCATCACGGAGGTACGTAACGTGTGTGCCCACCACTCGCGCCTCTGGAACCGCAACCTGACCACCGTGCCCCGGCTGCTGCCTAAGCCGCCCGCCTTCTTTGTGGTAGCCGCCCCACGCCAGCCCAATAAGCTCTACACGGCCCTGATTGGCATGAAATACCTGCTCCACAGCATCGACCCGGCCGCCGGCCTGACGCAGCGCCTGCGCGACCTGCTGGGCAAATATCCCGCCGCTGACCCCGCCGCAATGGGCTTCCCCCAAAACTGGCACCAAGAACCATTATGGCAGAATTAGTAGAACCGCAAGTGAGCCGCTATCAAGATTATAAGCCTACGGGCGTGGAATGGATTCCGGAAATCCCGGTGGGGTGGGAGGTGAAGAAGCTGAAGCACTGTTTCAAGTTTGCCGTTGGTGGTACACCCACAACGAGCAAAGCCAGCTACTTCGAGGGAGAGAATACATGGGTGACCATAGCTGATATGCAGCAGCGGGTTATTACTGAATCAAAAACGAGCCTTAGTGACGAGGCTTTATTTGCTGCCGGTATGGAAGTTGTGCCGAAGGGTTCGCTTCTATACAGCTTCAAATTGAGTGTAGGGAAAGTCGCTTTTGCTGGTAAGGACTTGCACACAAACGAAGCCATATTTTCAGTGCTGCCCGACGCTGGCTATGACTTGACTTACTTCTATTTTGCGCTACCTGAACTATTGATTCACAGTGCTAGCCAAAATATATACGGCGCAAAAATCTTCAATCAAGAGCTATTGAAGAATGCTTTCATCGCCCTACCCCCCCTTGAAGAGCAAGAAGCTATTGTTAGCTTCCTCGACGACAAAACCGCCCAGCTAGACCAGCTTATCACCCAGAAGCAGCAGATGCTGGCGCTGCTGCGGGAGGAGCGGGCCGCCCTCATCAACCACGCCGTGACCAAAGGGCTGGACCCCCAAGCGCCCCTACGTGATTCGGGCGTGGAGTGGCTAGGGAAGGTGCCGGCACATTGGGAAGGCATGAAAATGAAGCACGCTTGTTCGTTGCTACGAGATGGTACTCACCAGCCACCTGCTAGGGTCGAAAATGGCTATCCGCTGCTTAGCGTAAGGAATATTGTCAATGGTAAGTTTATCAACTTAGATGATGACAGCCAGATTTCAGAAGCTGATTTTATTGCATTGGAGAATTCGTTTGATGTAAGAAAAAACGACATCGTACTAGCTGTGGTGGGTGCAACGTTAGGTAAAGTTGCTATTGTTGAAGATATGCTGCCATTCACTATTCAGCGTAGTCTCGCAGTATTTAGGCCAAAACCTAGCCTCATAGCGCCGCGATATATGTACTGCCTTTTCCAGAGTGATGGTTTCCAAGAGTTGTTGTGGAGCAATGTGGGATTTTCTGCTCAACCAGGAATCTACTTAGGCGCTTTGGGCAACTTTAACATTGTGTTCCCTAGTATTGGTGAACAAGAGATGATAGTTGAACATATTGAGGCCCATTCATCCAGAATTGCCGAAACCACCGACACCATCAACCAAGAAATAGCCCTGCTGCAAGAGTACCGCGCCGCCCTCATCGCCGAGGCAGTGACCGGGCAGCTCGACGTGCGGCACTACGCCCCGGCTGCGGCGGCAGTTCTTATGTAACCGTCATGTAACTGGCGAGGGAGTTGACCGGGTGCGAGCTGCCCTACGAGGCTCCTGGGCGGCTTTTCTTATGTAACCGTTATGTGCAAATGTAGTACTTTTAGCTCAGCCGTTGCCTTTTACGCCCACCCGCATGACCGAAGCTGAACTTACCGCCTTGCTCGACCGGCTCCTGCGCCTGCCGGCCGAAACCGAAGTCGTAGAATTCAAGGAAGCCAACAACAGCTTCGACTTCTCGAAGCTCGGCAAGTACTTCAGCGCCCTCAGCAACGAAGCCAACCTGCGGGGCCACGGGGCCGCCTGGCTGGTATTTGGCGTGAGCGATAAGAAGGAAGTAACAGGCAGCCAGTACCGCCCCGACCGGGCGCACCTCGACCACCTTAAGGGCGAGATAGCCGCCAAAATCAGCAACAACCTGACCTTTCGCGAAATCCATGAGTTGCAAACCGCCGACGGGAAGCGGGTCGTCTTCTTCGAGATTCCGCCGGCCCTGCGCGGCAACCCCACCGCCTGGGAGGGCCACTACTACGCCCGCAACGGCGAGGAGCTGGCGGCGCTGAACCTGGACAAGCTGGAAATCATCCGGAGCCAGGCCCACCTGAGCCACTTTGAAGAAGATATCGCCCTGGCCAGCCAAACCGGCGACCAGGTACTACAGCTCATAGCCTACGACGAGGTATTGCGCCTGTTCAAGTTGCCGCTGCCCCCGGCCACGACGGGCATTCTGGAGCGGCTCCAGCACGAGCGCGTCATTGTCAGCAATGGCAGCCGCTACGACATTACCAACCTGGGGGCCATGCTGTTTGCCCGCAACCTGGGGGCCTTGCCCCGGCTGGCCCGCAAGGCGGTGCGCGTCATTTTCTACGCCGGCAATAGTCGGGTAAAGACTATTCGGGAGCAGCCGGGCGGCCGGGGGTACGCGCTGGGCTTCGAGGGGCTGGTGAACTACATCAACAACCACCTGCCCGGCAATGAAGAGGTAAAGAAGGTGCTGCGCGACACGGCCACGCCGCTGTACCCCGAGCTGGCGCTGAGTGAGTTGATTGCCAACGCCCTTATTCACCAGGATTTTGCCGTTACCGGCTCGTCGCCGATGGTGGAGGTGTTCGACAACCGCATCGAGATTTCCAACCCCGGGCGGCCCCTCATTGATGCCCGTCGCTTCCTGGACCACGCTCCCCAGAGCCGCAACGAAACTCTGGCCGGGGTGATGCGCCGCCTCAACATCTGCGAGGAGCGGGGCAGCGGCATCGACAAGGTCATCTCCGAATGCGAGCAGCACCAGCTGCCGCCGCCCGATTTCATTGTGGGCGAGAATTACACCCGCGCCATTCTCTACAGCCCGAAGAACTTCGACCAGATGGACCGGCAGGATAAAATCAGGGCCTGCTACCAGCACGCCGGCCTGAAGTATGTGTCGGGCGATATCATGACTAACCAGTCGCTGCGCGAGCGCCTGAACATCGAGGAGGCGAATTACCCCGTTGCCTCCCGCATCATCGCCGATACCATCAAGGCAGGGTTCGTCAAGCCCTACGACCCCGATAACAAGTCGCGCAAGCACGCCAAGTACCTGCCTTTCTGGGCGTAGCAGCTTATGTGGGTCTTATGTAGCCGTCATGTAACAAAGCGGCCATCAGCAAAAGGCGAATCGGCTTTTCCAGCCTCCAAACGCACTTTTCTTATGTATGCCTTATGTAACTGGCCAGGGTTTTTGCCGGTCTTCAACTCCTTGACGAGTTAGGAGGCGGCTTTTCTTATGTAACCGTCATGTGCAGCCGTTTGGGCTGCTTCGTATTCACGCTTCGCTACCACTACCCACCCTTATGCCGGCTGCCATCCACACCGAGAAGGCTTTTGAAGAAGCGCTAGAGCACCACCTCACTACCCAGGGCGGCTACGCTACCGTAGCGGCGGCCACCTACGACGCGGCCACTGCCCTTTTTCCGGCCGAGGTGCTGGGCTTCATCCAGGACACCCAGCCGCTGGCCTGGGCCAAAACCGAGAAGGCGCATGGGCCGCAGGCCGCCGCCAAGCTCCTGCTGCGGCTGGGCAAGGAGCTGGAGCTGCGCGGGCCGCTCGACGTGCTCCGCAACGGCATCACCGACCTGGGCGTGAAGTACCAGCTCGCCTACTTTCAGCCCGAAACGGCGCTCAACCCCGACACCGAGCGCCTCTACGGCCTCAACCGCCTGGGCCTGACCCGCCAGCTCTACTACAGCCAGCAGAACAAGAAGTCCTTGGACGTGGTGCTGAGCCTGAACGGCATCCCGCTGGTGACGCTGGAGCTGAAAAATCCCCTCACCGGCCAGACCGTGGCCCAGGCCAAAACCCAGTACCAGCACGACCGCGACCCGCAGGAGTTGCTGTTTCAGTTTCGCCGCCGCACGCTGGTGCACTTCGCCGCCGACCCCGACGAGGTGTACATGACCACCCGCCTGGCCGGCCCCAAAACGCGCTTCTTACCCTTCAACCGGGGCCACCACCACGGCGCGGGCAACCCGCCCAACCCCCACGGCTACCGCACCGCCTACCTCTGGGAAGACGTGCTGCGCAAAGACTCGTTTCTCGACATCGTGGGCCGCTTCCTGCACGTGCAAACCGAGAAGATGAAGACGCCCGACGGGAAAATCCTGGAAAAGCACAGCCTTATTTTCCCCCGCTACCACCAGCTCGATGCCGTGCGCCGCCTCAGCGGGCACGCCCAGCAGCACGGGGCCGGCCACAACTACCTCATCCAGCACTCGGCCGGCAGCGGCAAGAGCAACAGCATTGCCTGGCTGGCCTACCGCCTGAGCTGCCTGCACAACGCGGCCGCCGACCGGGTATTCGATTCGGTCATCGTCATCACCGACCGCCGCGTGCTCGACCAGCAGCTCCAGGACACCATCTTTCAGTTCGAGCACAAGCAGGGCGTGGTGCAGAAGGTGGAACGCGACAGCGCCCAGCTGGCCGCCGCCCTCCAGGCCGGTACCAACATCATCATCACCACGCTCCAGAAGTTTCCCTTCGTGGTGGCGAAGGTGGCCGGCCTGCCCCAGCGCCGCTACGCCGTGGTGGTGGATGAGGCCCACAGCTCGCAGAGCGGCGAGGGCGTAACCAAGCTAAAGCAGGTGCTGATGGCGAAAGGGGGCCGCACCCTGGAGCAAGCCGCCCAGGACGAAGCCGACAGCCCGGCCGAGGACACCGCCGAAGACAACATCTGGCAGGTGATGGAAGCCCGCGGCCAGCAGCCCAACCTGAGCTTCTTCGCTTTCACGGCCACGCCCAAGCCCAAAACGCTCCAGGTATTCGGCCAGCCCAACGCCGAGGGCCAGCACCAGCCGTTTCACCTCTACAGTATGCGCCAGGCCATCGAGGAGGGCTTCATTCTGGACGTGCTGCGCAACTACACCACCTACGACACCTACTACCGCGTCAGCAAAGCCATTTCCGACGACCCCGAGCTGAACAAGAAGAAGGCCGCCAGCGCCATCGGGCGCTTCGTGAGCCTGCACCCGCACAATCTGGCCCAGAAAACGGAGGTGATGGTGGAACACTACCGCCAGGTGGTGCGCCACAAAATAGGCGGGAAGGCCAAGGCGATGGTCGTAACCAGCTCGCGCCTGCACGCCGTGCGCTACAAGCAGGAGTTTGACCGCTACCTCAAGCAGCAGGGCTACACCGACATGAAAACGCTGGTCGCCTTTTCGGGCAAAGTAGTGGACGAGCACGACCTCGAATACACCGAACCCAAAATGAACGGCGGCCTAAGTGAAAAAGCCCTGCCCGAAGCCTTTGCCGGCGACGACTACCAGGTGCTGCTCGTGGCCGATAAGTACCAGACCGGCTTCGACCAGCCGCTGCTGCACACCATGTACGTGGACAAAAAGCTGAGTGGCGTAAAGGCCGTGCAGACCCTCTCGCGCCTCAACCGCACCGCCCCCGGCAAGGAAGACACTTTCGTGCTGGACTTCGCCAATGACCTCGATATCATCCTGGATTCCTTCCAGCCCTATTACGAGACCACTTACCTCCGCGAAAGCCCCGACCCCAACCTGCTCTACGACCTGAAAGCCCGTTTGGAGCAGCGCAACATCATTTATACCGAGGAGGTAGAGGCCTTCGCCCAGGTGTTCTTCAAGTCGGCCAGCGCCCTCACGCCCACCGACCAGGGCAAGCTAAACGGCTTTCTCGACCCCGCCGTGCAGCGCTACAAGTACCTGGTCGATGCCGAGCTAAAGGACGATTTCAAGCACACGCTCACCAGCTTCGTGCGGCTCTACGCCTACCTCTCGCAGGTGATGCCCTTCACTGATGCCGACCTGGAAAAGCTGTTCGCCTACGGTCGCCTGCTGCTCACCAAGCTACCCCCCAGCCGCGACGCCGAATCCTTCGTGCTGAACGACGAGGTGGCGCTGGAATACTACCGCCTTCAAAAAATAGGTACCACTGACCTGGCCCCCGAAAAAGACCAGACCGGCCAGCTCGACCCCGCCAGCGAAGCTGGCCTGCGCCACGCCAAGGAGGAGAAAGATCGTCTCTCGGCCATCATCCACGTCCTGAACGAGCGCTTCGGCACCGAGTTCGACACTACCGACCGCCTCTTATTCGACCAGATAGAGCAGGATCTGGTAGCCAACCCGCTCCTTAGCAAGCAGGCCCAGCAAAACACCCTTGAAAACTTCAAATTCGGCTTCGACGACAACTTCTGGCAGCAAGTGCTGGAGCGCCGCGACCAGAATGAGGAGATGTTCAACCGCCTCTTCGCCGACAAGGACTTCGGCGGCATGGTGCAGGAGTGGATGCTCAAGCGCGTGTATGAGACGTTGCGGCGGGGTGGGATAGCGGGGTAGCTACAACTCCTTGTCATCCTAGCTAGGTGGGTAGTCCGCCCACTTCCGCAGCAGTACGTCTGCTAAGTCAAGTCCTTGCTCATCTGCGGCCCTCTGCTCCAGCAAATCGGATACTTGAATTGCAAGGTCGTGTGTTAGAACTGTAGATAGTTAAGTAGGACTTACGCGCTCAAAAATCAAGTGCATGATAATCAATAATTTGACTAAAATGCAAATGTTTTTTTGACCGCACAGAAACGCTGTTTCCAGCCGATGAAGGCGGTTCCTGAATTTCAAGTGCGTAAGTCCTATAAAAGAAGAACTGCACTATAAATAAGGTAATCAGGCCGTCGTGAAATAGGGCCATTGCACCAAACACGTAGTTAACGTTTCTGCGGTTGAGCTAATAACCATATAGTATTGATTATTAGCACAATCTTAACGAAGTGGATTGCAAAAGCATCAAGGTAACTACTGGGTCAATTCACAAATGATTTTGAAGAATTCTAATCCAAAAAGTGGCCCTGCAAGCTAGAAAGTGACACCTGATTATTCTAAGCTCAACCAGAAAACGCTAACTATGCGTTTGGTGCAATGACCCTAGTCGTGAAAGAACTGTTTTTTGGAGAAGCCAATAGTTTTACGCAGAAGCCGTTTGAGTCGAGTGTGCAAGGTTAGGTGCTTACGCTCCGGGCCTTGCATCGGGGCTTTGCCCGTTTGGCGCTGCGCGGCGGGCAGACAAGCTCCGCAGGCCCCCAGGCATCCGTAAACCACTGTTCCACTGCCCATCCAGCCTGAGCAACTCTAAAAGGCCGAACAGCCATTGCAAAGGAGCCCTGCTAGCCCCACCTTCGCCAATCGCCGGAAAAGGGGGATCTTGGCCCTACCCAGAAACCAGTACTTTGCGCCCGGGACCTGGTTTTTTGGGGTTTCTTCCCCAAGTTTGCTAGCCATGAGCACTGTGCCACCCCTTGTCTGTCGCGGCCGCGCTGGCCGCCGCGCCTCCCTGGGGCGGTGGCTGCTGCTGCTGGCCAGCGGTGGGGCCGTCTGGGCTACTCCTCTAGGCCCGCCCGCCGATACCACTCGCGCCAAGGAGGCGCTCCGGCAGTCGGCCGCGCTGGCCGCCACCGACACGGCCCGCGCCGGGCAGCTAGCCCAGCAGGCGCTGGCGCTGAGCACGGCCGCGGGCTATGGCTACGGGCAAGCCCATGGCTGGCTGCAACTCAGCGCGCTGGCCCTGATCCGGGGTGATCAGCTGCGCGCCCAGCACTACGGCGAGCGGGCCCGGGCCGTGGCGCTGCCGCTGTATCGCCGCCAGCCCAGCGCCCGGCTGGCGCGCCTGCTGGCCAGCATTGCCAACAACCTGGGCAGTGCGGCCGACCACCAAGGGCATTACCCCGAGGCCGTAGCCCACTACCTCGAAGCCACGGCCTATCTCACCCACTACTCCGAGCAGGCGGCCACCTTGCTGACCGTGTACACCAACCTGGGCAACTGCCTGCTGGTGCTGGGGCAGCCCGCCCGGGCGGCGGGCTACTGGCGGCGGGCGGTAGCGTTGCGCCCCCGCACCGGCCCCGTGCCCGAGCTGCTGCCTGTGTATTTGCAGCTGGCGGCCCTGCACCTGCAAAATGCCCAGCCCGATAGCGCCGGCCGAGCGCTGGCCGCCGCCCGCCCGCTGGTGCACCCGGCCAGCCTCTACGCCGGCGAGTACTACGGCACGCTGGGCCAGTACTACCTGCACCGACAGCAGGCGGCCGCGGCGCGGCAGGCGTTTAGGCGGGCCCTAGGCTACGCCACCCGCAAGGGTGCCGCCGGCTACCAGGCCCAGCTGCTGCTGGGACTGGGCCAACTCGACCAGCAGGTCGGCGACCTGCCTGGCGCCCGCGCCCGGCTCTTGCAAAGCCTGGCCCTGACCGAGCAGCGCGGCGACCCGGCGCCGCTCGCCACCGTGCTGCAAGCCCTGGCCCAGGTGGAGGAGCAAGCCGGCCAAGGCTTGGCAGCGCTGCACTACTACCGCCGCAGCCGCCAGGTGCTCGACACGCTGGCCGGGGCAGTAGCTCGCCGCCAGATAAATCAGCTCGAAACCCGCTTCCGCACCCGCGAGCAAGCCCAGCAGCTGCGTACGTTGCGCCAAACCCAGGCCGCGCAGCAGCAGGCCCTGCGCCAGCAGCGCCAGTTGAGCGCGCTGTACCTGGCGCTACTGCTGGCGGTGCTCGGCGTCGGGGCCCTAGGGCTAGCGTTGTGGCGGCACCGCCGGCGCCTAGCCGCCCAGCAGCAAGCCCAAGCCCAGGCCCAGCAAGCTGCCCAGGCCATGCTGCACGGGCAGGAAACCGAGCGCCGCCGCCTGGCCCGCGACCTGCACGACGGCCTGGGCGGCATGCTGGCTACCGTGCGCCTGTACCTGGCATCGGCCGGCCAGCGCCCCGACCTGCCGGCCGAGCCTGCTCAACTGCTGGCCCAGGCCGTTGCGCACCTCGACGATACCATCGGCGAGCTGCGCCAGGTGGCTCGCAACCTCATGCCCGAAGCCCTGCTGGCGTTTGGCCTGAGCCAGGCGCTGCACGATTTGGCCGCTGCCCGCCCCCTGGCCGAAGGCCCGCAGGTGCAGGTGCAGCTCTATGGCCTCGACGAGCGCCTGGCCCCGCCGCTGGAGGTAGAGGTGTACCGCCTGGTGCAGGAGCTGCTGACCAATACCCGCCGCCACGCCCGCGCCCAGCAGGTGCTGGTGCAGCTGATGCGCTACGGCCCAGAGCTGCAACTGGTGGTAGAGGACGATGGCTGCGGCTTTGACCCAGCCGCGCCCCGCACGGGGGTAGGCCTGCGCAGCGTGCAGGCCCGGGTGCAGTACCTGGGCGGCACCCTGGACGTGCAGTCGCGCCCCGGCCACGGCACCACGGTCAGCATTGAGCTGCAAGCGGCCCCGCCGGGTGGGGCCTAGCTGCGGCAGGCAGGACCAGCAAGCCGCCGCCGAAAAGGGGTTAAGTTAACGGTGCCTATTATTGCCAATGGATAAGATAAAAGTGCTGCTCGTAGACGACCACCGCATGCTGCTGGCAGGCTTGCAGATGCTGCTGGCGCCGCTGCCTGCCATCGCGGTAGTGGGCACGGCCACCACCGCGGCCGAAGCCTACGCGGCTGTGGCCCGGCTCCAGCCCGATGTCGTGCTGCTCGACCTTAACCTACCCGACCAGAGCGGCGTGGAGGTGTGCCGGCAGCTGCGGGCTACGTATCCGGCCCTGAAAGTGGTGATTCTCACGACAACCCACGAAAAAAGCTACGTGACGCGCCTCATGCAGGAGGGAGCGGCTGGCTACCTGCTCAAAAACGCCCCGCCCGAGGAATTGATCGAGGCCATCCTGCGCGTGCACGCCGGCCGCCGCTACTTCAGCGACGAAGTGCAGGAGCTGCTGCTTCAGCCCAGCCCGGCCACCGACCCCGCCCCGCTGCTCACGCGCCGCGAAAGGGAAGTGCTGGCGTTGTTGGCCACCGGCCTTACCAGCCAGGCAATGGCCGACAAGCTGTTTCTGAGTGTGCTCACCATTGAGACGCACCGCCGCAACCTGCTCACCAAGTTCGGCGTGGGCAACACGGCGTCGCTCATCCGGCAGGCGGCGCACTACCAGCTGCTGTAGCGGCCGCGCCGCCCACCAGCTACTAGTGGAGTGGGCGCTGGTTGTACTGCTGCACCAGGCTGGGCAGCTCGGCCAAGCGGTAGCCCGCCTGCCCGGCCTGGATGCGCCGGGCCAGCTCGGCATCGTCGGCCAGGAAGGCGCTGACCTGGCTGGCAAACTCGCTGGGCTCCAGCAGCAGGGCCGGCTGGCCAGGGCGGCGCAGGTAGTAGCTCGCGGCCCCGGACAGCTGCTCCGTGGTCGAAACGGGTGCGCTTAGCACCGGCGCCGAGCTCAGGAAGCTGACGGGCACCGACTGCATTTTTACCACGAAAAGCTCGACGGGCCCGGCTACCAGGCGCGTCGCCAGCCGGCCGGAAGCGTGCTGAGTGGGGGCGGTGGGTAGCGCCTCAGAATACTGGCCGCGCACCAGCATCCAGTGTATCTTTCTTAGGCTTAGGCGCTTGGGGCGGGGTAGGGGCGAGCCCTGGTCGGGCGGGGCCAGATAGTAAGGGAGGGTAAAATAGTAGGACGGCCCGGCCGGGCTAGCGGGTAGGTAGGCCCGCAGGCGCGCCCCGTTGCGCAGCTGCACCACGCCCCAGGCAAAGGCGGTGCCGTCGGGGGCCACGGCCAGGCGCAGGGTATCGGCCGGCGTCTGGGCCGGTAGGGAGATGGCCAGCGCGGCCACGCACGCAGCAGAAAATAGTAGCATATGGTAGGTAGCTAAGCCCAGAAGCGGCCAGGCTACGCAAAGATGCGCGCCGGGCGGCCAAAACTACTGGTTTTCCGGGAGCACAAAACCCTGTTTTCAAGGGAAGTACCAGCCAGGGCCGGGGCCATACCTTTGTCATGTCCCCACTACGCTTCTTTGCTAGCTGTCGGCCCGGGCTTACCGAGGCTTTTACCTTGTTCACCCGGCCCGGCTTCGCCACTCTTAGCCTGCTGCGTTTCGCCAGTTTACCCCACCCATGCTCACCAGCTAGTTGAAAGCGGCTGATTACTAAAAAATCATTCACCAAGTATTCCCAACCCAATCACTTCCTCATGAAAAAGCTTGCTTACTTAGCCCTCAGTGGCACCACCTTGCTGCTGGCCCTAACTGCCTGTAACGACAAAGACAGCGATCCTACGCCCGCAGCCGCCACGCGCACCAGCTTACTAACTGGTCACAATTGGAAAGTGTCTTCGGCTACTATTACGGCTACAGGCACGACGATTTCTCAGAATATATTCAATAAACCCTGCGAGCTGGATGATTTCTACACCTTCCGCACTGATAAAACCGTGATAGATGACGAGGGAGCCACCAAGTGTGACCAAGCAGACCCCCAGCAAGAAACCGGCGCGTGGGCCTTCAGCACCGATGAGCAAAAATTAACACTAACCGCCGGTGGTCAATCATTGTTTGTAGTCGCGCCTGATGCGGACATCAAGGAACTGAGCGCGACCACGCTGCACCTAACAGCAACAGGACCAGTTGTCGATCCTACAACTGGCATTTCAGTCCCGTGCACAGTTAATTTTGTTTTCGTGCCTCAATAAGCGTCAGTACGTTGCGGGCGGTACTTAAGCCAGCCTGGTGCAGCCTACGCAACACCAAAGAAAGCCTTTTTACCGGCAAAAAAGCTTTCTTTGCTAGAGAGAGTGGCCAGAGCGGCCGCGGCTCTGGTTGTTGCGCTTGGAATACCCTTATTTAGGTGACTATACCCGCCGGGCAGTACTGACGACTCGCTAGTGGCGGGGCCGGCCTACTCCGCATGCGGTCCTGGCCGCAATTATCCCGCACCTTTGCTGGTGTATGAGTGATTCCACTTCTCGCTACGCCCAGGTACTAGTGCTCAGTCAGGCAAATTAGTTGCCCTAATTTTCTGATAGTGCCGGTCGA
>CAZERY010000029.1:0-23229 GCA_964514915.1 uncultured Hymenobacter sp.
TAGTGGTAGCATGACCCAAAACTACTACTCGATTACTTATGCACGAGTACTTAATTGGCTGGGATGCGTTTGGCTTGGTAGCGCTGGTGTTGGTGTGGCTAAACATCTACACGGCCGATGCCAAGCGCATTCGCGCAGTGGCGGCTTCGGAAGACTTGAGCCGGTTGCTGAGCTTCCTGTTTGTGCTGGTAGCTGCGGCCGCTAGCCTGCTGGCAGTGGTGGTATTGCTGAGCACCAGCCACGGGTTGCCCCCCGTGGTCTTGGCCCGCCACATCGGGCTAAGTGTGATGGCCGTGGGAGCTTCCTGGCTGCTGGTACACACGGTTTTTACGTTGCGCTACGCTCACATTTACTACGATGCCGACGAGCATGGCCACGATGTGGGTGGCCTCGACTTTCCGGGCGGGGCCAGGGAGCCCGACTACCTCGACATCGCCTACTTCGCCTTTGTCATTGGCATGACCGCCCAAACGGCTGACGTTAGTATTAGCGGCTACCGGCAGCGCCGGTTAGCTCTGGCGCATAGCTTACTTTCATTCGGATTTAACACCGCGCTTATCGCTTTGGTCGTCAGCGGGGTTGGTGGGGTTTTGTAGAGGAGACTTCAATGACAACTGGCTACCCGCAGGTAGTTGCCGGGCGCCACAGCTCAGAAAAGGCTGCCCTGCACCTGCTGCGGAATAAGCCGGGGTGGGGGCACGGCAAACCCCGTCAGTTCCTGCATGCGGGCCAAAAAGTGCTGCGTCCAGATAGGTGCGTGGCGCACATCGCGCTGGTGGATGAAGATATACGCCGTGTGTAAGCCCTGCGCATACCAGCTAGCCAAGCGCTCGGCCCAGGCCTCAGCGCGCTCGTAGTCGCTGGCTACCAGGCCGTGGCCATTGAGCCGAACAAATACCGTGGACGTAGTAAGGCGTTGGGCAAGCACATCGCGCCGGCCGGCCACATCAGTAATAACCAGTGTTTTACCGAGCGCTTCAAGCGTAGCAAATATGGTGTCGGCTAGCTCTGCGTCGGCAAACCAGCGCGGATGACGGAGCTCTACGGCCAGCGGAATAGCGGCGGGCCAGTCGAGCAGAAAGCGCTCGAGCCGGGGCAGCAGTTCGGGGCCAAAGTGCGGCGGCAGCTGCAAGAAGCACGTACCCAAATTGTCGCCGAGCTCTTGCACAGCGCGGGTAAAGCTCAGGGTAAGGGCGTCGGCGTTATAAAGCTCGCGCTCGTGGCTGATGCTGCGCGGCAGCTTGGGACAAAACTTGAAACCGGGACCAACTGCTGCCTGCCAACGCCGCACGGTGGGCGCGTCGGGAATACGGTAGTGCGTAGTATTCAGCTCTAAAGAATTGAACTGCTGCGCGTAATATTTTAAATACTCCGGCTCCTTGGCCCCCAATGGGAAGTAGGAACCGAGCCATTCTTTGTTGGTCCAAATGGGGCAGCCCACGTACAGGCCAGGAGTTGTCGGGGCGGTAAGCTGAGCCCGTGCCAGTATTTGCGTCGTGTCGGGATGATCGGGAGGCAGGCGAAAGTCAACGTAGCGCAGGTCGGGCAGGCGGCCAAAATCCATAGCACGAAGGTAAGGCCAAATCCCCGAGTTATTCGGGCGCGATATACAACAAAATTAGCAATTGGGCAAGCACGGTTCGCGCCGTGCCCAGGCCCAAATGCCAAAATCTTATACCCGCCGGATAATCTAATTCCCGCCGCAGCATTGGAAAAGTACTAGACTTGGGCTAAAAGTGCCTTAACTAAACACAATCGCAGTTTGCAAACTGGTTCCGCTGATAAATTTAATGCAAGTTTTATTGAAATAGTATAATTTACTAAAATTGATAACCAAGTTAGTATCCGTGATAAGAAGCTTTAAATAGCTGGCGGACCTACATTCGGTAGGTTCACCATCCAATCAAGCGCATGCCGCTTACGCGACCAACTTTTTTCACTGCTTTCCTGCTACACTGCTTGTGCGTGCTAGTGCTGGGGGTAGGGCTGCTCTTGCCTGCTTCGGCCCGCATTCGCCGCACTCATGCTACCCGCCATCTGCACGCCGTCCGCCGCTTGCACCTGCGCCGGCACATTTACCGCTCCTATAGCCTGCCAACGATTATTCCGGCCGCTCGCCAGGGCTATACTACGGTGTTGCGCGGCCGCGCCTCATGGTACGGTCGTCGCTTTCAAGGCAAACCCACTACTAGTGGTGAGCGTTTCGACCGCTTCCAATATACTTGTGCTCACAAGACCCTTCCTTTCGGTACTCGCCTACGCGTGACCAGCCTCACCAACGGGATAGCAGTAGTAGTGCGTGTTATCGACCGCGGTCCTTTCCGCCACCAACGCATTATTGACTTGGCCGAGGTAGCCGCTCGTCCGCTGGGCCTGGTCGACGCTGGGGCTACCTCCGTAGTGGCCGAAATAGTGCCTGATACTACGCCGCTTGGCCTCACCGACACGCCCGCCAACCTGGCGCAGCTGACCCAAAGCGACCCCGACCCTAAGGCTCCTTCCACGGCTTATCTGCTACCCGACGCTCCTAAAGTAAGTGAGGTAGTAGTAGCGGCCAAGCCAGCCCCGGCTAGTGCCGAGCCTGTCGGCCCCGTAGCTGCGCCCGCCAGCCTGCATTTTATGGTGCAGGCTGGTACCTTCGCCGATCCGCAAAATGCCCAAGCCTTGCTGGCCCGCGTGCTCACGATTGACCAGGCCCTGCCGGCCGAAGTGATAACCGTAACGGTGAAGGGTCGCCCACTCAAGCGCGTAGTGATTGGGCAGCTCGATAACTGGCTAGCTGCCGAAACGGTACGGCGCAACTTACAGCTCTGGGGCATTATGGGGCTAGTAACCCAGGCACCTACCGCCGCTCCTGAAGCTAACGTACAGGTAGTAGCTACCGCTGCTACTTTGCAGACCCCTGGCCAGTAGCACTGGCTAGCTTATTCAGCCAGACTCTGCAATAGTCGTTCCGGGTACAAATGAAGAGACATTCCTACGTGTCTCGATAGTGAACGAACTGTACAGCGCCGAGGAGTGCGCCTGCTTTTTTTAAGCCCCTCAGGCGGAGGTCATAAGTACTTATTTACAAGAAGAATACTGAATAATTGTTGCTGGCCGCTAGTAACAGGCAGCCGCCAACCCAAAGTGCTGCGCACCAAAAAGGCCTTTCCCAGACTGAGAAAGGCCTTTTTAGGAGTAAGAGTGACTGAAGCCGTCTGCTATTCCTCTTTCGAAGCCTTGTTGATAACTACGATGGAAACCACGGCCAAAGCCGCCACCGTTAAAATGAGCTGGGTCGAAGAGAAGTTTTTCGAAGCTTTGCGGAGCAGAGTGCCACCGTTTTTGAGTAGGTCGTCCATATGCTCGGTTTTGCCCTGAAACACGTTAGCAGCACTTTCTACGGTGCGAATTATATCGTCAAATTGAATCTTGTCGACTTGTTGAAGCTGGTCAGCCATGAGTAAAGGGAGGTAGTGATAGGAGTGACACTAGAAAACTGCCAGTCGGCAGTTGCCTAGCTTCTACGCAAAACCACGCTGGACGTTCTTCTTCAGCTTATTCTGTCTACTCGCTCGCTACCCACTGCTGTACTACTACGGCCAAGCTCGCGTATTACGCATAGTATCCAGTGCATAGGCTTCCGCTTAGCGGCGCGCTTAGCGCTTCAGGTCATCGAGTAGGTTTCGCCTATCTGCCACCCTGCTGGCTAGCAAATAGGGGTGTAGCCTGCGCTGGCCGGTAGTCGCCACGCCCGCCCTAACCAGCGTTGCAGGGCTCGCCGCCAGCCCGGTAGCGCTCGAAACCGGGCCTTGCCTTCAGCTAACGCAGGTAAGTCAAGCTTAGTAGCGCGGGCTTGCAAATCAGCCAGTTGGTAGGCGGGAGCCAAAGCAAAAAGCTCGGCCAGTACCGGCCGAATTTCCTTCAAATCCCAGTAATGATATACCCACTGCGCAGCTTCGCGCACCGGCCCGGCCTGCGCCCACACCACGCTAAAAGCCAGTTGTTCCATTACGTGCTTGGGATAGAGGCGGTAAAGCTGCTCGGTGAGTGCGAGCACTTCGTCCAGCAGTGGGGCATCCTGGCTACGGAAGCCTAGCACACCGGCGTTATACGTCTGAGTTTGCGGGCCAATACTACCATTTGCCAGTGCTACACCACCGCCGGCTTGTTGCAGCGCCCGGTTAATTTTGCGGTTTAGCTGGTTGCCATCTTCCAGTTTACCCTCGCTCACGTGCATAAACCGCTCGCCCCTTGCTAAGGCTGCGAAGAGCGTAGCTAGTGGCTGCATAAAAACGGTATCGGTATCTACGTACAGCAGCTGGCCCGCGTAATGTGTAGCTGCGTGCTGTAAAACCTTGATCTTCACGCGGTGTACAAAGTCGATGTCCCCGCGCCACTCACGCCATTGGCTTAGCGCAATTGGAATGTACTCCAGGGCTGGCAAGTCACCCAGCA
Source organism: uncultured Hymenobacter sp. (assembly GCA_964514915.1). GTDB lineage: Bacteria > Bacteroidota > Bacteroidia > Cytophagales > Hymenobacteraceae > Hymenobacter. The sequence continues at coordinate 4,441 of CAZERY010000029.1, forward strand.
CCCTCCGAAAATGCGCCGAATTATCAGTATATACCAACACAATAGCCTGCGCTGGCTGCTGCAAATAGGAGAGGATGCTAAACAACGCCTCGTTGAGAATATCGGAGTCGCCGTATGCTTGATAAATGAGATAATTACCCATGAAGTGCAAAGTACGGTCACCGCTAGGGTACAGCGAATGCTGCCAGTGGCCGGCCATAAAAAGAGCCCCGCCTGGGGGCGGAGCTCTTTACTCGTTGCAGAAAGCAGGTTAATCTTGTTCGTACACTTTTACCACAAATACAAAATCTTGCAGGCGCTTTACCTGCTGCGAGCGGGCGGCGCCAACTAGCTGGTTGGTGCGGGGCAGGTGGTAGGGCTGCACCGGCTGCTTGTTCTTGAGCGAGTCGACGAGCCGCACCAGGTACGACGACTTAGTGGCGAAGGCAGCGCTCTCCATATTGAGCTGGCGGCCACTTACTACCCCGATGAGGTTGCCTTGCCCATCGAGCAGTGGCCCGCCCGAGTTGCCAGGGTTTAGCGGAATGCTGACCTGGTAGAAGGCTGTATCGCCATCGAAGCCCGAACGTGAGCTTAGGGCGCCTTCGCCATAAACGACGTCTTCACGAGGGTAGCCCAAGGTATAAACGCGCTCCCCTAGGTCGGCTTGCCCACCTTTAAAGGTGTAGGGAAGTTTGCCAAACCCACTGAATTTCTGGTCCTTAATGCGCAGGATAGCTAAGTCGTGCTTCACATCCGAATACACAGTTTCGGCGTGGTAGCGCTGGTGGTCGCGGCCTTCGATCAGCAGCGAGTCGGCCCCTTGAATAACGTGTGCGCTCGTGACCAGATAACCATCGGCCGTCAGAGCGAAGCCTGTACCACTGAACTTGCCATTGTTAACCGGGGCAGTAGTAGTGGCATCACCCGTCTGGTTGTTGACTTTTTGGGTCAATGCCCGCTGGCCTTGCCGCAGCCGGGCTACTTCCAAGCGGAGGCGCTGGTAGCCATTGGAGGGCTCAATGTGCGTCGTGCGCCACAAATCGAGGCCCAGTAAAGTGCAGAATACGGCTAGCACTGCTACCGAGGCGGCTACGCCCACCGTAGCGCGGTGCCCACTCCAAAACTCGCGCAATTTTTGCTCAGTGCGCGAGATACTTAGCCGCGGATTAACCGAGTATGACATGCCGCCAGCCTGTTTTTCCTCAAAGGTGGGCGTAGCCTCACCAGCTAGCATGGCCGTGTGCAGGTCGTTGATAGTCTGGCGGGTGCGGCGGCGCTCGCCGTAGGCGCGCAGTGTACTGGTCAGTTCTTCAAACTCGGCGTAGCGTTGGTGCAGCCGCGGGTCGGCGCCAAGGTGCGCCTCTAGGTTAGCCCGCGCGCCAGCCGCCAGCTCGCCGCGCTGGTAGGCTTCAAAAAGGGCGTAGTAGTCGGCTTCGGTTTGCATATTTTAGTTAAGCGGTTAGCCTTTGGCTAGTAGCTGTTAGCTCCTTACTGCGCTTCCTCATGGTAGGGGAATCTAACAGCTAATGGCTAATAGATCAAAAGCTTACGCTTCTTTATAACTAGCAAAAAACAACTTTTTGAGTCGCGTTAAGCACTTGTACTTCTGGGTTTTGGCAGTGTCGGCGTTGGTATAGCCGTGCTCCGCCGTAAGGTCGAGCATCGATTTTTCGAGCAAGTAAAAGCCTTCGAGCAGTGAGCGGCAGGGCTCACCCAAGTGGGTGAGCGCCTCGCTCATCGTCGCGAAGCGCCGGTCGCGCTCCTCAGCTTCGTGGAGGTCGTTTTCGGCCCCGGTATTGAGGTAGGGGCCATAGTCATCGTCGTCGAGCAGGCGCACCCCGTGCAGCCGGCTCTTGGTAGTCAAGCGCTTGAGCCACAGGCGGCGGCAGACGGCGTAGAGGTAGGTTTTGATCTGGCAGCTCAGCTCGAGGGAGCCATCGCGAACCTTTTCGTAAAATACCATTACGCCTTCCTGGTACACGTCACGGGCATCGTCTTCCGAACCGCTATTTTGCAGCACAAAGTGCGATACCATCGGCCAGTGCAAGCGGTAGAGCTGGCTCAGTGCCCGCTCGTCGCCACCTTGGATGGCTCGGATGAGTTGGGCATCGGCCGCCAGCGCCGTTGTGCTATCCATGTTCATTCGCTTCGGGGATTAATGCCGGCTAACAGCCATTAGTAACCCAAGATTATTTTTTAAAAGTTTCGGTGGTGACTGGGTTACCTGGCAGCTGCCACTGGATTAAGGGCAGATTTTAAGTTAACTCCTTCCAAATTTACCCCAAGATGAACAACCTGCTGAAAGTATCCGCCCTGTTCCTGGCTGTTGGCCTGGCTTCGTGCGAGTCGAAAACTGCTTCTACGGAAACCACTACCACTACTACGCCTGCCACTACGGAGTCGTCTTCGACTATGAGCACCGACTCGACTTCGACCATGTCGACCGCTCCGGCTGATGCTACTGCTGCTCCCGCAGCTGGCGCTACTACCACCGACGGTGCTGCCGCTCCGGCTGCTGGCGCTACCACTACTACTTCGACCACCGAAGCTCCTAAGTAGTTGCTGCCGGGCTAGCCCGCCACACTATCTAGTACTGAAAAATGCCCTGCGCAGTCCTGCGTGGGGCATTTTCATTTTATAGCTCCGAAATGATGGGCGCTGTCTTTGCCGGGCTCCATTCGCAGGCAGAGCCAAAAGACCGACGTTTGGTTAAGCAACCAAGCTCAGCAGATCGGTAGCAATGCCCTGCCATGGCTGATGCAACTCGAGGGTGACGATGCGCACCGGGTGGCCGCCGAGCGAGTAACGCACATCGACGGCCGCCGTAGCCGCGGGATAAAGTAAGATGCCTTCGAGCGCTTGGCCGGGCGCCGGGCGCAGGTTTTGCAGATAGGCGTAGAGCTGATAAAGGTGCGGGGCAATGAGGCGCGGCTGGTCGTAGCGCGGGCGCAGGGCAGCCGCGTAGTACTTGGTGTCGAGAATAATTTTGCGCGTGGGGTTTTCCAGGGTCGTATCGGTGAGCATGGTGGGCAGCAGCGCGAGCGTATCGGGCTGGCTAGCTTCAGCTTGCCAGGCAATAGTTTCGACAAACACGCGGTACTGGCGCTGCTCGCGGCGATAAAAATTGCGCACTGCCTGTTCAAACAAGCGAGCCATCAGCCGCTCATCACGCCGAAAGTCGGCAAAGCGACCCCGGCTACCCTCAGCCAGGGCCGGCAGTGAGGTTTCATAAATGAGCGCGCAGAGGTGCAGCAAGAAAACGTCCGCGCTGGCTAGCCGCTGCCGCCGCAGCTCTGCAAAAACCGGGGCGGCCGGCGCGAGCGGCTGCACGGTGGCCGGCAAGCGGCGCCGTAGCTGGCTCACCTCGCGGCGCAGGGCCAGCGGCAGGCCAGGGTGTGAAGCCAGCGCAGCCAGCGTGCCGGCCAGCAGCTGATGCAGCCGCGAGTTGGGGCTCAGCTCATCGAAGCTGCACTCAGCGCGGCCTTGGGGTAGCAGCGCCCGTGCCAAAGTAGGTGCCAGCTCGATGCGGCCGCGTAACTCGCTGGTTTCCTGGTGTTGATTGATAAAGCTGAGCGGTAGCCCAGTGCGCAGTAGCTGGCGGCTGGCGTGCAGCAGCATTTGCGTCAGCAGCTCCAAGGGGCGGTGGAAAGGAGCGGCTTCAGTGGCTTGCAACACCGCCGGCTCGGGCAAGCGCTGCCAGGCGTAGCATAGCAGATAATACAGGGTGGCGAGCGGAATCATGGTGCTAGGGCTCGTCGGTGGTAGGCCAGGGATGCAGTAGCTTGCGCAGTTGCGCGGCGGCTTTGTCGGGCTGCTCGCGCCAGTAGTCGGCCAGCAGTGGGCCGATTTCCTGCTCAAAAATCAGGCGTAGCCAGTCGCTGGCCTCGGCCGGCTGGGCCGGGGGCGTGCAGAAATAGCTGTGCCCTACTTCAAAATCGGGCCCCAACTCGGGATCAGCGGCGATGGTGTGGTTGAGCGCGAGCATGCGGTCAGTCAACAGCTCAACGAAGAGCGCGGTAACGCTGGCGGCCAAGAAATTGCGCAGCGGCGCGCCAAACTGCGGCCGCAGGGCCACGAAGGCGAAGCGACGGCGCAGGGCGTAGTCGAGCGGGGCCAGTGAGCGGTCGGCCAGGTTGAGGGTGCCGATGACGTAGAGGTTTTCGGGTACAAAAAACCGGGCGGCTTCGGGGGGGGCGTAGGGTAAGCGCAGGGCGTGGGCGGGGCCGCGCTTATCGGGCTCCAGCAGCACCAGCAGCTCGCCAAAAATGCGGGCCACGTTGCCGCGGTTCAGCTCATCAATCAGCAGAAAATAGGGCCGTGCGGGGTCGGCTGCGGCGCGCTGGCACAGTAGCGGCAGCACGCCCGGCACTAGCTGAAACTGCCCGTCGGCCCCGGGCCGAAAGCCAAGCACAAAGTCTTCGTAGCCGTAGCTGGGGTGAAACTGCACCAGTTCGATGCGGCTATCATCTTGTGCACCGAGCACCAGCCAGGCCAGGCGACGGGCGAGGTACGTTTTGCCGGTGCCGGGTGGACCTTGCAGCAGCAGTGCCCGGCGACGGCGCAAGCCCACTAGCATGTCCGTCAGCTCATTAGCTGAAATAAATACCTCGTGCAAAGCCTCAGCCTCGGAGTAAGCGGGCGGCGGACTAGCAGTATAGGGGGCCTCGGCCTCGGCTACGGCGGTGGGGGCAGCTTGCGGGCCGGTGTAGAGGTCTTCAGCCTGCTGCTCGGCAGCCTGGCTTTGGTCTTGGGCCGAGCCGGCTGCCAGGATAGGGCGCTTGGCGACGATGGTAAAATCGAGTGCTTCGAGCACCACATTGGTGGGCTGGCCGGCGCCGTGGGGCCAGCGCGCCCGGGGGTCGGCCTGGGCGAGGCGGTAGGCGAGCTCGGCCACGGCGCGGGGCGGGTAGCGGCGGCCACGATACAGTAGCTCGTACACGGTACTGGGCGGCAGGCGGCGGCCTTCGCGCTCTACCAGGCGCAGGGCCCGCAATACTTGCTCGCGGGTGAGCGGTAGCGGCGACGAAGGAGCAGGAGCAGGAGCAGGAGGGACAGGGTAGTCAGTCACGAATACAAAAGAACGTGTACTAACCGCCAATCGTGCAGGTTGCGAAATTTTCGGTACGGAGCCTACCTGTTCGAACCCTGCGTGCCGGGTAGGTTTGCTGCCAGCAACGGTCGCGTCAGAGCTATGAATTGGGTAGCCTCAGCGGTGGGTGAAGCCAGCCTGACTAGCAACTTTGGGTGCCAGTATCTGGCTGAACAGACGTGAGATAGGCGGCCCGCGCTGCGTCGAGCAGCGCCAGCACGGCGGTGCGCTGCTGGCGCAAGCTAGCCAGCGCGGTGCCTGGCAGCTGCCGGGCCCGCAAGCGCTTGAGGCGGGCGCTCAGCGTTTGCCAGTAGCTGAGCGCATAGAACCCGGCAAGAGGTAAGCTAATGACAAACAAGGCAGTAAGGCGCCAGTCGTGCGTGAACCAATGCTGCACTGCGGCGGCCTCCAGCGCGTAGGCTAGCGGGAAGGTCACCATGCCCACTGCCAGCATAATGGCGGCGATAAACTCGGTTTCCTCGGTAGCGCGGTAGGCTACCTGCGACGGGATTTCGTACGGTAGGTAGTTGGTAAGCAAGCCATAGAGCCAGATGGGTAGGCCCAGCCCCAGATTGAGATAGTCGAGCAAGCGCGTGCCCGGGCGGTGGCTCTGGTCAAGGGCTTCGTCGTCGAGCTTATGTTGCTGTAAAGTGGCCAAGTAGCTGCCCAGCGCAGCTTGCAGAGTAGCTAGTCGGCCGGGGTCATGCTGCTCAAACCAAGCCACGGCATCGAGCAGGGTGCGGCTGAGCTGGAAGTTGTCGTACAGCGTACTGGGATCGTCGTCGGGGTTGAGGTGATCACCAAAAGTGCGCTCGATCTGCTGGGCGAGCTGGTCGTCGGCCGCGTCGCGGCTGATGACGAGGCGGCGCGTGAGGCGCCGGCGAATTTCCTCGGTCAGTTCGTCGGCCGCGGCGTGAGGGTCTTGGTAGTAGCGCTCGGCGTAGTCGGCAATGATAATGGGCGGAGCCACATTGAGCAGTACGTCAGAGCGGAATTTGCTAGGGTCGAAGTAGTTGGTACCCACGCACACCAGCTTCAAGCCCAGTTTAAAGTCGTGCCTGGCCTCGGTGCCGAGGGCAATGCGGGCCGCGCCCGTCTTGAGCGGGCGTAGGCGGCGCTCGCTCACGCTGGTGCCTTCCGGAAAAATCATGACCGTACCGCCGTGTTCCAGATAGTCATAGCAGCGGCCGAAGCTAGCCTCGTTGTTGGTGGCTAGCTCCCTGGCCGTTAAGGCACTAGCTCCACCGGCTGCCGCATCTTGCCGCCGGTAGATGGGGATGCAGTTGACTGAACGCATAATAGCGCCGAGGATAGCGTTTTGGAAAAGCGTACTCTTGACCAAAAACGCGACGAGCTGGCGGCGATGCACCGCCGTCACGAGCGGGTCCATCAGGGTATTGGGATGGTTGCTGCACAGCATGAGCGGCCCTGGCAAGCGTAAGCGCTCGGGATGGCGCACTTCGAGGCGGCGAAAAAATACGCGCAGCCCCAGGCGCACCACGGGCTTCATAAAGGTGTAGAAGAGCATAGACGGGCAAGTTTACAACAAAAAGGACCGGCTGCATCAGCAACCGGTCCTTGAGAATAAGCAGTAGTAAATACGCTTCACTAACCTAGTGAGCCAATAGGCCTTCCTGGGCTAGCCAACGTTGTTAGGATTCTGCTGGCCCGAGGTATTTACGTCGTAGTGGCTGCCCGAGCTAGGGCCCTGGTCGCGGCGCTGGCTGCTGCCGTACGAGCTGCTACCCACGCTAGTCCTACGGCTGGTAGTAGTGCGGCCATGGTCGGCGCTGTGCGACGCGGCCGGCGACGAAGTATAGCCGCTGCCCGAGTTCACGCGGGCTTTGCCGGCTGGCGCAGCCGCCGTGCCGTAGCGCGAAGTGCCCCAGGGGCGCTGGCCTCTGGGGTCGTAGGCGTAGTCACCGTCTTTGGTGTGGGGCTGATGATCGAAGGGCGAGCGGCGCGGGCGGCGGCGATAGTCGCCATCGTCCGACTGATGCTTTTTATGCTTTTTGCCCCGGGTAGCCAGGAAGGCAATGCCTGCGGCCAGCAAGCCTACGCCCACTGCTTTCTGCGTAGTAGTAAGGCCGTTGACGCTAGCTACTGCCTTGCTGCCGAGGTCTTTGGCCGTCTGCGGCAGCTGCTGAGCTTTGTCGGCAATGCCCGAGTCGTTGAGCCATTTTTTACCGCTGGCTACTACATCGTTCAGCTTGCTTTGCAGGCCACTTGCTGCGGGCTGGGCCGGGCTGGCACTTGGGTAAGGCGTATCGCCGGTGGCGTGCGCTGCCGTGGTAGAAAAGTGAGGATCTACGGGCGAAGTCTGATCCGAATGAGGAGTGGCGTGCGAAGAAGCCGAACCGGCCTGGTTGCCGTGGGGCTGAGTGGATATGGGTTGCATGAGCTAAGAAAGGATAAAGAAATAGGAGTAACTGGACACCACTGGTGTGCCGACCCATTTAGTATTCGTAAGGAAGGGCCAGCGGGTTGCGCTGCGGTAGGGCCAAGGTCCTCTTAACCAGCGCGCGGCGTAGCCAGCCATCGGCGCGGTTGCAGCGCGGGCACGGGGCCGAAGCAGGCCCGCTGGGTAGGGCGCGCACGGTAGCGCAGGCGTGGCAAGCATACTGCCCGGCCTGGGGCAGTTCAAATAGCGGGTGCTGGTAGAGCTCGGGCCAGATGGGCAAGCCCGAATGCTCATCGCCGGGCTCAAAGAAAAAAGCGCTGATCTCCCCGGTGGCTTCGATATAGAGCCGGCGCACCTGCCCCAGGTGCTCGACCTGAAGCTGCCGCAGTTGCCCGTACAGCTCTTGCCCCGTGAGGCTGGCCTTCGCAAAGGCCGCCAAGTCAATTTTCCCTTCGATAATGATAAGCTCGGCTTCGCCTTCCAGCAACCGCTCGACGCGGGGGAATTTATCGGTTAAGTAGTTGAATAACACATACAGCGCAATGATTACCGCAAATACTACCACCGCGTGCAGCAGCGGCGTGTCGTGGTAGATGGTCGCGTCGCCAGCGGCCGAACCCAGCACGAGGATCAGCGCAAACTCGAAGAGGGAGAGCTGCCGTACCCCGCGCTTACCCAAAATGCGCAACGCCCCGATGGTGAGCAAAAACATGACCACGCACCGAAAGGCGATTTCAAACATGAAGCTGGCGGGCGCATCATCCGAAATCCAGAGCCGCCGCCAGTCGAAAGGCGACAAGGCAGCCAGTAATAAGCAGGGGCTAGTCATAGGCGCTACAGTACGGCGGCAGCTGGCTGGTGGCTGGCCGCCACCCGGCAAGCAGGAGCGTTTTTAATCCCGACCCCAACGGCCGGGAAACAACCAGCGGGCGAGACCGTTTGCTAAGCTCCTGTATTATCCGTATTCATGTTTCGTTTTCAGAATAAAATATGCCTCGTCACCGGGGCTACTTCTGGTATTGGCCGGGCCACCGCCGTGCGCCTGGGCCGCGAAGGAGCTACCGTCATCTGCCTAGGCCGCGAAGTAAAAGCCGGCCACTCGGTAGAAGCCGAAATTAAGGCCGGTGGCAGTGAGGCGTTATTTATTGAGACTGATGTAGGCAAGGACGCCGACCTCGTGCACGCTGTCGATACTACGCTAGCCCGCTACCAGCGCATCGATGTGCTGATAAACGACGCGGCCATGATGACTTTTACGCCCATTCTGGAGCTCGACCCCGCCGACTGGGACCAGGTGATGAACGTGAACCTACGGGCACTATTTCGGCTGTGCCAGCTCTGCGTGCCCCACATGAAAGGCGGCGCCGTGGTGGCTATCAGCTCGGTGCACGCCTTCCAAAGTACTCCCAACGTGGCGCCCTACGCCACCAGCAAAAGCGGCCTCGAAGCCTTTGTGCGCGGCCTTAGCCTGGAAGTGCCCTACACCCAGGCCCGCATCAACGCCGTAGCGCCCGGTGCCGTCGAAACGCCCATGCTGCGCAGCAACCCTAACGTGGTAAACGGCACCGAAAAAATAACCGGCCAAATCGGTACGCCCGATGAGCTAGCTGCTGCTATTTGTTTTCTGGCCTCCGACGAAGCCAACTTCATCAACGGCAGCACGCTGGCCGTGGATGGCGGCCGGCTAGCTCAATTGTAAATCGTAGCGATAAATATTTTGACAAAGAGGGGGTTATGCGAAGCATAGCCGCCTTTTCTAGTTTCTGACGCGGTGCTCCACGAAATGCCGAGCACCCTCTCGCGCTTCTACCTCAAACTTATTCTGGTAGTAGCCGACCCGCGCCGACTCTAGTAAATATTCATATAGAAAGCGGGCTAGCCCCAGGTCGCGTACCTGGCGCAGGTGCACCTCTTCGTGGGCCACCCACTCGGCGTCGGCCAAGAATTCTTCGCGGGTGGCACCGCTGAGGTGAACGGTTTGGCCGAGCACCATAGCTACGCGTGGGGCGCCGCCCAGCACCAGGCGGGCAATGCGAGCCAGGGGCGAATTAACAAGGGTGCGGGGAGGATTCATCGTGTAAGATTCGGGCAAAACTACGAGGGGGGAAGGCCCTGGTTGCAGAGGGAATGGGTATTTTTTGATTTTTAATCAGTATTTTTCTCTTAATAGGAGCTTTTTTCTTAGGAAAAGGAGGGATCATCTAAAGCTACTGCTTAGCTTTGGCCGTCGACTACCTACTTGAGTTTATTTAAAAAGGTAGTTGCCCACGATTCATCCATCCTTATTCCTGCTGCTCACGCGGCCCTGCCTAGCGCAACAGACTGCCTCCATTCTTACCCGGCTAGCCAGCTTTTAGGGCGCTGGCCGGTGCTCACCCCCAACGACGGACAATGAAGAAATCCCTGCTGTATTGCCTCGCCGCTGCTTCCCTAGCGCTCTCCTTCTGCTTCGAAAAAATGCCCGATGCTCCGGCTTCGGCTGGCGCTCCGGCCCCGGCTGTCGCCGAGGCATCTCTGCTTTCCGGCCTCACCGATTCCGATAGCCCAGCTAGCCCCGAGCCTGCTAAGGTGGCGGCCTCACGCGATTCGCTGGCCTACGGCTACTACAACCAGACGCTGGGGCTCCACTTGGCTCATACCGAGAATAAGAGCCTACTGCAAACCATTACGGACTGGATCGGCACTCCGTATAGCTACGGCGCCAACTCGCGCCGCGGCACCGATTGCTCGGGTTTTGTGACGCAAGTCTTCCACAAGGTATACGGCATCACGCTCAAGCGTAGCTCGCGCTCGATGTTCAACACCGTGCAGCGCGTAGCGAAGAGCGATATGAAAGCTGGCGATCTGGTATTCTTCAGCCACGGCCGCGGTAATATTTATCACGTGGGTATTTATCTGAAAGACGGCAAGTTCGCGCATTCGGCTACCAACGGTGGCGTAATGATCAGCTCGCTCAACCAAGCCTACTACCACCGCAATTTTTACGCGGCGGGCCGCGTAGCTGGCACCCAGGGCCTGCCCACCGACGCCACGCCCGCCGAAACGGCTGCGCTGCTGTCGGCCGCCGCCAACACCCAGCTCGACTAGCGAGTACTTTAAAAAGCTGCCCACTGGCTAGGTAGCTAGCAGCGGCCCTTGGCAGTATTGCCAAGGGCCGCTTTTTTTGTGGCCCGATAAACTCTGAGGCAGTGAATAGAGTAAGAGGCCTCGGGTGGCCTTGTTGCCGCTGTCCTTCATCCCGTTTTTTCGCATGGCTACTACTAGCTCACCTCCGCCCCGCGGCAACGACATTGCTGCCTCGGCCCTTTTCAAGAAATTTTTGGCTTCGGCCGAAAGCTATATTAAGCAGCCCACGCGCCTCAAAACGCTGCTACTCGACGCCTTTAACAAGGCCCGTGAAAAAAAGGAAATCGGCACTTTGGCCCACGAAGCCTGGGAAACGTTGCAAAGCCTGTTTCGCCTCATCAAGCTAAGCGTAGCGGGCGAATACACGGGCGTGCCGGGCACTACGGTGGCGGCCGCCGTGGCGGTACTCATCTACTTCCTGTCGCCGATCGACTTGATTCCCGACTTTATTCCGGTAGTGGGCCTACTCGACGACGTAGCGCTGCTAGCCTGGTTCTCGACGTCCATCAAGCATGAGCTGGATAAGTTTCACGAGTGGGAAGCCACGAAAGCTTCGACCATAGTGTCGGATGACGAGCTGCGTAAAACGGGTGCATCGGATGTAACCAAGGTGGCGGCCTACCAGCCTTGGGAAACCCGCTCGGCCGCGGCCACCAACCAGTCGGCCAAGAATGCGGGCACCACTAACTACCCCAGCGCGCCGGTTGGTGCCCACCAGTCGGCCACCGACGCAGGCCTGGGCTCACCTACCAGCTCAACCACCCGCCCGGTGCACGAGGCCGGTGCCGATATGGGCACCGATCGTGCCCGCACCAGTGACGTAGCCGCCAACACCACCGATGGCTCGCGCGACGGCAACGATGGCCGCGAGGCTACCGGCGGCAACGTTCGATAGCCGAGTACCTGCGAACCACCTATAGCTGTCTCGTGCGTCTAAAGTTGACAGGAATAAGGCAAGGCCCCCGTTCGGATTTTCCGGCGGGGGTTTTTGCTTGCTGATGGACTTGGGTGGGGGTTAGGTAGGTAAGTGCGGGCGTTCTTCGTTGTAGAGGTGGACGGCCTGCTGTACCCGCAGACGAGCCTGGGCCAGGTCGTCGGGCAGGGTAAACAGGAATTCGTCTTTCCGAATACCGTTCCCGCGCTCGGCCCGTGCGTTCTGGTCGCAGGCGTAGCCGTCGGTCGTGGAGCAGCGTAGGCCAGCGGCTTGCAGGGCAACTTGCTCGGCATCGGAGCAAGCCTGGCTGCCGCGGTCAGAGAGGTGAAGGCCCCCGTGACGGTGGTGCCTGCCTGGCGCACAGCTTGGGCCAGCGCCGCCAGGCAGCCAGCGTCTGCAAGCTGCTAGGCACGTGGGCGCCGCCGATTTTGCGTGACTAAGCGTCCGTAACCAAGCTCAGGCTCAGGTACCCCGTGCCTGAGGGCGTAGGCAAGGGGGGATATTACTGCCCTAGAGGTGGTTCGGGGCCGTGGGCTTCGGGGCGTCTTTGACCAGGTTGGGGAGGCGAATCGATGGCCTTGGTAAAGCTGCGCTTGCGGGGCACGAGCAAGTGGCAACGGCGCAGGCGCGTAAAAAGGGCGGCGCCCAGTGGCCACACCCTGAACGCGCCGGCGCGGCCTGATTTTATGCACCAGCTTGCGCGTGCCCAGCCGGGGGAGCTTGGGGCGCTCGGCAGCATCGTGCGCAGAAGCAGGTTTTTCTCCTGCTCGTTCTGCAACTGCTTCTCGCACGGTCGTTGCTGGTCGCACAACGGCACTTCTAACTGCTTGATGCGTTGCTCCGGGGGCGGCGCCCCGGCTGGGGGCTGGCCGGGGGAAGGGCGCCGGGCCTGCTGAAAGGCAGCAAAGTGGGTAGCCTACGGGCGGCACCACCCCAGCACGGTCGAGCGCCCTGGGCTATCGTAACGGTACTTGGCTTGCTCTTTACTCAATTCGCCACGGGCGACCTCGCCTGCCACGGCCAAGCTAAAGGCCAGGCTGTAGGCGCGCTGGCGGCGTCTACTTCGTTTTTCTTCGGGTGCTTGCATGACAGCTTGGGGAAAAGCTGTCAACCTATACCCAGACGCGACATTGGACCTAAAAAAGGCCTTCACTGCAATGCAATGAAGGCCTTTTTTAGGTATCCGGCGCGACTTACTTCTTATGAGCGGTCGTGGTAGCAGGCTTCTTGGCGCCAACGCCCTTGATTATTTGCATAGCGCCGGTAGCATCCTTGTTGGTAGGGTCAAGCTCCAGCACCTTCTGGTAGTAAGGCGTGGCAGCAGCTTTGTTGCCCTGCGACAAGTTGTAGTAGCCGAGGTAGTTATTGGCCTCGATGATGCCACTACGATACTTAGTGGGGTCGGCGCTGGTTAGCTCCAGGTACTTCTCGTAGTAAGGCTTAGCTAAGCCCTTCTTCGAGTCAGGGTCCAGGTTGAAATTGGCCTGGGCGCGAGCCTGGTAAGCGGGTGCGTAGGTCGGCTTAGCGGTTGAAATAATATTGTAAACGCTATCAGCCTGCGCATACTGCTTGTTGCCGCTGTAGGCACTACCCAGGCGGAACTGGTCAGCTAGGTCAGGGTTAGTTTTCTGCCGGTAGATGGCAATAGCCGCCGGGTAGTTCTTTTTAGCGACATAAGCCGAAGCCAAATCGTTTTGCAGATCGGCCTTCTTGGCTGGGTCAGTGGTCAGCGGAATAGCTTTTTGCAGTACCGACAGCGCCTCATCACTGCGGCCAGCCTTTAGCAAAATCTTGCTCTGATAAGAATAATCTTCCGGGATGATCTTATCAGCGGGCGCAACCTTCATATACTGGTCCATGGCGGCAGCGGCAGCAGTATAGTCACTGGTTTCGTACAGCGAATAAGCCTTAAGGCGATTCATCGTCAAGTTATTCGGCTCCACTACCAATACCTTATTCACCTCTACCAGCGACTCGGGGTACTTCTTAGTCAGGTACAGAAACGAAGCGTACTCAGCATCTGTGTTGGTCGACTTCTCGGCCTTCGTTTGGTATTGCTGGAAGGTCGACAGCGCCTTAGGATATTGTCCAGCCGAGTAGTACATCTCAGCTAGCTCCTTATAAGCGGGCGCATAGTCTGGGTTGAGAGCGATGGCTTTGTCCAGGTTTTCCTTAGCGGCAGCACCATTGCGGCTACGCACGCTCAGCACACCTTTCTTGTAGTAGGCTTCCGCGTTGTTAGCGTTGGCAGCGGTAGCGCGATCAAAGCTATTCATCGCTTCCCCGCCCCCGTTGTCGCGCTTCAGATATAAGTCACCGCGGGCTATCATCAGCGCCGGGTCGTCCTTGCCTTTGTTGGCGGCTTGTGCAGCCTCTACGTAGGTCAGAGGCTTGGTTACGTCTTTAATGTCGTCCGACTCGGCATAAGCCTGGGCGATCATCGTCAGCACTTTCGGGTCCTTGTTCTTGGTAGCTTTGGCCGCCGCGTCAAATTTCACATCCGCTTCCGAAGCCCGGCCTTTGGCCAGAAGAGCCCGGCCATCGGCTACCATCCCAAAGGGAGTGCTACCAGCGGCGCGGCTGAAGTAATAGGAGGCGGAGTCGTCAAGCTCACGCATTTGGTAGATGCGGCCAAGCTCAAAGTTGGCTTCGGGCGTGGTGTTGCCACGCAGGTCGGCGCGGGCCTCATTATAGCGGCCAAGCTCAATTGCTTTTTGGGCGGTAGCTACAGTTTGGGCGGTAGCGGCCGTAGCGCCGGCCCCTGTAGAGAGGGCGGTTAGCAGCAGCGGTTTCCAGGGCTTGAAAGACATAGAGTGAAGAAAAAAAGGGAGAATCAGGTGAAGAGTGGGTGTATTACTACGCGGTGAAGGCTGTTCCAGTTCAATTAGCGCTTCGGGGTAGTGACGATGCGAGCTTGCACATTGGCTGGCATTAGGCCAGATTTCTGAAAGATAAGCTGCCCTTTCTGCCCCGCTATAAAAGAAACAAAGCCTGAGCCCAGCCCCGCCCGGGCTTCGCGGCTAATGGCGTAAATATCACGCCGCAGTGGGTAGTTCTGCAAGTCAGGATTATCGCGCAGCTGCTCGGCGGTTTTCTGGGCCAGGTAGACTTGGTAAGGCTGAATAAAATCGTCTTTGGTAGGGTTGGGGCGCGCCGTAATACCAGCCACCCGCACCTTGCGCAGAAAACCGCGTACGTTAGGGTCGTCGAGGTCAGAAATCCAGTTCACTCCTACTACACCGATGGCGTTGGGATGGCTAGCTACGTAGTCGAGCAGCTTGGCATTAGACTGCGCCGCGAAGGCTTTGGGGCTAAGCGTACCGCCTCGCAGCAACGAATCGCGCAGGAAGCGGCTCGTGCTGCTACGGTTGGCATCAAACACAACGTTGATAGCGCTAAGCTTCTTCTGACCGCTCAGCTGGCTCCATTGGGTGGTTTTACCCCCAAAAATGTCGCGTAGCTGCGCAATAGTGAGCAGAGAGTCGGGATTAGAAGGATGCAGGATAATGGCCAGGCCATCGATGCCAATCTTAGATACTTTGGGTAGCATCTGCTGCCTATCTAGTGCCTTGGTTTCCTCGGCATTGAGCATCCGTGAGGCCACAATGACTTTCACCTTATCGTTGAGCAGATCTAAGAAGACATTGTCTTCGGGCTGATAAGAAGTCTTGAGATGCGCATCGGGATACAGCTTCTGAAAGGTATCGACCTGCGATTCCATTACAGGGGCAAACGTTTCATCGACGCTAATGCCCACGTGGCCACTGGTTGGCGTATCAGTCGCGTCTTCGCTAGTGCCAGCCGATCGGTTGGGGTGGCAGCTCGGAAGCAGGCAAGCCGTAGCTAGCAGGCAGGCAGTTAGCGTAAAGCGGCTGAGGCGAGCAAGCAGATTAACTGAAGTCATCATCGGGAGTGGATTTGCGGAACTGCGTGCGGAGTGTTCGCACGAAGCGAACGAGGCCATAAAGGATGAACACGGTGCCGAGCACCATACGGGTTTTGGGCCCCAGCGGCAATAGCGCGCCCGCGGGCGAGGGCCGGTAGGCAGTCAGCCAAAACCAAGTGCCCAAGGCCACATAAACCAGTGACATAAACAGCGTGAAGAAACGCACAATTCGTTGGGGTGAACCCAGGCGCTCCTCAGTGGTGGAAATAGGCATTGTGCAAAGCAAAGGGTGGGCACCCATAACCCGCGCCAGGGCCCAAAATGTTCGGGCGCTGGCACGGGTGGAGAATCAGATTGCAAAAAAGGGCACAAAAGTTGGCTTATCCCAACTTACGGAGTTGGCTGCTCAACATATCACTGGATTTTAAACGTGATAGGCAACGTGAAACGAACCGCTATAGCGTGCTTACTTTGGTAGCCAGGCGTCCAAGCGGGCATTTGGCGCACTACCCGCTGGGCTTCCTCATCAAGGCCGTATCCCTGCCCTTTCAAAATCGTTACGTCAGCAATAGTGCCGTCAGCTTGAATAACGAAGCTGAGAAAAACGCGGCCTTCAGCCTGGGCAGCTAGCGCAGTAGTGGGGTAGCGCAAGTTTTTTTGTAAGTAGCGCAGCAGAGCTGCTTGCCCGCCAGCAAACTCCGGCATTTTCTCTACCACTACGTAAGGGCCTGTCGCTACCGGGGCCGTATCGGCCACGCTACCATCGCTGGTGCTGCTCGCAACTTCTTCAAGTGATCCGTAGGCAGTATTACTGATGGCAGGGCTAGTCGGGGCATCTACTAAATCTTCGGTGGCGGCCACTGGTTTAAGAGCAGGCAAAAGAGGCTTTTCGCTAACTACCTGGGTAGGTAGAGTAGTTACCGAGTGAGTCGGCACCGCATGAGCCTGGCGCGGTGGCGCAGAGACTGCCTGCTTGGGCTTTTCAAGAATAGGTGACGGCGGGCTTAGTAGTTCTACAGTACCTGAGGTCTCAACTAAGGGCTTAAACGGAGCAGGCGGCCATATTAGCCAGGCCAGTAGTAGTAGAGTACATGCTGCCAATGTAATGCCACCAGCCGAAGCTATATTCTGCTTATATCCTTGGCGCAGCTGGTAAGCACCATAAGCTTGATTGCGGCCCTCAAATACGACATCATCGAGCGAGGCAGTAAAGGAATCAGGAAGAAGCGACATAAGAGTGTGGAATAAGGGGGAGTTGATTACCAGCCTACTGGTGGCATCTGGCTACTTAGTAGATGCTGATTCCCAAGCTTTTCCACACGTTGCGCTGGAATAAATACATAAAAAAAGAGTCCCGTCTGCTTGGCAGGCGGGACTCTTTTTTTTAACGAGGCTGCTATTGAATTTTGAGCGTTACTGGTACCGTAAACGATACTTTTACTGCTCGGCCGTTCTGCTTGCCAGGAATGAACTTCGGGAGCCCTTTAATAGAGCGAATCGTTTCGGCATCGACCGTACCAGTCAAGCCTTTGACAATCTTTACGTCGGAGATATCACCGTTTTCATCAACCGTAAAGCTAGCGAATACGCGGCCTTCTACTTGGTTGCGCAAATCCACAGCGGGATAGCGGAAGTTCTTCTGAATGGCTGCTACGATAGCACCCATGCCGCCACCGCCGGGGAGAGCTGGCATTTGCTCTACGTAGGTATAAACCTTATTCTCTACTACTTCCTCTACCACCTTGTTGCCTTCGCCACTTAGGTCGCTTAGGTCAGGAGCATCCGTGTTGCCTTTTACCGACACAGTAGCTACCGTTTTATCCTTGAGCTCTTCCTGGTCAGGCACTTCCTCTTTTTTCACTTCTTCGTCCTTCTTTACGACGGGCGGCGTGAATTTGATGGTCGTGAGCTTAGGCGGTGGGGGTGGTGGCGCCTCGGGCGGTGGGGGCGGGGGCGGGGGCTTGGTCTCATCCAAGGGAGGGGCATCCATCAGCACGTTTTCCTTGAGGTTAAGAACCTCCTTCGGCTTTTGGTCCTCCAAGTACTTGGCGATGGCCGGCACGAAAATCAGCAGCGCTAGTAATGCCGCTCCAATGATGAGCGCACGCGTTACGTTACGGCCATATATCCGCCGTAGCTGATAGGCGCCATACTCGCGGTTGCGGCCCTCAAATACGATATCATTCAAGCTGGCACCAGCCAGCTGCGCATTGTCCATCATAGCAAATTCTGTTTTTTGATGAGGTCAACGTCTTTCTTCGAGATGTTTATCAACGCGTATTTTTTCTGGTTGGTAATGTTCATCTCATCCAGGATATCCACCATATTCTTATACTTCGCCTCCTTGCCTTCATAGACGTAGGGCTCAATAAGAATGATGGGCTCGGGCTGCTGCTGCTGGCGGTCGAGCAATACCTTACGGATGCCGTTGGCCGAGAAGTCAGTCACTTTCACTTCGGGCACAGCCACACTCTTGTCAGTGGGTTCGTTCAGGCCAAAGTAGTAAAACACCTTGTTGTCGGGAGCCAGAATAATCGTTACGGCTTGCGAAGCCTTAATTTTAGTCTGCTCGTCGTCCTTGATATTTTTATCCTTTACTGGCATCGTGAGCTGCATCACGTTGGGCTTAGCAAAGGTGGTGGTGAGCATGAAGAAGGTGAGCAACAGGAAGGCAAGGTCCACCATGGGCGTCATGTCGATTTTAGTCGACATTTTTTTCGCCCGTTTCTTGCCTCCCTTACCGGAGTCGCCGCCTTTTTGTTGGATTTCTGCCATGGTAGTAAAAGGTTATTTACCTACGTATGTTGGCTTCATTTCCAAGCTCGTCACGAGGTTAAAGCGATTAATGTCTTTTTCCTGTAGCTCCTTAATAACGGTTTGCACAGTTTGGACATCAGCGTTACCATCGCCTCGAATAGCCAGGAAAGTCGGCTTTTTGAAGAGGGCTGCGTTAGCCTTACGAGCTTCTAGCACCCAGTCAATCATCTGGTTGTTGAGCGAGTCGTAGGGTACGCCAGGCAGACCCTTGTTAAGCGCCTTGCGCTGCTCAGTATCCTTATCCAGGTACGAACCAAGCTGCGTGATTGGCACCCCGAAGTTGGGAAGCAAAGCAAACTGCTTGATTTGAGCAGGAGTGAAGGTCACGCCGTACTTGGCACCTACTGCCTTAATAGCAGCTTCCTTCACAGGACCTTTGTCGTAGCCAAAGAAGACGCGCTTCTTGTTGTCAATCGTAAGCGTCAGAATGTCGCTGTCAGGAGCCCGAAGGTCCGAGGTGGAAGACGGCGGGTCTACCACTACAGCTTCATCGGGGCGGAACTGCGTGGTCAACATAAAGAATGTTACCAGCAGAAACGCCAGGTCAACCATCG
>CAZERY010000030.1:0-3824 GCA_964514915.1 uncultured Hymenobacter sp.
CGTGACGCAGCAGAGCCTGAGCCGCACGCTGTTTCCGCTGGGGGCCATGCGCAAGTCGGAGATTTATGACGAGGCCCGCCGCCGGGGCTTCACGGCCCTCGTCAACAAGCCCGAGAGCTACGAAATCTGCTTTATTCCCGATAAT
Organism: uncultured Hymenobacter sp.; assembly: GCA_964514915.1. GTDB lineage: Bacteria > Bacteroidota > Bacteroidia > Cytophagales > Hymenobacteraceae > Hymenobacter. The sequence goes on from CAZERY010000030.1 coordinate 146, forward strand.
GACTACCGCAGCTTTCTGCGCCGCCGCGTGCCGGGCCTCGAAGACCGCGTGGCCGGTGGCCGCTTCGTGCTGGCCGACGGCACCGAGGTGGGCCACCACGAAGGCTACCCGTTCTATACCATCGGGCAGCGCAAAGGCCTGGGCATTGCGCTGGGCTTTCCGGCCTACGTCACGGCCATCCGGCCCGAGCTGAATGAAGTAGTGCTCGGTAACTACGAGGAGCTGGCCAGCACCGCCACCACGGTGCACAAGCTCAACATGGGCAAGCTGGCTAGCCTCGAAGGCCGCGGCCTGGTGCCGGCCGTGGTGAAGGTGCGCTATCACCACGCCGGCTCGCCGGCCTTTTTGGAGCAAAGTGGCGATGCGATTCACATTTACTTCCCCGAGCCGGTGCACGCCATCACGCCGGGCCAGGCGGCCGTGTTTTACGACGGCGACGACGTGCTGGGCGGCGGCTGGATAGCGCGCCACGTCATCGGCGAAGTGCCTGAGGCGGCGGCCATCGCCGCGTTGGCTGGCGAGTAGCTACTGCCGGCTTACGCCTGGCCGTTAGTACCTTGCCGGTGGCTGCGCTCAGCTGCCGGCAAGGTATTTTTTTTGTTAGTTTTTCTTGTATGAATCTACGTTTTCGCGCGCTTTCTCCTTTGAAGTTGCAGGGAGGAGTACTGGGGCTAGCCGTTGTGGCGGGGCTAGCCGGCTGTCGCCACGAGGTGGTGACGCCGGTGCCGGCCGTCGATTATTTTCCGGTGGTACTCAGCACCTACCGCACCTACGCGGTGGCCGACTCTAGCTGGACCAACGGGGTGCTTACGGTCAGCAACTACCAGTTCCGGGAACGCGTGAGCGAGCAGTTTACCGATGCTGCTGGCCAGCCCGCCTACCGCCTCGTGCGCTCCCGGCGAGTTTCGGCCAGCGCCAGCTGGGTCGACGATAGTGTGCTGGTGGTGCAGAAGTTGCCCCGGGCCGTGCTGCTGACGCGCAACAACCTGCGCACCGTGGAGCTCATCTATCCCTTGCAGGCCGGCAAGGCGTGGAACGCCACGGCCTTCACCGTGAATACCCAGGCCACGGGCGTGCCCGACTCCATCACCAACCTGACCCGGGCCTACGGGGCCACGGTGGGCACGCCCTACACCACGCGGCCCGTGGGCGGCCAGGGTGGCCAGCGCTACGAAGCCACCGCCCTGACCTACGATACGCTGCCTGCCCAGCCCCCGGCCACGGTGGGCACCCCCGACGTGAACGTGTACTACCAGCGCGGCTTGCAGCAGGTGTATGCCCAGGGGGTGGGCCTGGTACAGCGGCGGCGCTTCAGCTACTACACGTACACTGTCAACCCCGATTTTTCGTACAAGTTGACGCCCGGCATCGTGCAAAACGGCCATTCCCGCTTCGAAACACTGCTGGAAACCGGCACTATTTAGCCGGCGATGACGATTAAGCCGGTCCTGTCCGGCGGTTGGTCGCCGGGCTGCTCGTGCAGCGGCGCAGGGTAAACCAGGGCTTTGTTTGCGCCGCCCGTCGCCTGTTGCTAAATCCGCTGCGGCTCATTCCCTACTAATTGCCTTTCTTCCCCGTGAAAAAAACTCTTTGCGCGGCCGTCGCCCTACTAGCGCTGGTGCTGGGCGGGTTCCCGGCCGCCCGGGCCCAGACGGCGGCGCCCGCCCAGCGCCGCTACTTCGTGTACTTTAAAGACAAAGCCGGCACGCCCTACTCGGTAAGCCAGCCGCAAGCGTTTCTGTCGGCGCGGGCGCTGGCCCGGCGTAGCCGCCAGGGCATTGTGGTGCGCCCGCGCGACTTGCCGGTGAGCCCCACCTACCTGGCCCAGGTGCGCGCCGTGAGCGGGAGCCCGCAGGTGCTCTACACCTCGCGCTGGCTCAACGGGGCGGTGCTGGCCTGCGACTCGGTTACCCTGGGGCGGGTGGCGCAGCTGCCCATCGTGGCAAGCACCCAGCTCCTGAGCCTGGTAGTGCCGCAGGCACCCCGGGCCGCCGCCGCCGTGGTGCCCACGCCCGCGCCGCCCGTGCCTACCACGCCCCGCGCTACCTACGGCCCGGCCTACGCCCAGGCCCAGCTCATCGGGGCTATCGACATGCACCGAGCTGGCTACCAAGGCGAAGGGATGCAGATTGCCGTTTTCGACGGGGGCTTTCCGGGGGCCGACCAACTCTCGGCGCTCCAGGCCAGCCAGCAGCAGGGCCGCGTGCTGAGTACCCGCAACTTCGTGGATGGTGGCCGCAGCGTGTACCTGCGCAACAGCCACGGTACCAACTGCCTGAGTCTCATCGGCGGTGAGCTGCCCGGCTACTACGTGGGCACCGCCCCGCACGCCAGCTTCCATTTGTGCATCACGGAAGACGTGAACAGCGAGTATCCCATCGAGGAAGCCAACTGGCTGGCCGCCGCCGAGTACGCCGACTCGGTGGGGGTAGATGTTATCAGCTCGTCGCTGGGGTATAATTCCTTCGACTACGCCCCGCTTTCGTACCGCTACGCCGACCTCACGGGCCGCATCGCCATTAGCAGCTGCGCCGCGCTCGGCGCCGCCCGGGCGGGCATGGTCGTCGTCAACTCGGCCGGCAACGATGGCGGCAACAGCTGGCACTACATCGGCGTGCCCGCTGACGCCGACAGTATTATCTCGGTGGGCGCGGTCGACTCGCTGGGCAGCCACGCCAGCTTCAGTTCCTACGGCCCCACCGCCGACGGCCGCCGCAAGCCCACGCTCTCGGCCATGGGCGTGGCCTCGGCCGTGCTCAACGCGGCCGGTACGGCCGTGCGCGGCAGTGGCACTTCCTACGCCTGCCCCGAGCTGGCCGGGCTGGTGGCGGGCTTCTGGCAGGCCAACCCCACCCTGACTGCGCAGCAGGTGATCCAGGCCCTTGAGCGCGGCGCGTCCCAGGCCCAAAACCCCGATAACACGCTGGGCTACGGCATCCCCAACTTCGTGGCCCCCTACAACCTGCTGCATCCCGGCGCCCCGCTGGCCACTGAGCCCGTCGCCGCCGGCGAGGCGCTGGCCGTGTACCCCAACCCCAGCCACCTCGACGAGCTGCGCCTGGCCGTGCCCGCCGCCTTGCGCGGCCGGGCGTTGCGGGTGCGCCTCACGGATGTGCGGGGCGCCACCGTGAGCGAGCAGCTTCTGCCGGCCAGCCCCGCCGCCTCGGTGGCTCTGCGGCTGTCGGCCCACCAGCTAGCCCCCGGCGCTTACCAATGTGTGGTGCAGCCGGCGGCCGGTGGCGCGGCCCAGACGGCGCGCTTTGTGCGGCAATAGGTACTAATGGAATTAGGTTTGATGACCTAAAATAATTGGCTATCTGCCGGCGCGGTCGTACTTTTAAGGTGTCAATAGACTTCCTTTTTTATGTTACAGATGATGACCACCAAGCGCATCGGGCGCCGGCAGTTCCACTTCACAGTGGAGGGCAATAACTTCCACGAAACGGTGGCTGAGTACGACCGCCTCAGTTTTCCGGACGTGGCCGCCTGCGGCCTGTGCGGCTCCGACAACCTGGACCTGACCAGCCGCGTGGCGCAGGGCAAGTACAAGTACACGTCCATCAAATGCCTCTCGTGCCGCGCCGATTTAACGTTTGGCAAGAACAAGGACGACGACCAGAGCTACTTCCTGCGCCGCAAGGAAACGGGTGAGCTGGACTGGCGGCCCTTCGAGAAAAAG
>CAZERY010000030.1:3924-22882 GCA_964514915.1 uncultured Hymenobacter sp.
CTTCCTGCGCCGCAAGGAAACGGGTGAGCTGGACTGGCGGCCCTTCGAGAAAAAGAACGACTAAGTAGGCAGCCATTTAGTCAGCCAGTAGCTTTTAGCTGCTAGCTGTTAGCTTATTTTCTCATTACTAGATACCGGCCGTGCGGCCAGCCAGATAAGAAGACGGACTTTCCCGCGTTGTAGAAGCCGGGCAGTGGGGCAGGCGCCCGGCTGTCCGGCTTCGTACTTTTGCCCTTCATGAGCGCTTCGTTACCTACTTCCGCCGCCGCTGCGGGTGGCTCCGGCCGCCGCGAGCCGCTGCTGGCCCCCTCGCTGCTCGCCAGCGATTTGGCCAATATTCAAGCCACTGCCCAAACCCTGGCCGGGGCCGAGGCCGACTGGCTGCACTTCGACGTGATGGACGGCCGCTTCGTGCCCAATATCTCGTTTGGGCTGCCCGTGCTCGAAGCCCTGCGCCCGCACGCCCGCCAGCCCATCGACGTGCACCTCATGATCGAGCAGCCCGAAAGCTACCTGGCGGCTTTCCGTGCGGCGGGCGCCACCAATATTACGGTGCACTACGAGGCCTGCCGCCACCTGCACCGCGTGGTCGAGCAGATTCGTAGCCTGGGCTGCACCGCCGGGGTGGCTCTCAACCCGGCCACGCCCGTGAGCCTGCTCCAGGATATTATCACCGAGCTCGACGTGGTGCTGGTGATGTCGGTCAACCCCGGCTTTGGCGGGCAGACGTTTATTCCTCACACCTTGCAGAAAGTGGCCGAGCTAAAAAGCCTGCTGCTCGATACCGGCTCGGCGGCCCTCATCGAGGTGGATGGCGGCATCAGCCAGGCCAATGCCGGCCCGCTGGTAGAGGCCGGGGCCGACGTGCTGGTGGCTGGCAGCTTCGTGTTTAAGTCGCCCGGCGGGCCGGTGGCCACGCTAGCCGGCCTGCGCCAGTACCTGCGCGACCTTCCTACCTAGTACCTGAAGTCGAATGAGGCAGGAAAAGCCGGCGGGTGCCGGCTGGCCTTGGTTCGCTGTTCTCTGCTGCGCTTTTCCTTTTTCTGCCCGCATTTGAAGTACCTACCGCTACTCTGTTTACTTGGCCTGCTGCCGGCGGCGCTCCCCGCCGGGGCTCAGCAGCTCCCCGCCGCGGTTCCCCAGCTGCTTACGCTCACCGGCACGGTGCGCGATGCCCAGGGCCAGCCCCTGGAGCTGGTAGTGGTAAGCGTGGAAGGCCAGCCCGGTGGTGCCACCACCACGGCGGCGGGCGAGTTTACGCTGCGTCTCGTCCGGCCCGGGCGGCCCGAGGCGTCGGTGGTCGTGGTGGCGCGCCGCCTGGGCTACCTGCCGCAGCGGCAGCCGCTGCGGCTGCCCGACGGGGCGGGCCAGCCCCTGCGCCTGACGCTGCAAGCCGATACCAAAGCCCTGGGCGGCGTGACGGTGCGTGGCCGGGCGGCCAGCGCCGACCAGCGCGAGCAGGCGAGCCTTATCCAACTCGACCCGCAGACGGCGAAAGTTATCCCGTCGCCCTTCGGGGATTTTAACGCTATTCTCAAAACGCTGCCCGGCGTGGTGAGCAACAACGAGCTGACGAGCACCTACAACGTGCGCGGTGGCAACTACGACGAGAACCTGCTCTACGTCAACGGCTTCGAGGTGTACCGGCCGTTTCTGGTGACGCAGGCACAGCAGGAAGGCCTGAGCTTCATCAACCCCGACCTGGTGCAGAAAGTCGATTTTAGCACCGGCGGCTGGCAGCCCAAGTACGGCGACAAGCTCTCGTCGGTGCTCGATATTCAGTATAAGGAGCCGGAGAAGTTTGCGGCCTCGGCCACGGCCAGCCTCGTGGGTGGGGCGGTCCACGCCGAGGCGCGCTCGGCCGATGGCCGCGTGAGCTACCTGGCCGGCGTGCGCTACAAAAATGCGCAGTACGTGTTCAACGCCCTCAACCAGAACCAGGGCCAGTACAACCCCACGTTCTACGACGGCCAGGCGTACGTAAATATTGGCTTGGGCCGCAAGGGCGGCGACCTGCACAAAACCAGCCTCGGCCTGCTGGGCGTGACGGCCCACAACGACTACCGCTTCGTGCCGGTGAGTGGGCAGGTGACGTTCTCGACGGCCGCCTCGCAGTTTACCCGCGTCAACATTTACTACGACGGCCGCGAGCGGATGCAGTACGACACGTACCAGGGCGGGCTCGATTTGAAGCACAATTTCCACCCCGGCCTGCAAGTCGAGCTGCTGGCTTCGGCCCTGACGACCCGCGAGTTTGAGTTTCGGGACGTGGAGGCGGCCTACACGTTTGCCGAGGTAAATAATGACCCCACCAGCCCCGACTTCAACCAAACGGTGCGCCAGCGCAATATCGGCTCGGCCTTCAACCACGCCCGCAACGACCTCGCGGCGCGGGTGTACACGGCCGAGCTGCGCGGCCGCTGGAACCCCGGCGGCGACCCGCTGGGCCCGCACCAGATTCGTTGGGGCGTGAAGACGGGCCGCGAAGTCATTCACGATCAGATCGATGAGTATAGCTTTGCCGACTCGGCCGGCTACGTGCCCGATGCCCGCCGCACCCGGCTGGCCGCCGACCTGGGCCTCAATAGCCAGCGCACGCAGGGGTACGTGCAGCACACCTGGCAAATCGACTCGCTCACCACGCTCACCTATGGGGTGCGGGCGCACTACTGGTCGGTTAATAACCAGCTGGTGATCAGCCCGCGGGCGCAGTTTGCGGCGCGGAGCCGGCGCCACCCCGAGCGGGTGTGGAAGCTAGCCGCGGGCCTTTACGCCCAGCCGCCGTTCTACCGCGAGCTGCGCAACCTGCAGGGCCAGCTCAATCCCGAGCTGCGGGCCCAGAAGTCGCTGCACTTCGTGCTGGGCCGCGAGGTGCAGCTGCACCTCATGAACCGGCCGTTTCGCCTCAATACCGAGGCGTATTACAAGTACCTCACCGACGTGGTGCCCTACGAAGTCGACAACGTGCGGCTGCGCTACTACGCCACTAACAACGCTACCGCCTATGCCGCTGGCCTGGAAACGCGGATCAGTGGCGAGTTTGTGAAGGGCGTCGAGTCGTGGCTGAGCCTGGGCCTGCTCACCACCCAGGAAAAGGGCGACACTACTGCCACCTACGATGGCAATGGCAAGCGCACCGGCTACCAAACGCTGGGCTACATCCGCCGCCCCCAGGACCAGCGCCTCACGGCCAGCATCTTCTTCCAGGACCATCTGCCCGACAACCCCTCGGTGCGCGGCTACGCCAACCTCGTGTTTGGCACCGGCCTGCCCTTCAGCCCGCCCGGCCTGCCCCAGTACCGCGGCGACGGCGCCCTCACCCGCCCTTACCAGCGCTTCGACGTGGGCTTCTCCAAAGTCGTGAGCCTGCGCAACACGCCCAAGCCGCACCTCGCCTCGCTCGAAAGCCTGTGGCTCAGCCTGGAAATTCTCAACCTGCTGGGGGCCAACAACGTGGCCGGCTACAGCTACTTGCAGGATGTGAACGGCCGCACCTACGCCGTGCCCAGCTACCTTTCGCAGCGCGTGGTGAACCTGCGGGCAATCGCCCGGTTTTAGCCGTCATGAAAGTTTATAATCCGCGCTTTAGGTTTTTTCTGTTCAGTGTGAATTCGTTGTTCATCGCGGCGTGTTTAATGCCTAAAATCAGTGAAAATGCTTTTGCTTATAGACCCCCGCCGCTATGTGCACCGGCAGCTGCAAGTGCTGTTTGCGCCGGTGCCGCCCCTGACCACGCCGCCCGACCTGCGCGTGCACGCCCGCCGCGACAACGTTATCCGGCCGCCCGACGAGGAATTTATGGAAATCCCCGGCGATCACTTTGCCCATTACTACCACCCGCAGCTAGTGGCGGCGGCCATCGAGCGGGTACTGGGCCCGGCCAAGGTGTTGCGCTAAACCCGCGCCTTTACGCGGGCTCTTGCTTGATGCGGGAATCGAAGATAAAATCCTCCACGCTTACCAGCTTAATCTGGCTAAAATCCGGGTGGCTGGTGCTAATGAGGTAGTTGGCCTCAAACGGAATAATGGCCGACGGCACTTTCAAGACCGCGCTGCGTCGCAGCTGGTACCAGGCCGCACCCACCGCCTGGCACTGGGCGTAGCTAGTCACCTGCTGCCAGTCGGGTGGGAGCAGGGCCGGGGTCACTTCCTCGATGGTCACCGGCTCGGGTATCTCCAGCGTCAGGAGCTTGAAGGGTGCCTGCAAGCCCTCGGCGCCCCGGTGCACCACGTTTTCGAGACACGCCAGCGAGGCGTTGGCGGCCGTGTAGAGCACGAACTGCCCGGCACTATTCCAGCGGTTGGCCACGCCCGAGGCCGTGAGGCCCCACGCATACCGCGGCGCCGAAATGCGAAATACTTCCACGGCTACGCCAAATCGCCGTACGCAATGCGGGTGAGCTCATCGGCCACCAGGTCAATGCCGCCGCCGGTGTAAAACAGCTCCAGCGGCGTCTTGCCCGCCAGGCCATACGCGGGCTTTTGCAGCCAGCGGTTGAACGACTCGGCGTCGCCGAATACTTCCTGGCCCAGCTCGGCCACCTGCGCCAGCTTGAGAAGCTGCTCGCTCTTGGGAGCGTCGAGCAGTTTGCCTTCCTGCTGGTAGTGGCGAAAAGTCTTGGTAGTAATGCCCAGTAGGTTAGCCATTTGCGTGAAGTCCAGGCCCAGGCCTTTGCTCACCACCTGTGCCTTGGCCGCGGGCAAGCCCTGCTGGGCGAGTAGGACGAGGCGTAGGCCATTATGCGAGGCTTCCGCCGATCCGAACAAGTCGAGAATGGTGGCCGAAACAGTTTCCGTTTTTCGGTTATCAAAGGCGAAGGTCACAACCGGCATGGCGACTAAAGATTAGCTTGGCAAAGAACCCGTTGCTAAAGTAACGGAAATTTTTCTTGGTAACGCGGAAAATATCCCTTTAGTTTGGGGAAACTCCTGGCGAGCCCCGCCTAAGTCCTGCCCAGGCTTTCGCGTGGGCTAGGCCTATAAGGCCAGTACCTACGGCTGACTACGCCTCGCCGCACTTTTTCGCCGCCGGGCTTTTTTATTCGGTCGCCCAACCTACCTTTGCCCCACGATGACTCCCGTTCGCTGCTTTTCGCTTGCCCTTAGCCCCGCGCTGCCGGCCCCGACCACGGGCTGGGCGACCGCCTGGCGGGCCGCGCAGCCTACGGCGACCGCCGTGCACCACCATCGCTAGGAGACCGGGCCACCGGGCCGGCCGCTACCTCGTAGTCGCTGGTGCCCGCCGCTCGCGTCTCCACCGCCGCCCTGGCTTTGGTCAGCAACTTCCAGTTTTCTCGTTTGGGTTTTACTTGTGGCGCCCCGGCTAGCCCGGCCGTATCGGCGCCTGGCAGCTCCGCCAGCCGCTGGTTTTGCGCGCAGCCAGCTTATTTTCTACCATGCTTCGCTTAGCCATTCAAAAGTCCGGCCGCCTCTCCGACGACTCGCTGCAACTTATCCGCGAGTGCGGCATCAGTTTCGTTTCCTCTTCCTATAAGCTAAAGGTCGAGGCCAGCAATTTCCCGTTGGAAATCCTCTACCTGCGCGACGATGATATACCGGGCTACGTGCAGGACGGCGTGGCCGACCTGGGCATTGTGGGCCAAAACGTGCTGGTCGAAGCCGGTTGCGCCCGCCTCCAAGTCGAAGCCCTGGGCTTCAGCAAGTGCCGCCTGAGCCTGGCGGTGCCCCGCGCCGCCACCTACGATTCGGTGGCCGACTTGCAGGGCAAAAACATCGCTACTTCGTATCCCAAGCTGCTTGGGGAGTACCTGGCGGGCCAGGGTGTACAAGCCAACCTGCACACGATCAGCGGTTCGGTTGAGATTGCGCCCAGCATTGGGCTGGCCGAGGCGATCTGCGATATTGTGAGCAGCGGCTCGACGCTGCTCGGCAACGGCCTGCGCGAGGTCGAAACCATTTTTCGCTCGGAAGCCGCGCTCATCGCCGCGCCCAACCTGAGTGCCGATAAACAGGAGCTGCTCGACCAGCTGCGCTTCCGCATGCAGGCCGTACGCCGGGCCCAGCGCTCAAAGTACATTGTGCTCAATGCCCCGTCCTCGGCCCTGGCCGCGGTGAAAGCCCTGCTGCCGGGCATCAAGTCGCCCACCGTCACGCCGCTGGCCGAAGAAGGCTGGGTTTCGGTGCAGTCGGTGGTGGACGAGGACAAATTCTGGCACATCGCCGGCGAACTGCAAGCCATTGGTGCCGAAGGCATCTTGGTGCTGCCCATCGAGAAGCGGGTCGGTTGAATTTTTGGGCTGTTAGCGGAGAGCTATTAGCTGGTAGCCTCCCTTTGTTGACAGCAGAGACGGCTCTTATAAAAAAGCTAACAACTAACAGTCAGTAGCTAACAGCTTAAAAATAAGCTAAAAGCTAAAAGTGTATGCAGATTTTTCATAATCCCACCCGGGCCCAGTGGCCCGCGCTCCAGCAGCGCCCGCTGGCGGGTAGCAACGCCGCCATTCTGGCCCGCGCCGGGGAGATTTTCGACGAGGTAGCGCAGCGGGGCGACGAGGCCCTGCGCCAGTACGCCGCCCAGCTCGATGGGGCGCCCGACCTGCACGAGCTGCGCGTGAGTGCCGCCGAGCTAGCCGCTGGCGCGGCCGAGGTGCCGGCCGAGTTGCAGGTGGCCATCCGCCAGGCCATTCAGAATATCACCGCCTTTCACGCCGCCCAGCGCCCGCCGGCCGTGGAGGCTGAGGTCGAAACCATGCCCGGCGTGCACTGCTGGCGGCGCAGTGTGGCCGTGCCCCGGGTGGGCCTCTACGTACCGGGTGGTTCGGCGCCCCTGTTTAGTACCTTATTAATGCTGGGCATTCCGGCGAAGCTCGCGGGCTGCCGCGCGATTGTGCTGTGCACGCCGCCCGGCCGGGGCGATGGCCGCCTGGCGCCCGCTATTCTGTTCGCCGCCCAGGAGCTGGGGCTGACCACGATTATCAAAGCCGGGGGGGCGCAGGCCGTGGCCGCGCTCACCGTGGGCACGGCCTCGGTGCCAGCCGTAGACAAGATTTTTGGTCCCGGCAACCGCTACGTGATGGCCGCCAAGCAACTCGCCGCGCAGCGTGGAGTGGCTATTGATATGCCCGCTGGTCCTTCCGAAGTATTAGTGATTGCCGACGCCAGTGCCAATCCCGCCTTTGTGGCCGCCGACTTGCTCTCGCAAGCCGAGCACGGGCCCGACTCGCAAGTAGTGCTGCTCACCGATTCGGAAGTGATGCTAAAGGAGGTCGTGACGGAGCTGGAGCGTCAGCTGCCGCGGCTGCCCCGCGCCGAAATTGCGCGTCAGGCGCTCACCGAAAGCCGGGGCCTGCTGCTGCCCGATGTGGCCACCATGCTGGAGTTCAGCAACCAGTACGCGCCCGAGCACCTCATTTTGGCCGTAGCCGCGCCCGACGAGCTAGCCGCCGACATTTACAACGCCGGCTCCGTCTTCATGGGCCACCTCACGCCCGAGGCGGTGGGCGACTACGCCTCGGGTACCAACCACACGCTGCCCACCGGCGGCTACGCCCGGGCCTACAGTGGGGTGTCGCTCGATTCGTTTTATAAGAAAATCACCTTTCAGCAGCTTGCGCCGGCCGGTTTGCTGGCGCTAGCCCCCGTGGTGGAGCCGATGGCCGCCGCCGAAGGGCTACACGCCCACGCCCACGCCGTGGCGCTGCGCCGGCAGGCATTGACGGCTGATTAAAAGAAGTAAATCCCTGACTGCAACGAAGCGAGCGAGCTGCTTCACTTCGTTCAGCATGACAACCGATTTCAGGAAGTATGTCCTTCGATTTAGAATCTCTCATTCGCCCCAACGTCCGGGCCATGAAGCCGTACTCGTCGGCCCGCGACGAGTTTCAGGGCGAGGCCCAGGTGATGCTCGATGCCAACGAGAACAGCCTCGGCAGCGCCGGCCCCGCGCAGTTCAACCGCTATCCCGACCCCGCCCAGCGCGCCGTCAAGGCCGAGCTGGCCCAGCTCAAGCACGTGCGGCCCGCGCAGATTTTCCTGGGCAACGGCTCCGATGAGGCCATCGACCTGCTGGTGCGGCTCACCTGCACGCCCGGTGGCCCGGACAGCATCCTGCTGCTGCCGCCCACGTACGGTATGTACGAGGTAGCCGCCAACCTCAACGACGTGCGCATCGAGCGGCTGCCCCTGACCGCCGACTTTCAGCTCTCGCCCGCCCTCGTGGCGCGCGTGCTGGCCTCGCCGGCCAAGCTGGTGTTTCTCTGCTCGCCCAACAACCCCACCGGTAACCTGCTCCACGCCGCGGCCATCGAAGTGATCCTGCGCGGCTTCCCCGGCCTGGTCGTCGTGGACGAAGCGTACGCCGACTTTGCCGCCGCCCCGAGCTGGACCACGCGGCTCGCGGAGTTTCCCAACCTGGTGGTGCTGCAAACCTTTTCCAAAGCCTGGGGGCTGGCTGGCCTGCGCCTGGGCATGGCCTTTGCCTCGCCCGAAATCATCAGCTACCTCAACAAAATCAAGCCACCCTATAACATTTCCGAAGCCACCCAGCAGCACGCGCTGGCCGCGCTGGCCGCCGCCCCGCACTTTGAGGAGTTGCGCCAGCAGCTGCTCACCGGCCGCTCCTGGCTCGCCGAGCGCCTGCCCGCGCTGCCCATCGTGGCGCAGGTGTTTCCCTCGGCCGCCAATTTCCTGCTCGTGCGCTTTCACCCCGACGCCACTGCGGTGTACGACTACCTGCTGGGCCGCGGCATCGTGGTGCGTAACCGCACTACCCAGCCCGGGTGCGCGGGCACGCTGCGCCTGACGGTGGGCTCGCCCGCGGAGAATGAAAAGCTACTGGCGGCGCTGCGGGAGTTTGCACTAGGTAGCTAGTCTAGAAAAAAATCATGAAAAAAGTTCTCTTCATCGACCGCGACGGCACCATCCTTATAGAGCCGCCGACCGACTTCCAGATTGATGCCTGGCATAAATTCGATTTTGTGCCCGGTGCTATTACGGCCCTGGCCCAGCTTGCTCGCGACGGGGAGTACGAGCTGGTGCTGGTTACCAACCAGGATGGCCTCGGTACTGCGAGCTACCCCGAGGATACTTTCTGGCCCTACCAGCAAAAAATGCTCGATATCCTGCGAGGGGAGGGGGTTGAGTTCAGCGAGATTTTGATTGACCGCAGCTTTGCCCACGACCCGGCCCCGACGCGTAAGCCCGGGACGGGGCTGCTCACCCGTTACCTCGACCCGGGCGCGGGCTACGATTTGGCGCATTCCTACGTTATCGGCGACCGGCTGACCGACGTGCAGCTAGCGCAGAACCTGGGGTGCCGCGCTATCTTGCTCCACGCGCAGGCCGATGAGCGGGCAGCTCTCAGCACCACGGACTGGGCCCGGGTGTATGAGCACCTGCGCCGCCCGCCGCGTCGGGCCCACGTGCTGCGCAACACCAACGAAACCCGTATCGAAGTGATTCTGAACCTCGATGGGACCGGCCACACGGACTGCCACACCGGGCTGGGTTTCTTCGATCACATGCTTGACCAATTGGGTAAACATAGTGGGTGTGACCTGTATGTGCGCACCCACGGCGACTTGCATATCGACGAGCACCACACGGTGGAAGATACGGCTATCGCCATTGGTACAGCCTACAACGAAGCGCTTGGCGACAAGCGGGGCGTTAACCGCTACGGCTTCCTGCTGCCCATGGATGATGCCCTGGCCCAGGCGGCCATCGATTTCTCGGGGCGGCCGTGGCTGGTATGGGCCGCCGATTTTCGCCGCGAGCGGGTGGGCGACGTTCCCACCGAGTTGTTTTACCATTTCTTCAAAAGCTTCTCCGATGCCGCCCGTTGCAACCTCAACATTAAGTGCGAGGGCGACAACGAGCACCATAAAATCGAGGCGATTTTCAAGGCCGTGGCCAAGTCAATCAAAATGGCGTTGGTTCGCGACCCGGCCGGGCAGCACGTGATTCCGAGCACGAAAGGAATCTTGTAAGTGGTATTTCTCATTTGGGTAAACACTAGCTGGTTGCCTTATTGACCAAATGTATTAGGATGGATATTGCGGTTATCGATTACCAAGGCGGCAACGTGCAGTCGGTGCTTTTCGCGCTGGAGCGGTTGGGTATGAAGGCCACGCTTACGGCCGACCCCGAGCTAATCCGGCGGGCCGACCGGGTGTTGTTTCCGGGGGAAGGCGAAGCTAGCTCGGCCATGCGGGCGCTGCGCGCTACGGGCCTCGACCAGGTATTACCGACGCTCACGCAGCCCTTTCTGGGTATTTGCCTGGGCATGCAATTGCTGGGCCGCCACAGCCAGGAAGGTCCGGCCGGGGGCACCGAATTGCTGGGGATGTTACCCTTCGACGTGGTGCGCTTCACCCCGCCCGACGTCGCGCACAAAGTGCCGCACATGGGGTGGAACAACCTTCACGATTTGCAAACGCCGCTATTTACCGGCCTGGGGGAGGCCGTAGAATTGCCTCCATCATCGTTGTCGGCAGACGCTCCGCGGCCGAGCGCGGCCGACTACGTTTACTTTGTGCACAGCTACTACGCCCCCGTGGGCGACTACACCATTGCGCAGGCCAGCTACCCGGCGGGCGTGCCATTTAGTGCGGGGGTGCGCTACCGCAATTTCTACGGCGTGCAGTTTCACGTCGAGAAAAGTGGTCCGGTGGGGGAGCTGATTCTGCGCAATTTTCTGACTGGCAAGTTAGGCTAGCTGCTTACTCAAATGTTATAATTGACAGTTGCTCGAACAAGCTGTCTGTATTTCTCAAATGGATATAATCCCTGCGATCGACCTCATTAATGGTTCGTGCGTGCGCCTGACGGGCGGTGACTTCGCTCGCCAGACCACCTACGCGGCCGACCCACTCGCCCAGGCCCAGTATTTCGAGCAGCTTGGAGCTAAGCGGCTGCATTTGGTTGACCTCGACGGTGCCCGGGCCCGCGAGCCGCGCCAACTGCCAGTGCTCGAGCGCATTGCGCGGCACACCGGGCTGCACATCGACTTTGGCGGGGGTATCCAGACCACTGCGGCGGCTGAGCAAGCGTTTGCGGCCGGGGCGGCCCAACTCACGGCGGGTAGTATTGCCGCTCGTGAGCCGGAGTTGGTGGGGGAGTGGCTAGCCCGGTTTGGAGCTGAGCGCATTATTATTGGGGCCGATTTTAAGGGCGAGTATATTGCCGTGAGCGCCTGGACGGAGCAGAGCAGCCAGCGCCTGCCCGACTTTATCGGGGACTACCTGGTAGCCGGGGCCACTACCTTTATCTGCACCGATGTGAGTCGCGACGGCCAGCTCCAGGGCCCCGCTACCGCTACGTACGCCGCGTTGCGGCAGCGGTTTCCGACGGCGCAGTTTGTGGCTAGTGGGGGCGTTACTACCAGTGCCGACGTAGCCGCGCTGCGGGAGCTGGGGATGGGGGGCGCTATCATTGGCAAGGCCATTTATGAGGGCACTATTACGGAAGAGCAACTGCGGCGGGAGTTAGCGTACTAGCCGCTTTTGCGTCTTGCTACCCGCTCGCTACCCGCTCGTCTATTTTTCGAACTAGCTCCCCATTGAGTATGCCTGTGCTGCCTCCGGTTGTTGCGGTTACGACCGTTCTTTTTGATTTAGACGATACGCTTTTCGACCATGCGGCCACGGCGCGGGCAGCTTTGGCGGCTACTGCGGCGGACCGACCCACCTTGCAGGCGGTGCCGCTGGCGGAGCTCTACCAACGCTACAGCGACTTGCTGGAGGAAATGCACCCGCGGGTGATGAGCGGGCAGCTTTCTTACCTGGCGGCGCGGGAGCTGCGCTTTCAGCAGTTGCTGGCCCCGTACGAGCGCGGGGCCTCGGCAGCCGATAGCGGGGCGCTCGCCGAGCTTCACTACGGCCACTACCAGCGGTTGCGGCAGCCCGTAGCGGGGGCGCTGGCGCTGCTACAACGGCTGAAGCCAGCCCATAAGATTGGCATTGTCACGAATAACCGCACGCAGGAGCAACGCGAAAAGCTTCGATTTCTGGGGATGGAGTCGCTTGTGGATGCCCTCATTACGTCGGAAGACGTGGGCGTGCTTAAGCCCGACCCGGCCATTTACCAGGTAGCCTTGCGGCGCTTACAGGCTAGCCCCGCCCAGACGGTAATGGTGGGCGACAACTGGCAGGCTGATGTGGTCGGGGCGCTGGTGGTGGGCATCCGGCCGCTGTGGCTGAACCGCACGGGCGCCGCCCGGTTGTTGCCGCACGTGCGGGAGCTGACTAGTCTGGAGCCAGTAGCCGAGACGTATCACTTCATTACCACTTCCCCAAGCTAGGCGCTGCCTGCTGCCGCTTGGGGCAGGCGCCCCGCCTTTTCGCCTTTCGCTTCATCCGTATATGTTAACTAAACGCCTGATTGCTTGCCTCGACGTGCAGAATGGCCGCACTGTGAAGGGCACTAACTTCGTGAACCTGCGCGACGCCGGCGACCCCGTGGCCCTGGCCGCGCGCTACGCCCAGGAGGGCATTGACGAGTTGGTGCTGCTCGACATTACGGCCACCGTGGAAAAGCGCCGCACGCTCATTGAGCTGGTGCGCAACGTGGCCCGGGAAGTCAACATTCCCTTCACTGTGGGGGGAGGTATTGGGGCGGTGGCCGATGTAGAAGCGCTCTTGCTGAGTGGGGCCGATAAGGTCAGCCTGAATTCGTCGGTGCTGCGCGAGCCCGGCCTGATTGATGAGCTAGCCCGTCGCTTCGGCAGCCAGGCCATTGTGGTGGCCGTAGACGCCCGCCAAACCCAGGAAGCAGCTGTCACACCGGCCGCGGAAGTCTGGGCAGTATTTACCCACGGGGGGCGCCATCCCGCCGGCCGCGAAGCCGTAGCCTGGTGCCGCGAGGCGGCTGAGCGTGGTGCTGGCGAGCTTCTGCTGACTTCCATGAGCCATGATGGTACCCGCGATGGCTACGCCCTGGGCCTGACGCAGGGGGTGGCGGCCGCCGTGGGGGTACCGGTTATCGCCTCGGGCGGGGCGGGGGCAGCCGCGCATTTCCGGGATGTACTGCTGCCCGGCGGGGCCGATGCCGCGCTGGCAGCTAGCGTTTTTCACTTTGGGGACTTATCCGTGGCCGGTCTCAAAAACTATTTGCTGGCGGCAGGGGTCGCAATGCGGCCGGTAGGGTAGTGGTACCCCGATAGCCAGTGACTGTGTCCCTTGCTTAGCTACCCAGTTACGGGCGACTCGCCTTATTCTTTTAACTTCAACCGGTGGCTAGCCTCCGGATACACCGATGGACTTAGATTTTCAAAAGATGCCTGACGAGCTTGTTCCTGCCATTGTGCAGGACGCGGCCACGGGCCAGGTATTAATGTTAGGTTACTTCAATGCGGAAGCCTGGCAGTTGACGCAAGCTCAGGGCCGCGTCACGTTTTACTCGCGTTCCAAGAACCGGCTCTGGACGAAGGGAGAAACCAGTGGCAACTATTTGCAGGTAGTAAGCTTGCACGCCGATTGTGACCAGGATGCGGTACTTGTACGTGCCCAGCCGGCTGGGCCGACGTGCCACCGGGGTACTACCAGCTGCTTTGAGGCCGGCTTTGGGGCACCAGAAAGTGGAGCGTTGCCGGCGCCCGCGGTGGGGCTTTTGGCCGAACTCGACCAGCTTATCGAACGGCGGCAGCAATTTCCAGCTGAGGAGCCGGGCTCCTATACGGTGCGGCTATTTGAGAAAGGGCTAGCCCGCATTGCCCAGAAGGTAGGCGAGGAGGCTGTTGAAACGGTTATTGAGGCGATGGTGGGTAATAAATCTGGGTTGGTTGGGGAAGCTGCGGACCTGGTGTACCACTTGTTGGTATTGCTACGGGTGTCAGGCTCGTCGCTTGATGAAATGCTTACTGTTCTTCGGCAGCGTCACCAAACGATTAGGGCGGGACAGCGTCGTCCTTTGCCAGACTAGTTGATAGATAACTTCGTTGCTCTGCTGTAAAATTTCAAAAGGACCGGCCACGTCACATTACGACGGGACCGGTCCTTTTTTGGGGATACTGACTACTGTTGCTTTGGTCCTTAAGGATGGATGAAACAGATTTTTCGATTTAACATAATTATTATACGAACATTGTATCGCCTGCAAATTAATAACTTATCTTCTCAGCTGCCTTTCTATCTTATCAAGTAGAGCCCGTATTAACGCTAAGTCTTCTACTTCTACCACATCGAGTTCTGTATTAATTCCTGGCCCAGCTAGTTGGATGCGGAATAATACCAATGCTGGAACTGTTAAAGGCTTTGTGGTTATTTCGGGCGGCTGTGGAAGCGCGACAGGTAGGGTTTGGGGAGCGGGTGCTGTTTGAGGGATACTTGTCTGTTCCTTTGGAGTACCCAGGCCAAACAGCGTTGCAATGGCGTCGCTGGTGGCTGCTGGGGCTGGACGGCTAGGTGGTAGTGGAAATACGGTTTCTGAGTTTCCGGTAGGGGTAGATGGAGTTAAGTGTAGTGGGTTTGCAGTTGATTCGTCGCTAGTACTAGTTGTTGTGCTGGTAGCTGCTTCGCCTTCTAAGGTATCATTAGTATCATTGTCATCTTCGGGTGGTGGTGTCGGTGCAGGTTGCTGGCGAAAGACGTTGCTAGGTGGTAGCGGGCTAGCTAGTTCGCGACGGGGCGCTTGCTGGGTGGCCAATTGGTCGATATCGGCGATTATATTGTGTTCGTCGAGCACGTTGACCATTCGCGCGCCATCGATGAAGGCCTTGGCTACTGCTTGGGCATTAATCTCTTCCACGCTGAACTCGCGCATCAAGAGCACATCCAGCATTGCTACTGGCAATTCGCGGGAGCGAAACTTGCGGCATAACTGCGTGAATAGTGGGGGAGTCAGAAAGGCCTCGCGGTGAAAGATCAGTTCCTCTTGCTTATCATAGGCATGCTTAATTCGCCGGAAAAGCGTGGTGGTGGCTAGCATCTCCCGTTTGCTAGTCAATAACCCAAACTTCACGGCAGAGCCGACTATCGCTTTAAAAGAGCCGCTTACTTTGCGATTTAACTTGCGAGCACAAGTTTCTAGCGCACATTTACCACCGGTATCATCAACTACTTCAGCTACTTCCCAGGCACCAGTGTAGCTAGTACGAGGATAGTCTATCAATTTAGGCATAAAAGAAAAAAAAGGGGTGGAAGAGAAAGTTATGCGGTAGTAAATAAAACAAGTATAACGTGAAAATGGATATAAAGTATAAAAAAGTATAAAACAAACAATAATTTTATACTTTTTTATACTAAAATAAGATCTACTGCAGCTTTTGTTTTTATGCTTGCCCCTTCATTACACTTATTGTACTTCCTCTTAAAAGAAGGGAAACTTAGATTCACAGCACTGCACAGTCACAATACAGCTTCGAACACAACGCTTGGTGTGAGTTAGTCGAAGAGCGTTGAGAGAGGAGCAAGTTAGCTCTTCCCGAAGACCACTGCTGATACTTGACCGCGACACCTTTCGCAAATACTCCACAAACAGGCTGGCATATCCCTAGCACAAACTTTCTATCACAAATGGCATCGTCGCAGGGCTCACTTTCGATCGATTTTAACAACTTCGATTTTAACAAATCATTTTGTCTTATAATTTATTTCGATTTTAACAAATCATTTTGTCTTATAATTTATATTATGTTAAGTTGTATCAGCGAACAATTTACTTAGTTAGATTGCTTAGATCCTGCTCTCTGCTTCTGGCAGCCTAACAACCTCTTGCTTATAAAAAAACCCTGGCTAGATTAGCCAGGGTTTTTTCGTTTTGAAATCTAACCAAGCAATACTTATTTTTTATTCAGCGTGGCCAAGCGTGCGGCCATCTTTTCCGAATCAGCATTACGACCTAAACGGAAGTATACTTTTTGCAGCGCACTAATGCTACCTGGATCATTAGGCTGAATTTCCAGCGCTTTTTCAAAATATGGCACCGAAGCTTCAAAATACTTCTTACCTTCGGCTTCGACCTTTTTTCCCTGGGTCCGGTACGTGTTCAAGTCCATCTTGCTGGCTTTAGTGTAAAGCGTAGCAGCCTGGTTGAAGTTGTAGATTCCCATATTGAACTGCGAATCAAAGTTATTAGGGTCAAGCTCAATCGCCTTTTTGTAGTCGGCACGAGCTAAATCGTTCTTTTTTTGCTGATCGTAGAGCGAACCCCGCACCGCATAGAGATTGGCGTTGTTAGGGTCAGCCGCAATAGCTTTGTTGATTTTATCGAGGGCCGCACCACCATTACCACCGCTCATCGACAAATTCAAATCCTCAATCAGGAACGTCTTATTATTGGGATACGCCACTAAAGCTTGCTGGACGATTTTTTGGGCTTCGGCGTCATTTTTATCCTGGCGAGCCATTTGCAGCAGGCGGTTGTATACCGTCACCGGCGCGGGCTTGGTTTTGTAGGCATCCATCCCCAGCAACTGGGTGTAGCTGGTCTTAGCACCGGCGTAGTCCTGCTTGGCCTCCATAGCGTAGGCTCCATAGAGCACGGCCGTAGTATCCTGCGGGTTTAACTGCGAGGCGAGCTTATAGCTGGAAATCGCCTTGTCGTAATCCTTGTCGTTATAGCTCTTTACCCCAGCGTTAAAGGCTAACCCATACAAATTTTGCAAGCGCGAAGGCACTTGTTTACCATATTCACCATTCGGACCGTCGAGTTCCAACGCCTTTTTATAGGACTCCGATGCTTTTTGCAGCGCCTCGCCCGGCTGCATATCCTTGGTGTACTTCGCAAACAAAGCCTGGGTATTCGGATCTACCAGCTGGTAGTAAATTTCACCACGGGTAAACCAAGCTTTCGCTTTGTCTTTATCCTTGGTTTTATCGCTAGTTGTGGCCTGGTTAATGCTTTCCAGCGCCTTGTCAAGCTGACCAGCTTTCTGGCTCAGAATGGCGTTGGTAATAGCGGAGCTTTGAGCCAGGGCTGGCGTGGCCAGACCAAGGGTAGCCAGCAAGGCTGCAGTAGCGGCCAGCGTCAGAAGGTTCTTTTTCATGGGGGAAAGAAAATGATGGAGGGGGCAAAACTACACCCGCCCGGCAAATGAATGGGTTGCGCTTTCTACGGACTAGTGCCCGGGCGGTTTACTACAAAAGCTGGCTAAAGTCCTACTCGACTACCTTAGCTGAAAAAAGGGACGGCTTCGCCAGCCGCCCCTCTCCTCTTAAGTTACAAACTTATTCCTCGTCTTGGTCATCAGCTGTCACATCGTCATCAGCTTCAGCTTCATCTTCCGCCAAGTCCAGGTCAACCTCTTCCGGCTCCAGCTCCGGAGTTAACCCACCGCCGTGCGGCAAAGCCAACCCATTACCAACTAACTCCGCTCCCAGGAAACTTTCCCCGGCGAGCGGATCTAGCTCAACTTCGGCGGCAGCAACCTTGGCTACCGACGAAATTTCATCGTTGGCCGCCACCTTGAACAGACGGACGCCCTGCGTAGCCCGGCCGATAGTCCGCAATTCACCTAGACTCAAGCGAATCGTGAGGCCCGAACGATTGATAATCATTAGGTCGTCGGCATCGCTCACGCCCTTAATGGCTACCAGCTGGCCGGTTTTATCGGTGAGCTTCATGGCCCGCACGCCCTTACCACCGCGGTTGGTGACGCGGTATTCCTCCAGGGCCGAACGCTTGCCATAGCCGTTTTCGCTCACCACCAGCAGCTCCTGGCTAGGATCGGCAATGCAGACCATGCCCACCACTTTATCAGCGGGCTCCTCGCCCAGCGTGATGCCCCGCACCCCGGCCGCCGTGCGGCCCATCGGGCGCACCTTGCTTTCGGAGAAGCGCACCGCCCGGCCCGAGCGCAGCGCCAGCACGACTTCCGAGTTGCCCGAAAGCAGTTGCACATCAAGCAGCCGATCGCCCTCGTTGATGGTAATGGCGTTGATGCCAGCCGCCCGGGGACGTGAATACGCCTCAAGCGGCGTCTTTTTCACCGTGCCCTGCTCGGTGCAGAACATCAGGAAGGTATTCTCCAGGTAGTCGGGCGAGCGTAGGTTACGCACGTTGAGCACCGAGCGCACCGCGTCTTCCTTGGGCTTGTCGATGAGGTTTTGCAGCGGCGTACCCTTACTGGTTTTGGCGGTTTCGGGCACTTCGTAGGCCCGCAGCCAAAACATGCGGCCCTGCTCGGTGAAGATAAGCAGGTATTCGTGGGTGGTCGCCACAAACAGGTGTTCCGTAAAATCGTCCTGCTTGGAGCCCGCCCCGCGGGCTCCTACCCCACCCCGGCCCTGGGTGCGGTACTCATCGAGGCTGGTGCGCTTGATGTAGCCCTCGCGGCTGACGGTAATCACCATCGCCTCGTCGGCAATCATGTCTTCCATCGAGAAATCACCGCCCACCTGGTTGATGCTCGTACGCCGCACGTCCCCGTACCGCTCGCGGATGTCAAGCAGCTCATTTTTAATGAGCTGCCGCTGCTCGACCGGCGAGGCCAAAATAGCGTTCAGACGGTCGACGAGGCGCATCAGGTCCTCATACTCCGCCACGAGCTTATCGCGCTCCAGGCCGGTGAGGCGCTGCAAGCGCATGTCGAGAATAGCCCGGGCCTGCACCTCACTCAGCGCAAAACGCTCGATGAGGCCCGTGCGCGCCACCTCGGGGTCACGCGAGTCGCGGATGAGCTTAATGACTTCGTCGAGGTGATCGAGCGCAATCAGCAGGCCTTCCAGGATGTGGGCCCGCTTCTGGGCTTCGGCCAGCTCGTAACGGGTGCGGCGCACCACCACTTCCTCGCGGTGCTCCACGAAGTATACGATGAGGTCGCGCAGGTTCAAGGTCATCGGGCGGCCCTTCACCAGGGCCACGTTGTTGACGCCAAACGACGACTGCAACTGCGTGTACTTAAACAAGTTGTTGAGCACAACCGTATTAAGGGCATCGCGCTTGAGCTCGTACACGACGCGCATACCGTCGCGGTCGCTTTCGTCGCGCAGGGCGGCAATGCCCTCAATTTTCTTGTCGTTGATGAGCGCGGCCGTCTTCTCAATCATCGAGGCCTTGTTCA
>CAZERY010000031.1:0-22321 GCA_964514915.1 uncultured Hymenobacter sp.
TTTATTGGATATCAATGATAACTGTGATACCTGTAACGTGTTTATCAAAAGCTTTACCACCCTTTACTGGCTGTAAGTATCATACCCGGCGAGCGGTTGCTTACTGTAGAGCCGTTCGCCGGGTATAAACTTCTTGGTTTGCAGCATTGAGTTCAGGTGTGCAGACTAGCTGTATAGTCCCAGGATGAGCTGGGTCGGGTCTTGGGTGAAGATAGCAGGCTTTTTCTGCCATTGGGCGCAGACAAATTCGTGCGGGGTCAGACCCGGCAAGCGTTTGAGCCGCTTGGCGTGATTATCGGCTAGCAAGAAGGCTTGCAAGTGCTCGTTAAGCTGAGCCGTGGACGCGTAGTGGTAGCGTTGTACAGTCGCCTCCTTGATAGGACGGTTGAAGCGCTCAACTTGACCGTTGGTCCAGGGGTGGGCAGGCTTAGTTAGGCGATGCTCCACCCCAAACTCGCGGCATACG
Organism: uncultured Hymenobacter sp.; assembly: GCA_964514915.1. Taxonomy (GTDB): domain Bacteria; phylum Bacteroidota; class Bacteroidia; order Cytophagales; family Hymenobacteraceae; genus Hymenobacter. Next base: position 467 of record CAZERY010000031.1, read on the forward strand.
CGGTCGAAGCTGTGCCCACCTGGAAAGAACTGGGGGGTGGTAACGTAAACTGCACCCCATTGTCAGGCAATACGGTATGCCCTTTATCGGGCAGCTTCTCCAGCACCCGACGCAGAAAATCGGCCGCTACCATTCGTTTCGCTTGCGGATGCAATTCGGCGAAGGCCACCTTGCTGGTGCGCTCGATAGCTACGAAGAGCTCCTGTCTGCCCTCTTGCGTATGCACCTCGGCAAAAGCGACGGGCAGGTAGCCCATGGGGTAGTCCTTGAATTTTTTCTTCGGCGCAGCCTACTTCTCCTCGTTCAACGGCAGCCGACTCACGCCGTGGCGCTTCAACCAGCGGTGCAGGGCCGAGCGGGAGAGGTGCGCACTGGTTTCCTGCACGGCATATAGGCAGTCCTCGAGGGGCAGCAACGTGTGCTGGCGAAAGGCCACGGCAATGGCCTCTTCCTCGGCCGTGAGCACGGTGGAGGCAGGCTTGGGTCCCAGCGAGGCATCGGCCGTCGTGGGGCGCTTACGCCACTTGGCCACGGTTTCAGGAGCAATGCTGTAGCGGTTAGCTAGCGGTTGGAGGCTTTCCTGACTACGTTGGATACTGCGTCGTATTGCCTGCGTTGTGCGGGCGCTGCCGTGAAGTACTTGTCCCCTAACTTTTGCTGGATGGCTCGCCCGAAAGATACACCATCACACTCCGGGACCATACACATCCGCACATAGCCGCAAGGGCTGCGCCGGGTCGGGGGCGTAGGCGGCAGTTGGTTCACGGCTTCAATTTTTTTTCAACTCCCCATGACCGTCTGCGGGCTCATGCCCAGCACGCGTGCTGTGTCACGTATCCCACTGCCATTCAGGGCCAAGTCCGTAATGTTAGCCCGCACCCCCGGTACATGGTTTTTTTGCCGATAGTGGAGCTGAAAGGTGCGGCGACAGGCGGTGCAGCGATAGCGCTGGGTGCCATCGGTTGATTTTCCATGCCGGTAAACGGCTTCCGGCTGCTGACAGACGGGGCACAAAACGGGAAGTTGAACCATCCCCAAAATTACGCTGCTCTACACGCTCAACACACGACCTAATATTCCAACAAATTTCTGCTAGCACATTGAAAATCCGATGGAAAACGTATTTTTGCTGATGCCTGAGATTTGAAATTTACTATTTTTAATGCAAACATGATTATTTGCTTTTCAAAGTATAATTATCGATTATTCACATTGCTCTTAATAGTAATTGGAGTAATAAATAAGGCTATTGCCGCCCCAGCTATTTTTCATATTGGCCCCTCCGCGCAGCCGGGCGAGACACTGAGTATTCAGGGGACATTTAGTGCCAATGTCCAGGTATACCTGGCTGTGGGGGCAGCTAGTAACGGCCAACTCCTGACGACCTCTACCCAAAGCGCTAATCACCTCCTTGTTCAACTTCCGGCAACCTTACCACTCGACCTCTACCAAATCTGGCTGGTACAACAGGGGCAGCGCAGTACTAGTGTCTATGTTAATCAGGCTCAAGGCCTGTATTTTGATTCTCCCAGCGTGGCTCCGGGGGGTAGTGTGCGCTTGATTGGGCGTAACCTGGGGCTAGTTGGGGCTAGCGCCCAAGTACGCTTTGTACCGCAGAGCAGCGGTGGTAACAGTGGCATCGCGTCGGTTCAGGCGAGTGATGCTAACTCGCTGCTTATCAAAGCGCCCACTTCCCTAGTACCCGGCCAGGTATACGATATATACGTGAGTAATGGCTATGGCGCCGCCCTGGGCGAAACCCGCGTGGAGCAGTCGCTGACCGCTATTGCGACGGGCGCCGACTACTTCCAGCTGGCAGTAGGCTGGGCTAGTAAGCTGAGCTATTATCAAAATGTATACAACGTGCAGACGGATGCCCGCCTGTCCGTGAAAGCGGTGGGCAACGGAGTGGCCAACGACCTGGCAGCCCTGCAATCGGCCATCGACCGGGCTAGTGCCGATGGGGGGGGCATTGTGTTCCTGCCGGCTGGTACGTACAATATGGAGCCCGGGCCAGGCATGGTGGGGTTATTTATGCGCAGCCGGGTGGCGCTACAAGGAGCTGGCAAAAATGCTACCTTTATCCGCTATGGCTTCAATTCTACGAGCGCGGGCTGGGACCCAGGCCTACACTGGGGCATTGTGTGGAACGGCGCAAGCCAAGCCGGTCTGGCCGATTTAGCCCTCTTGAATATTGATGATACGGGCCACTTCTACAACAATATGTCGGGGCAAGGCACCGAGGTATTTCTCCAGCGAATCCGCTTCGATTTAAACCAGGGTGACTGGATCTGGTGGGCCAACTCGGACCGGCTGGTTATTAGCAATTCCGATTTTACGCAGGGCGTAGATAAGCTTAGCAGTTACCACGGCATTGTGCAATTGAATGCCTGCCAGCATTTTGTCATTGCCCACAACACGTTTACGTATGCCGTAGATGGGCTCAACCTGAGCCAGACCAGCCAGGGTATTTTTGAGGATAACACCGTGAACCGGGACGGCAGCGCCCGCTGGCCTACGTCCCTGAATTTGGTCAACCACGTACTCATTCTAAACTTTGCCGAAAATATTGCGGTGTTGCGTAATACGTTCAAGGTCATTAATGGCCCGACGCAGAATGCGTTTGACGGTGAAACGATGCTGGCGGAGGGCGGCGGCCCCGTGCGCCCCGACGAGGATACCGGCACTGCCACGGCTGCCACGGCTACTACGCTCCAAGACAATAGCAAGCAGTGGGCGGCGGTAATTCAGCACCCGGTGGTGGCCATTGTGCGCGGGCCCGGCATGGGGCAATGGCGGTCTATTACCAGCCGCACGGCCACCACCCTGACCCTGGACCGCGCCTGGGAGGTGCTGCCGCAGGCGGGCAGCCGCTACGCTATTTTCAACTGGGGGGCACGTAACTGGCTGGTGCAGGGCAACACGATGGAGGGTAACCTACGCGGCATCACGATCTTTCACAATGCCTCGACCAATGTGGCCATTGCCGATAATACGCTTACCAACAATGGCTCGATTGACCTGACGCCTGTGCAGCAGGACATGACGCAAAATGGGGTAACCCACCAGGAATTTTTACCCTGCTACGACATTCAGATTACGGGCAACCAAGTGACCAACACCGACGGGTCCAACGGGGTGCTCATCGGGGTGCACATGGTGCAGTACCTACAACTGGCTACCTTTGGCACGGCCGTTATCGGGCTGGAGGTGAGGCGCAACACGCTCACGGCCCACACGCCCAACGTGCCGGCTTACCTGGATAGCTACTTTTCAGAAGGCTATCTGAATGAGCTGCTCTTTCAGCCCGGCAACGCCAGCACTTACCTCGACGAGCAAACGCCGGCTATCCTGGGTAGCATTTTTCAGAACAATACCGCCATCAACTGCGCCAGTGCCGTGCATCTGAACTCCGGCGCTTACAATACCTTATTGTGCAACACGAAGCTGATTAATTCGCCGGTTTTGCTGAAAGATACTGCTTTTACAAACGTCAATCACGCCTCCGTTAATACGACCTATTGCCCGTCTGCGCCGGTCGACACGGGCATTCAGCCACCGATAGCCGATCCGAAGACCAATCCAATTATTCCACTTAATGCCGGCCAGGCACCCCTGCTAGCGCTTACTGCCTCCGACCCCAATCCGCAAGGGTATATCGTGGGCTTCAACTTGGTTTCCCTTCCTCCTAGCACGCAGGGCACTGTCTACGTAAAGGGTGCGCCGGCTCGCTTAAATGAGCGGATACTGAAACAACAAGTTGATTCTCTGAGCTTTATACCAGCCATTAATTATGTCGGGAGCACAGTGTTTACCTATACGGCCACCAATAATTTGGGTGTCAATAGCCAGGCAGCCAGCTTTGTGGTACCGGTAGCCTCACCGCTAGCAGTATCGCTACTAGAGTTTAAGGCTACGAGCCAAGGTTCTGACGCACTGTTGACTTGGCGCACCACCAGCGAGCCGAGCAACGACCATTTTGTTGTTGAGCGCAGCTTCGATGCCCAGCAGTTTGTGGCCGCAGGTACCGTGCCGAGCAAGGGCAGTGCTGCCTCTTATCAGTTTATCGACGGGAATGTGGATGCCGTGGCCCAAGACTCCGTTTATTACCGACTGCGGCAGGTAGATGCAAATGGCACCGATATGTACTCTATAATGCAGGCAGTTACGTTCAGCACGCATTCGGCCCTTGTGCAAGTATACCCCAACCCTATCACGGACGAGCTGCACGCCATTCTCCCAGCCAAGGGCGCCAGTTTACTTGTGTATACCAGCACGGGGCAGCTCATGTTGCAGGCCCGAACCGATGCCACCGAAGCTATCCTGAAAGTGCAAAATCTACCAGTTGGGTCTTACCTATTGCTGGTACAGCTTGACTGTAATGGCAGCCGCAGCTACCACCATTTCACCAAGTTATAGCCTCTAAGTACTTAAACGCCTTCCAGTGAAGTTAGTAAGACCCACCGGAAGGCATTTAGGTAGCTACTCGTTTTCGAGCAAGTGAGCGGCCTTGCTTATTCGCCGCGCTCCAGCCACGACTGGTAAATTTCTTCAAAAGTCGTGCGCAGGTTTTTAGTTATATGCCACTGCGGATAATCCCGCTTCATTTTATCCAGGTCGGAGATGTAGCAGATGTGGTCGCCGGCGCGGTTTTGATCTACGTAGTCGTACAGCATTTTTTTGCCCGAGATATCCTCAATTAACTGAAAGGCTTCCAGAATAGAGATGGAGTTGTCGCGTCCTCCGCCGATATTATACACTTCGGCAATGCGCGGTGCCTCAATAAACGCTTCCATAAAGCTTACCACATCGTGCGAGTGAATGTTGTCGCGCACCTGCTTGCCCTTGTACCCAAAAACCGTGTACTTGCGGTCAGTCAGGTTGCACTTAATGAGGTAGCTCAAAAAGCCATGTAGCTCTACGCCAGAATGGTTAGGTCCCGTTAGGCATCCGCCGCGCAGGCAGCAGGTGGGCAGGTTAAAGTAGCGGCCGTACTCCTGCACCATGACATCGGCCGACACCTTGGAAGCGCCGAATAAAGAATGTTTCGACTGGTCGATGCTGAACGATTCCTTAATGCCATTGAAGTAGTCGGCATCCGCAAAATCCCAGCGCGTATCCTTTTCTACCAAGTTGAGCCGGTTAGGCGCATCGCCGTACACCTTGTTGGTAGACATGTGCACAAACACGGCTTCGGGGCAATTGCGGCGGGTGGCTTCCAGCAAATTCAGGGTTCCTCCCGCATTCACGTCGAAATCGTCGAACGGGCGGCTGGCAGCCAGGTCATGGCTTGGCTGCGCTGCCGTGTGCACAATGGCATCGGGCCGAATAGCGGCCAGCGTAGCGTCTACCCCGGTCCGGTCGCGGATATCCAGCTCGAGGTGTTCAAACTGCTCGTAATCAGCTAGCAAACGCTGTTGATTCCAGCGTGTGTCGCCATTGGGGCCAAAAAAATCAGCCCGCATGTTATTGTCAATGCCGTAGACTTTCCAGCCACTCTGACAATATTTTCTCACTACTTCACTACCTATAAGGCCGCTAGAGCCGGTAACGACAATTTTTTTCATGTGAAATTCAAGCGTAAAGGATGAATAATAAAGAACTGATCTACTAAAATCAATGGGTTTCAACAGGCGCTAAAGCAGTTAGGTGGGCAACTACGCTACGCAGTACATACTCCCTGTCAAACTGCTGCACATAGCGGTAGGCATTGTGCCGGTACACGTCGAAGCGGCCGGGGCTGCTCATATACTGACGCAATTGGGTGGCCAGCACATTAGTAGCTCCGTACTCGGAGGCTACGCCGAGCTGATTGCCGGCTATTACTTTATAGATTTCAGAATCGACATCGGCTGAAACGAAAACCAATTTTTCTTTTGCCATAATACCCAGCAGCTTAGATGGGAAATAAACGTCTCCGGAATCTTTTTTCTGAGAAATAAAGATGATATCCGCATCCGAAAGGAAATCAAAATAATCGTCTTGTGATAAGAAATCAATAAAATGCAGCTGCTTAACCTGGCGATGCTGTGCGTATTTTTTTAGATTATCAACGTCCCCGCCCTGCCCGATGATCAGAAAAACCACTTCGCTATTCTGCTCAAACTGGCCAGCTAAATCTATCAGCACAGATAATCCTTGCTTTACGCCCACATTGCCGGCGTAGCCGACAATTATCTTATCGCAGTAAGTCGGAAATTTATTCCTGAAATTTCCCTCTTTTCCTTTGGCATGGGCTTCAGCAACATCAATCCAGTTAGGCCACAAGTACATATCCTTTTCCTCGATTCCTTTAGCACTAATTAAATTAATCATGCCTGCCGAGATAGAAGTTACCAGGATTGATTTTTTATACGTGTATTTCTCAATGCCATTCATAACGTCAACAATGGGTAGCTTACTCAGCATGCCTAATGACTTAGCCGCATCTAGCTGCAAGTCCTGCACATTAATAAGGAGTTTAGCTCCCCACAGCTTTTTGAATAGCACTCCTATTACTCCCAGGTTAATGGGCGTTGTAAAAACAACTATCGCGTCCTGCTTACCGGCCCGCAAAAAATTAAGGAAAGCAAAGGAAACAAATGAGATTTCCTGAATTATCCGCGTTATCGTAGTCACGTGCTTCGGCACGTACAAATAGCCCCGCAAAATCTTAGCACCTTTGTAACTATCGGTTCGAAATAGCTTGCGCTTATCCTCGGCATTTTTCGCCCATTTAGGATACCACGAAAAACCCGTCACGACCGTAACCTCATGACCTTGCTCGGCGGCATAAGCAGCAAAGTCAGTTGCATAGAGTGCTATGCCGCTATGGTCTGGCGCAAAGGTCATGCTGCTGATTAGTAGTTTCATAGCTGGCAACTAAATGGTAGTAATGAAGTGATTTTTAACCTTTGGTAATACTGCGGCCCCGAATAAAGGCGGCCGGATTGCCCCGATAGATACTCCAGGCATCCAGGTTTTGGGAAGCCACTGAGCTAACGGTTAGAATGGCGTGGGACTTACACGTGACGCCAGGGCAAACGACTGCCTGGGCCCCAATCCAAACGCCATCTTCTAACACTATTTCCCCCAGGCGATAAGGAAAGCTACTTAGGGTATAATCATGGTTTCCAGTAAGTAACATGGCACCTTGGGAAATACTGACATTACTACCAATGCTAACATCACTCAGATTATCAATCCAGGCAGACTCACCAATCCAGCAATTGTTACCGATTGTTAAGCGCCACGGATTTTTGATTCTAACCTTTGTTTTAATAACTAACCCGGCCCCGACTTTAGCCCCGAATAAAATCAGCAAATTTCGTTTTAGGCTATAAGGCCAGGGGAATGAACTATCAAAAATGTAATAGTTTACAAAAAACCATACAAATACTTTCCACTTAGGTCCGGCTTTATAAGTATCAATGCTAAAGGTAGAAAGGTCAGTTCGCATAAAAGTAGTCATCAAAGCTCGGTAGAGATACTATCAATTAAAAAATAGTAAAAGTATTACATCCAGAATGAAGGCAATAGTACGCGACAAGCCCCGCGTACCATGAAAGCTAACTGCTGCTTTTTTGAAACGTAACTTTTGTTTAAGGTAGCAGAAAAGCCAACCGGATTCACATTGAACGGGAACCTTAGTGCTACCGCTGAGGGATTAGCAATATGCAAGGGCTTTAGAATATGATAGAATAACAGTTCTATCAAGGAAGTTGCTTTCACCATCGTATCTTTAGCTTTAAAAAGGTATTGCTGGTAAAACTGTTTTTTAGTTATAAACAAAGTAGTCAATACGTAGTGATGACTTTGATTTAGAAAATCAAAGTCACGGCTATCGCTTATGAATAGTTGCTCTGGCTTTATGGTATCAAGCAGTTTGGACAAGTTGGGAAAATATAATCTACCGGTAGTTTTGATTATATAATCAACTTCGCTAAGCAGCTTGCTATGTTCGAGCGCGTTATCTATCATTTCTAATTCCTGGTAGCCGTAGTGCAGGCCCGGGGGAACCACACTGGCAGGCAACTGCAAAAACTCTATTTTTCGGCCGGCTTTATTGTTTGCAGCAGCAAGTTCTTGCAGTTCCGTTAAGCTATACCCGGAGTTTTCTATAAAAACGATTGCTTTTATTCGCGCATCTTCCAACTTGAGCCAATAGAGCAGCGCCTTCTTATAATCTTCCAATCGAACTACCGGGTCATTTCTCTGCAACTTCGTGCCCTGGATAGTGGCGTCCGTGGGCATTATGCAGGCCGTCAGCAGAAGGGCAAAATTTTTCATATCGATGAGGAGGTGAATGGTCTTACCTAACTGGCAACCGGTTTTTCCAGCACTGCTTTTCGCTGCTGACTTTCATAGAGCTTGGCATCGACCAGGAAGCGATACCAAAAGCCTTGCAGAAAATGCCAGACGAGTCCCGGCCGGCCATCCAGAAAGCCCAGCAAAAAGAAATAACGGTACATGAAATAGCAGAAAGGCCCCAGAAACAGTGGAAACCGGCTATACACGTTCTCTTTTATCCATCTTTTTCGGGAATACTGCTCGCCTAGCAAGGTCGATTTTACGTTTTTTTCGGAGGTGGTGTGGTTGTAGATATCCTGCACGTCCATGGCTTCCTTGGTCGCGTAGGTATTGTGTTTGCTAGTCCACCAGGTCAGGTCACTCAGGTTGTAGTCCACCATGTCGTGCTCGAATGTTTCCAACTCGCCCCGCTCCAGCACCACGTGCTCGTCCTGCCAGCGGTCTTCCAGCATCCCGGTGCCCGTGCGCCAGATTCTGAGCAGGCGGTGTGGGTAAAAGCCGCCGTGCTTCATCCACTTATTCATAAAATACACCCGGCGCTTGATGATGAATCCGCCCGTTTCGGGCTTGGTAACCGGTAGCTTCTGCTGGATTTCCTGTAGCAATTCGGGCAGCAAATACTCGTCGGCATCCATGCGCATGGTCCAGGGCGTATCGATAGCGCAGTTTTCGACCGCCCAGTTGAATTGCTTGCTGTGGCTCACCCAGGGCCGCTGGTACACTTGGGCACCCAGCTCACGCGCAATTTCGCAGGTGCGGTCGGTCGAGAAGCTATCGATAACGTACACCGCTGCCGCAATGGGCTCCAGTAGTTTCAGGCAGCGTTCAATATGCTTCTCCTCATTGTAGGTCAGGATGATAACGGTGATAAGTTTCATGGGAAGAGGAAGCAGTTAGGGAGTAGTAGTTTGATAGAGCGACACATACTGCTGCGCCAGGTGGGTATCTTCGTACTCGGCCCGAATGGCGGGGGGCGCAAGGGCCGTGATGCGGGCCGCTTGCGCCCGGCTATGCGCTATTTTGGTAAGCTGCTGGCTCACCGCGTCCGTATCCAGCTTCGTTACCCAGCCGTACTCATGCTCCAGCACGTAGGGATGCAGCCCTACCTGGTCGCTCACCAGCACGGGGGTGCCCATCGAGAGGGATTCAATGACCACGATGGCAAAGTTTTCGCTGTGCGACGTGAGAGCGAATAAATCGAGGCCCGCGAGGAAAGCAAATTTGTCTTCGCCTTTTTTCCAGCCTACCCACTCTATTTTATCGGCATTGCCCAGCGCCAGTGCCAGCTCTTTCAGCGACTGCACGTAGGCCGGCTCGCCATCGCCGGCCACGCGCAGGCGGTAGGGGAAGCTGACTTTGGCCAAGGCCTTAATCAAGATATCCAGCCCTTTCTTGGGATCGGCCCGCGACAGAAACCCGATGGTAAACACGTTGTTGGGTGGGCGGGGGTGCGGCTGCTGCGCCAGCACTACTGGGTTGGTGATAATCGCCCCTTGCCAGGCTGGTAGTATCGCGTGCGATTCCTGCCATTCCATTGCCGTGGATACGTGCAGCCGGGTAGTACGCAGCAGGCTTTTGCCCACCAGTCGGTGCAACCATTTTTTCTTGCCCGCATTGTTGGCTTGCAGGATGTAGGTGCTGAACATGCCGTGCGGCGAGAGCACCGGCGTCACCTGGTGCCGCCGGCACACCCAGGCGGCCCCCAGCACGAGCAAATTCCACCACGAATGCAGGTGCACGGCGTCAAAGCTGCGCACCGTCGCGTCCAAGTGCCGCCACAGGGCCGGCGAGGCGTGCGTATGGTCGCCGGTGAGGCGCGGAAAGTACGTAACGTGCACCCCATCTACCAGCATCGGCACGCCGGCCGGCACGTCCAGCTCGGTGCGCCCGTTGGCGGTGGTGGTGTACACAGTCACGGTGTGTCCGATACGCACCAGCGTTTCGGCCAGCAGCGGAATCACCACGGTGGGCCCCCCGTAGATATAAGCCGGCTTATAAGAAGGAACGACGAACAGAATATTCATAAATAGGTAAAAATCAACCGATTGCCAGCAGTAGCTGCGCTTAATATACGAAGCCCTCCTGGCGGGTGAAGTACTTGGCAGTGCGCGGAATGTCGCTCAGTGGCCGGGCAGGCACGCCGCCGTAGAGTTTCCACTCCATGAGGTAAGCTTTGTTGAGCAGCGACTTGGCCCCCAGTACCGAGTACGCCGGTAGCACGGCCCCACCCAGCACCACCACGTTGGTGCCAACAAACGTGTACTCGCCAATGTGAATGGGGGCACTGTCTTGCCGGCCTTCGAGCAGGTTAATAGAATGCGTGAGAAACTGCGAGTGATAGCCGGCCACGGTCGAAAAAGCACCGATAGTCAGCAGGTTAGTACAATCTAAGTGGTGGTTTTTGGTGATGGCCGCTCCCCTACCTACTACCAGGGCCGCCTGGCGCTCTGGCTGATGCTGAAAGTGACCCGTAACACTGTGCAGCGGGAAGCCCGTTATCCAGTTGCTGCGGCCGATAGTGGCTTTTTCTCCCAGCGTCATCATGTCCAGGTTGATAGCTACGGTGAAGTGGTCGATGTAGGAGCCGGCGCCCATCGTAAGCTTGTTGGGGAATATCCAAGCCCAGCCGATGTAGGCGGTTGGGTGCAACTCAAACCCAAACCACTTTTGCAAAGCCCAGCGGCGCAGGGACCAGGGAAATAAGGTGGTAATTAGTTTAAGTAGCAGCATCGTAGTTCATGGGTGGGTAGTTATTTGCAGAGGCGCAGGTAGGCCTGCGTCATGTGCTGCAGTGTAAATCGATGGCAGTTCTCGAACCCCTGCGCTATAAGGGCCGCCCGGGTAGCGGGCTGCTGCAAGGCAAGCAGGGCCTCGGCAAAGGCTTGGGCATCGTTGGGGCTGGCGTGCAGGGCCGCCCCGCCGCTTACTTCGGGCATGGGGGCTACGCTGCTGGCGATGACGGGTGCGCCGCACGCCTGCGCTTCGATAACCGGCCAGCCAAATCCTTCTGAGAAAGAGGGAAATACAAAAGCTTCGCAGTGGCTATACAGCGCTACCAGGGTCTGGTGGTCGGGCTTCACCACCGCCCGGAAGCGATCTTGCAGGCCCAGCGCACTAACCCGCGCCAGTAGGGCCTCATCGGGGGCCTCTCCAGCCAGGCAAATGGTGCCCGCCCAGCGGCTGCCCAGGGCGTGCACCATCTCAAGCAGCATCACGCGGTTTTTGCGCTGGAGGCCTGAGCCCACGTGCAGCAGAAAAGGAGCCGTAAGCGTAAGCCCGGCCTGCTGTAAAACGGCCGCCCGCTCGGCCAAGGGCATGGGCCTGAAATCAGCGTTAAAGGCATTATGAATCACCTGCCAGTTGGCTGGGTGCTTGGCATGAGCGCCGCGCTCCAGGTTAATTAACTGTTCAAGCGTAAGCTGCGACACACAGGCCAGGCGCTGGGCCTGGCTGAGGTGGTGCAAAATCCACTGTTGCAGCTTTTTTCCCATGCGTGAAGCTGCTGAGTACGCATCGGAATGACCCAAAGCTCCCCGGATGGCCAGGACATCGTGGCACGTGATGCTGGTGCGCTGGTTGTCTAAATGCCCCAAATAAGGCGAGTTGGAATGGTCGCAGATGTGAAAGCGTACGTCTGCCTGCTGGGCATACCGACGCTGTCGCCAGCGCAAAATAACCGGAAACAGCACCCACTTATCGAGGTAGCCCAGCCATTTTCGCAGGCCTACATCAGTGGGTTTACTACCGGTTCCGAATAGCTGGACGGGCCGCCACGTTTCCGTAGTGATGCCAAGCTCCTGAAAGCCTGTGGCCAACATAGTCGCAAACCGCTGCATGCTCTCTTGCCCATCTGGCAGGTAATTACCAACTAAAATTATGTGCATATGCTAGCATGGCGACTGTGGAAGAAGGAAGTACCTATATAAAATAACTTAATGTATATCCAACATATTCAAGATCTTCCGGCCTACATCTTCGTTGCCGGCGTGCAGCTGCATCACCCGCTGCTGGCCGGCTAGCCGAATCTGCTCCCGCAACGCATCGTCTTGCAGCAAGGCCTGGCACTGCCGCGCGCACTCGGCCGCATCTGACCAAAAAACTGCCTCCACGCCTTCCTGGTACATGGTCTGGTGCTCGGCCGTGCGCTCGGCGCACAGCAGGCCGCCGGCAAACGGCACTTCCAGCGACCGCTGCGTGTGCTGGTCGCGGTTGCCTTTGGAGAGCAAGCCCAGCGAGATTTTAGCACCCTGCATTGCCGCCACGTAGTTGCGGCCACTGAGCGCGTCGCCCCGGTACACTGCCTGCAAGGCGGGCCAGTGCGGCGACTTGGCCCACCGGCTCCCCCAGATGGAGAGGGGAATACCGCGCTGCACCAGCTCCAGCAGGAAATCGTCGCGCTTTTCCTTGGGCATCCAAGTGCCAATAAACACTACTTCAGACTGATAAGCCACGGGAATGTCGGCGGCTTGCGCAAAGGGTTGGTGCACCACTTCATCGTACGACATCCGCACGTTTAGCACCCGTTTGGCTCCCTTAGCTACGTATTCGCCGACGTTTGACTCGCGCATGACGGCGCACAGGTCGTAGTAGCTCAGCGCTTTCAGCAGCGAGCCAAATCGCTGCCCATCACGGCCGCCCGTGGGATCGTCGTTGTTGTAGAGGACAAGCGGGCACCCCAGTTGGCGCAGGAGCCGGAGCACCGGCGCCCCCAGCAGCTCCCCGCTATTCACCCAAACAGCATCGGGCGGGGCCGTAAGCTGAGCGAGCAGTTGCTTTACCCAGCGCGCAAGCTGCGCCTGCACAAACCGATAGCCCGTGTGGTAATGGAAAATGGCCGTGTAGCGAAAGCCCGGTGTGCCAGACAGGGCTTTGCCAGGGTCGTGGATGCTGACGGTGTGGCCTAGTCGCTCAAGTGCCCTGGCCCGGTGCTCAGAAGTCGAGCTGGGATTGCTATCGCCAAAATAAAGTATGTTAGCCATCGTAGCAGCCAGGCATTGAATGATAGAAAGTACAGTGATAAACAGCCGCGCGTAGCGCTTGCGGGGAAGGAAGCCCGGGCGGCGCCACGGCTGGCTAGGCAGAGGGTGGGTAGTGGCGCGGCCGGTTGGCCGCGAAGAGTGGGGGTGGCTTCTTCAGGATAAGGCGTACTTTAGTGGCGCTTTACTTTTGGCTGAAAAACGGGTTATCAAGCGCGTGAAATGGTAAATTAAAAAGTAATAAAGCATCAGTTGAAACCAGCCGCGTAGCAGGAAAATCGGGATTGATACCACCGTTTCGAGCGGCAAAAACCTGAATATGTTATCCAGCACCAGCACGCCACAGAGGCTGAACCGATAGGCCGGCATAGTGCTGCCCGGCGCGGGGCGCAGCTTCAAAAAAAGCTTATCGAAGGCGAAGAACAAGGGTATCATGCCTACGCCTAACACTAAAAGGTACCACCACCCAAAAGTGGCCATGCCGGTACCCGAAAAGTGCCCCGTCAGGTACCAGCCTAGCACAGTGGGCGGCCCGTCGGTAATGTAATACAAATAGTCGCCAACGGAAGCGCCTTTGAGAGCCGTCTTGTCTACCGACGTCAGGCGCAGGGCATCCAGGGCGGGCTGGGGCAGCTCGGCCAACATGTAGTTTAGGGAAAAACGGAGCATTCGGGGGTCATACTCGGAGAGCATAGCCGCCTTTCCCAAGCTCAAGTCATTGAATTTTAAATTACAGAAACGAGCCAGGAAGATGTTATTCAGGTAATTCTCGTCCCAGCTACCTTTTACTTTGGTCTCGTCGGCTACCGACAGCCGGTACAGGCGAATGGCCTCCTTGTCGTTGTAAGCTTCCCAGGTGCTGGCTAGCAACTCGGTGTACGTGATGTCGTGGCGCTGATTGCGCACCAAGACCATCGCCGAGCCAATGTCCGAGATTGGCCCGGTAAAAAGCCAATAGGCCCCCAGCGCAATAACGGCATTTTTGACCGTAAAAAATTGAGTTTTATAAAGCCCAAGCAACAGCCCCATGACGTAGGCAAATGCCACCGACGAAAAACCAATCATAAACCCTCCGCGGCTATTGCGCGCGATGCTGACCACAAACAGCAGCAGCGTGTGCAGCAGCAGCAACAACAATACCCTGGCCGTAAGTGGCTTATCACTGCCATAAAGCTTGCCAAAGGGAATAAAGAAGGGGGCGTAGGAAAAGGGCACCAGGGCCTGGATGGCTTTGTCTGAGGCGGCACCCGTGACCTCCCAGCCAATGGGAGCGTAGAGGTACACGTAGTAAGTGGCGGCCAGGCCAATGGCCCCCATCAGCCAGAGCTGCAACTCGGCCGGCGGGTCGAAGAAGCCGAGCTTCAACAGAATAGTGGGAGTGCTGGCGGCCCCGGGGCGCCGCCTGAGGGCCCGGTAGCAGGCGTGAGCGGCCGCCAAAACCAGCAAGGCTGCGCTCGAATGCAAAAATACCTGGTAGGGTAAATCCAGGTTGAATACAATAGGCTTATTCTCTAACGAAGTAAACAGCAACGGAAAATAGAACTGCGTAGTAGTGAAGCCAAACACCAACAGGGTGGACAGCGGATACTGGCTCAGCATGGCCGGCCGCAGGAATACTCCGGTAAAAAGCGCCCAGGCGAACGCTATGCAGCTGATGGCCACCAAATTGGGCAAGCTGGCAAAAAACAGTAGCTGGAAGCTACTAGCTACGAGCAGCGTAAGCCACGACCACTTGGCGAACAAGGCTACGAACTCCTGGCTACGCTGCGCTATGCGTTGCCCGGCAGCGGGCGGCGCACTAGGCTGAAAAAGGAGCAGTGACGGAGCGAGCGGCATAGCGACTAGTAAGGGGCTGGTGAGGCGGCTTAGGCGGTTTACTTGAGTAGAACAAACTGCTTGATACCGGGCAGGTTGGCCACGATGCGGAGAGCGTGCTGCGTAGCCAGCGCGGGCAGCGCTGCCCAGTAGCGCCACAGATTGCCGAGCAGCAGCAGTAGCGCTATCGGCAGGATGAACCACTTGGCCGCGGGCAGTAGCACGAGCGCGGCCATGGCCAGCGCCGCGATGAGCATCGACGTGTTCGCAATCAGGAAGTGTTGTTTGGGCCAGTGCAGGCCATTTTGCCGGAGCCAGCGCTGGGCCACGAGCCGGTAGCCCAGCGTGGCGGCCAGCTCGGCAACCACCAGCGCGGCCCCGGCCCCCACCAGGCCTAAGAGCGGCACCAGCAGGTAGATGCTGCTCACCACCAGCGCCGCCGCCGCTGCCGACAGCAGCAACTGCGCCCGCAGCAGGTTATTGCCTTGCACCACAGCTATGGCTGGCTGCGCCACCGCGTAGATGAGCACGCTGAGGGAAAGCGCCGCAAAAAGCGCCGGGTTAAAAGGCACCTGCCCACGCGTCCAGAGCAAATAAAGCGGCTCGACAAAGGCTTGCACCAGCACCACGCCCGGCGCCAGGGCCGCTACCAGCACAAACCACACCGTGCCAAAGGCCGACTCCATACGCGCTTGGTCGCGCTGGTGCAGGAAGCGCATTAGCTCCGGCATGAGGGGATGCACCACCGTGTGCAGGCCTTGCAGGGCCACGTTGGCCCCCGTGCGCATGGTGGAGAAAGCGGTGAGGCCCGCCGCCCCTACCAGGGGCGCCAGCACCAGCCGGGCACCCTGCTGGCGCGCATTCTCCAGCAGCCACTTGCCGGACACGGCCAGCGAACGCCCAAAATTGCGGCTCCCGATAGCAGTTGAAGGCCAGCTAAAAGGCACCTGCTCACGCGCCAGCAGGCGAAGCGAATCTACGTAAACCGGCAGGCTCGCCACCAGACAGGTGGCCACGAATACCAGGCCGGTGGTCAACAGGCCAGCCCCCCGCAACACGGCTATTACGGGGGCTACCCCGGTCACAAACGAGCTAAACAGGTTCCACCACGCCATGCGCGGGTAGTAGCCAAAAGGTGCCAGCGCCCGAAAGAGCAGTCCCGGCACGCTGGTGCTCAGCATCCAGATAAAGCTTTGCGCCACAATGACCAGGCTTGCGTCGTGCAGCAGGCCCGGCTGCAATACATCCGACTTGCCGAGTAGCTTGGGCAGGATGTCAGTGTAAGAAATACCAATCAGTGCCAGCACCTGCACCGAACTGATGAGGAGGCCCACGCTAATGCCCGACCACAAAAACCTGCCGAGCTCAAGCCGGTTGTCGCGGCCAAGACGCAAAAACTCGTATCCCAAAAACTCCTGGTGGCCAAAGTCGAACGTCGACATGATACTTATCAGGGCCTGGATGGCTATCCACACCCCGTAAGTGGCCACGTTCCAGTGCGAGAGGTACACGGGCACCAGCATGAGCTGCGAGAGGACCGTAATTACAATCTGGGCCCACGACGCTGCACTTCCTGAAATTAAACGTGATGCAACCGACATATATAAGCTAAAACAAGATCGTAACACGCTAATAGCTGACGCCTTACAGCATAATTCATTGGGCGAAGACTAGCGGGGCCAGGTCAACTGCTTGTAGAGAGCCACAAAGGCCTGCGACTGCTGCCCACCCCAGTTTCACCGCCCTCCCTACCCCAGCTTTCGCTTCGCGGCTTGCGCCTGGTAGCCGTAGCCCTTGCCATAGCTGTAGCTCTGCAAGTTGCTTTTCTTGGCATCGTTAAGCACTAGGGCCAGCGGCGAAAGCTGTTTATCCGACAGAATCTTGCTAATAATTTTCAGCTGCGCCTTGTGGGTAAAGTTATACCGCACCAGATAAATGGTGTAGTCGACGTAAGGGGCCAGGGCAAAGGCATCGGCCACCTGGCCCACCGGCGACGAATCCAGGATGAGATAGTCGAAGCTCTGCTTGAGCACGTCCAGCACCTTAGCCATGCGGGGGCTCAGCAGCACTTCGGCGGGATTGGCGGGTAAAGCCCCTGTGCTAATGCGGTAGAGTCCCGGCACTTCTGCCGATTCGTACACCAGCTCATCCATGGAAAGCGAATCTGACAGCAGGTAGTCTGCGATGCCGGGCCGGCGGGCTGGGGCGGCGCCCGCCACTGCCTCCTGTTTGCGTAGGTCGAGGCTAAGCATGACTACACTCTTGCCGGCCAGTACCAAGCTAGCACCTAGGTTGAGACTGAAAAACGTCTTGCCCTCCCCACTCATACTCGACGTAACAAGCAGCACCTTGGCCGCTTGCTGACCGGTAGCAAATTGCAGGTTGGTCCTAATTAAGCGAAATATCTCGGCAATAGGCTGCTGGCTATCGCGGGTTATCACCACGCTGTCCTTCGACTTGGTATGGATTAGCTCGCCCAATATGGGCGCGCTAATGGCTTGGCTTACCTCTTGTAGCACTTGCACTTTGCTGTCCGTCAGGCCCCGCAGGTACACCAAGCCGAAGGGAATACCCACCCCCAGCAGCAGTGACAGCAGCAGCACCGCCGGTTTCTGCGGGCTTACCGGCGCATCGCTAGCCATGGCACTATCGATGACTCGCGCACTAGAAACCGTGGCTGCCAGCGACAGCGCCGCTTCTTCGCGCTTTTGCAACAAGTAGATGTACAGCGAGCGCTTTAGCTCCTGCTCCCTATTTATTTTTTGCAGCCCCCGCTCAATAGTCGGCACCCGCTGAATGCGGGAATTTGATTGGCTCGACTTGGCCTGCAACCCGCGGCGGGTTGCCAGCAGGTTGCCCTTCACCACCCCGATAGTCGCCAGTATATTGGTGCGCAGGGTGGCCAGCTGCTCGGTAATCCCTTCTACCAACGGGTTGGAAAATTGATTGTTACGTAAAATGCGGGTTTGTTCCAGCTTCAACTCATTATACTTAGCAATCAGCCCCGATAAGGTGGGGTCCTGCACACTCAGCGTGCTCGGAATGAGCTGCTGCTTATTAGCAGCGGCAGTGATATACTGCCGAATAGACTCCAATACATCGAGCTGAATGCCATAGTCCGCTACCTGTTTGTTATAGCTGCTAGCATCCTCCAACGACTGGTTAATCTGCGAGCCTATATCGGCCACTTCGTGCTGGCGCTTGAAGGTCTCTACGCCTTTTTCTACATCGGTCAGTTCGGTACCTAAGTACCTCAGGCGCGTGTCGATGAAATTAATCGTATTGATGGCTATGGCGTTCTTATCCTCAATCCCTTCTTTATTGTATACCTCTACCAGCTTGTTAATGATGCTTTTGCCTTTTTCTGGCACGGCATCAACCAAGCTAAGGGATAGCACGCTGGCTTGTTTGTTGACGGCCGTCACGCTCAGCTTCCGTGAGTAGTTGATGGCGTTTTTCAAAGGCTCCTCAAACTTGATAGTGAACGTCTGAGTCGTCGGCGCTCGCCCAGACAAAGGCCGGCTTACCAACGAAAAAGTGCCGTATTTCGTAGTAATTATCTTGTTAAAATGATGAATTTCAGCTGATTGACCGGGTGCTGCCAACTCGAAATACCCATTATTAAGCGTTACCAGCCAGCTCTTACCGTACGCTGCCGAATCCAGGTGCTCGGTAACTACCTTGAAAGGCAATACGCTTTGGTCGATTTCCTGGGTGCGCAGCCGATTTTTGGTGTAATAAGTAGTATTTAAGTCCAGTTCCGTCAAAACCCGCTGCATCAGGCTGACCGATTTAAGCATAATTGCCTCGTTATCAATATTTTTTGCTTGGCTCACATCATCTGCATAATTGAACTGCTCTGCGCGCGGCTGCGCCGGATTATCGCGGCGGTCCTTAATAAGCACCGAGCTACTAACACTGTACAGTGGCGGCGTATAAACTAGATAAGCCAGCCCGATCGCACTGGCGAGCAGTAAGCTCCCAGCAAATAAAGGCCAGTAGCGCAGGTAGTTATCCAGGATAAACCCTCGGCCGGGCTGCTCGCCATTTTGAGCAGCGGCAAATGCTAAGTTGTCATCCACGGCAGCGAATTATCTGAATATATTCTGAAAATTAAATACTAACGCTACCAGTACACTAGCCGCAATTGTTGCGTAAGTAATTGTTCTGGTATTTGTACTGGCTTGCACTTCCTTGAGTCTGTCCGGCACCACATAAATGAGGTCGTTCTGCTGCAAATAGAAATAGGGAGAATCAAGCAACTCCTTGTTATTCAAATTGAGGTGGGTAGTGCTCCGCACCCCATTCACCTCTCTGATTAACAGAACATTCTCACGGCGGCCATAAGGTGTCATATCGCCCGCGAGCCCCAATGCTTCCAGGATATTAACGCGCTCCGTGGGTACTAAAAAAGAGGATGGCTTATTTACCTCTCCGATTACCGTTATTTTAAAGTTAAGTAACCGAATAGTGACAATAGGCGACTTGACATATTTTTTAATCTTGGCCGTTAGCTCGGCAGTGGCTTCATCCTTGGTTAGGCCGCCAACCAATACTTTACCAAGCACTGGAAAATTGATGTAGCCCTTAGAATCAACCAGGTAACTGTTGGCAGGTATGATTACTTCAGTGGTAGCCGTGCTAGCAGCTGGGATAGCGGTTTCTAGCACTCCCTCATTAAATAAGGCATTAGACTCCTTACTAAGGCTGGATAAGCGGATGCTTAGTAAGTCATTGGTTTGCAGATGGATAACCGTCGCAGCAGTTACCGCTGTTCGATAGTTCTCCGTGGCCTTGAGGTCGCTAAAATAGACTAAGTTTCGGGTAGGGCCGCAGCAGGTGAGTTGAAATAGAGCTAAATAAAGCAGGGTGTATTTTGTAAATGTTTTGCGCACGCTGTGAAAGATTAGATTGAATTTGGGAGTTGCCGAATGGTGGAGCTTTCGGCAGCTAGTAGCAGCTAGTACTACGCTCAGTGATGCAATTGCAGCTGCCAGCAAATAGAACGCTGACTGTTAGAAGACATGCTCATTCTTCTGTAAGACATGCCATACAGTGAGCACTATTATTTTCATGTCTAGCAGGAATGACCAGTTGTGAATATAGTAGATGTCGGTATTCACCCGCCTGATCATCGCTTCTACATCCTTGGTTTCTCCTCGGTGGCCGCATACCTGCGCTAGCCCCGTAATGCCCGGCATAATTTGGTGGCGCTTCATAAAATAGTCAATAGCCTTCGAATACTCGGCCGTGTGATGCAACATATGCGGACGGGGCCCAACTATCGACATCTCACCTCTAAGCACGTTAATAAACTGAGGTAATTCATCAAGACTAGTCTTGCGCAGCAAAGCCCCAATCCGCGTAATCCGCTTGTCGTCTTGGCTAGCTTGCACCGTGTCAGCCTCCTTATTAAGAGCCATACTTCTAAACTTCAGCATCCTAAATGGCTTCCCATTTTTACCAGTGCGCGATTGCCTGAAGAAAACAGGGCCTTTTGAATCCAGCTTTATTATGATGGCAATAATAGGAACTAGCCATATCAACACTGTCAAGAGTATGAAAGAGGTGAAAGCGATGTCAAAAGCTCGTTTTCTCACGAACCTACCTGATATTATCTCCAGTTTTTGACCTAAGAAATAATTAGCATTAATCTGTGATTCGATAGACCTAGCCAAAGCTGGAGTATTACTACTTGTGAACAGCATAGGTATTGGCGTTTTGTGACGGATACATTCCAATATTAACACAATCCTAAGCTTATAATCACCTAAAATTTAAAATTTTTTCAAAAATATTTATTTGATTAGTGCTCTCTGCTCTTAATTAAGTCAGCACATTTTTAGAAAACTTTTGTATTGGCATGAGCTAATTTTACTGACTATCAATACTTTGGCGGGAATTTGGCTTTATTTTTACTCTTTGCATCCCTACAAGCAACTCCCGTAGAGCTATTAAGTGTTAGCTCAACTATTCCATCTCTTTATTTTAAATTTCTTTGCTCATCTTTTGGGGAAGTAGTAGGACAAGTGTCGATAATAGTTGCGGCGGGAATCAACATTTGTGCTGCCATATATCCAGCTTAGCTAGCCGCTTCAGTAGGAGATTTCTGGTTTTGTATGCGCCCACCACCTAAATACCTTTTATTATGGTCGCTACTGCTTATTGGCTCGGGGCTCGTGCTATACTTGAGCTGGCGGGCAGCACCCCAAATGGCAACGGTATGGTTTATTCCACACTCACTAGCTGTTTGGGCGGACCAAAATCGTAACGATACCATTCGGACTGCTGTCCCGCTTGCTGTACTAGGGGGCTTGGTAGGAATCCAGCTCGCCTGGCAAAATTGTTCTTTGCTACAGTGGCTATTAGTTTGGCTATGCTTAGTCGGACTGGTCATACTAGCCGAAGCTGGTCAGCTCTTCCTAGCCCATCGTTCATGCGATATAGGTGATATTGGCTGGGGAATTACTGGGGGGTTAGTTGGATTGAGTATAGTAGCCATCATAAAAAGACTCTTCCTAGCAGTGACAACAAGTCGCAAAAAACTTGGGGTACGAGTAAAAAAGGCTAGTTGAATAGGAAAAATAATGACGCATTTTGAGGCAATCTAGTTGGGCGAAATAGCTTAGGCTGGTCAATTAAATAAATTGACTGTGAGATAGATACGCGACAATCACCCACTCATCTAATTGCTTGGTATTGTTTCTTTAGCGCGGTTTTCAAGTTAGTGTACGTGGGAGCCACAATGGGCAAACCAGTTTTTGGCATCGGCTTC
>CAZERY010000032.1:0-22192 GCA_964514915.1 uncultured Hymenobacter sp.
CGCTCCTGGCTCAGCTACCAGCTCGAAAAATACCGCTCGGTATTAGCCGACCTCACCGAAAGCCTCGTGACGAGCCGCGACAACACGCCTTCGTCGGCCAAAAGTGAAGGCCAGCGCGTGATTCAGGATGCTAAAAGCAAAGCTGAGCAGTTGTTGGGCGATGTTGACCAGCTCATTAGCCAAATCAACTCGCGGCGCGCAATTAATTAACGCGGCGGGTAGAGGCAAGACTTAGCAGCTTAGCGGCGTAGTTTGTACCCGGGTCGCTAGCTAGATTTTCCTTCGCCCGTTTATAATTTAATGCCTAGCTGCCCTACCTCACTACCTTTTCTTATGCACTTAGTAACACTAATCCCAGGTGACGGCATTGGCCCCGAAATCACCCGGGCCGTAGTCGGTATTTTTGCCGCCGCCCAAGTTCCCGTCGAGTGGGATACCCATAATGCTGGCGAAACTGCCCTGGCCGAAAGCGGCCAGCTGCTGCCGCAGCCCTTGTTCGACTCGCTGGAGCGCACCCGCGTGGGGCTCAAAGGCCCCGTGACGACGCCGGTAGGCAAAGGGTTTAAGAGTGTAAACATCACGCTGCGTCAGAAATACGACCTCTACCAAAACGTGCGCCCCGCCAAGACAACGCCGGGCATCAACACGCGGTTTGAAGGGATTGACTCGGTGCTATTTCGCGAAAACACGGAAGGCCTGTACGCGGGCCTCGAAATGTGGGATGAGCGCCTGGGTATCGCCGATTCTATCAGCCGCATCACGGTGCAGGGCTGCCGCAAAATCTGCCGGGCTGCCTTCGCCTACGCCGCCAAGCACGGCCGCAAGCACGTCACGATGGCCCACAAGGGCAACATCCTCAAGCAGGCAGGCAAGCTGATGCTCGACGCTGCCCGCGAGGCGGCAGCCGAGTTTCCGGAGGTGACCTTCTACGATGACCGCATCATCGACAACATGTGCATGCAGCTGGTTAACAAGCCCGAGCAGTTCGACGTGATTGTGACCACCAACTTGTTTGGCGACATTCTCTCCGACCTCTGCGCCGGCCTCGTGGGGGGCTTGGGCGTGGTAAGCGGCGCCAACATTGGCGATGACATGGCCATTTTTGAGGCTGTGCACGGCTCGGCCCCCGACATCGCCGGGCAGGGCAAAGCCAACCCCACGGCCCTGCTGCGCTCGGCGCTGATGATGCTGGAGCATTTGGGCGAAAAAGAACACGCTGAGCGCATCGAGAAAGCGCTGAACGAGACGTTCTTGCACAAAGAGCAGTGCACCGGCGACCTGGGCGGCAAGGCCTCCACGATGGAGTTTGCCCAGCACATTATTGATAAGTTGAACTAACGAAAGTTAACTCGAAGGCCGGCCCAGCCGAGCTAGCGCGGTGGCTAGCCCGGCTGGGCCGGCCGATAGGACCTATGCTGCGTCACCCGATTTATTCCGTAACCCTGGCGGCTTTGCTGCTAGCGGGCTGCAACCGCGATAAAAATACCGAGGCTGGTACCCAAGGCATGAACGCCGCCGCTGATGAAGCAGCGGCCGATGCCAAGGCCAATCCCACCATCGACAATCCCAACGTCGCCAGCGATACCGAGGCGCCCAACCCCAACGCCCCGGTGATGACTTTTGCGGAAAGCCAGTTTGACTTTGGTGATATTCAGCCGGCTAGCAAGGTGCACCACACCTTCAAGTTTACGAATACTGGCAAGACGCCGCTGCTCATTGCCGATGCTACGGCATCGTGCGGCTGCACTACGCCCAACTGGACGAAGGCCCCCATTGCCCCCGGAGCAACCGGCGAGCTCGAAGTGCAGTTTGATAGCCAGGGCAAGCAAGGCCTTATTAGCAAGCAAGTAAGCGTGCGGGCCAATACGCAGCCGAGCACCACGGTTATTTATATCAAAGGCAACGTGCTGCCTACTAAGTAGGTATTTTGGTCGTGGCGCTAGGTATATTACTTAGCACCGCGCTTTTTTTGTACGCTCTCATCCTCCAGTTCATGACTTTTTTGACTCTCTTGCTTCAGGCCGCGGCTTCGGGCAGCGGCATTATGCAGCTCGTTTTTCCGGTAGCTATCGGGCTAGTGCTGTACTTCTTTATGATTCGGCCGCAGCAGCGCAAAACGGCGGATGCTAAGTCTTTCCGCGAGTCGCTTGTGAAGGGCACGCGGGTCGTGACCATCGGTGGCTTGCACGGCCTGCTGGTAGAAGTCGGCCCCGAAACGGTGCTGCTCGAAGTAGAGCGCGGCCAGCGGCTGCGTTTTGATCGTAGCGCCGTAGCGCGGGTAGCCGGCGCTGCTGATAGCAGCAGTACGCCGATAGCCACCACCTAGCTATGAAACCCGCGCCCGCCGCCTCTAGCCGGGTTAGCCAATTGCTGCGGCGCTTGTTGCGGCCCCTGGCCGGGCAAGCGTCGAGCTTCTACCAAGCGGTACTCGCGTGCTTTCTGATAGCCAGCACCTTATGGATGCTGCGGGCGCTGAGCCACAGCTATACCGCTGCGCTTAGCTACCCCGTTAGCTGGCATTACAGTGCTAGTCGCTATCACCCAGCGCGCCCGCTGCCCACTACCGTAGCCATCGAGGTGCGGGGCAACGGTTGGCGGTTGCTGAGCCGGGCCCTCGGCCTGCATTTGGTCCCCGCCGAGGTGCGCCTACGGCTGCCAGGCACCCCGCCTTTTCGCTCGGCGCTACGGCCGCCGCTGCGCCGGGCGCTCGGTACGGTGCGCCTGGTGAGCTTACCAGCCGATTCGGCTTCTTACTACCTGGTGGCGGGAGGCGACTCACTGCGCGGGATTGAAAATTGAGAATCAGAAACTTGATCCTCCAGCCAAAATTTTTAACTCGTCATTTTTAAGTAAGAACCTATGCTGCGTATTGGCATCACCGGCGGCATTGGCTCGGGCAAGAGTGTGGTAGCTCGCCTGTTTGCGGTATTGGGGGTGCCAGTCTACGATTCGGATAGCCGCGCCAAGTGGGTGATGGCCAACGACCAGCTTTTGCGGGAGCAGCTGGTCGCGGCTTTTGGGGCAGCTACGTACGACGCGGCGGGCCAGCTCAACCGGCCCTATCTGGCGCAGCAGGCTTTTGGCAACCCCGAGCGGCTAGCCCAGCTCAACGAGTTGGTGCACCCGCGGGTCGATGCCGACTTTGCCGCGTGGAGCGCGGCCCAGGCTGCGGCGGGCCACCGCTATAGCTTGAAGGAAGCCGCCCTGCTTTATGAGTCGGGCGCCTACCGGGGGCTCGACCACATTATCACCGTATTTGCCCCGCTTGAGGTGCGCCAGGCCCGCGTACTACGCCGCGACGCTCATCGCTCAGCTGCTGACTTACAGGCCATTATGAGGCAGCAGCTGAGCGAAGAAGAAAAGCTGGCGCGCGCCGATTACGTCGTGTACAACGACGACTCGCAGCTCGTGCTGCCCCAGGTGCTGGCCCTCGATGCTACGTTTCGCACGGCTGGCCCCAGCTAAACGGTAGTCTACCCTCAACGGCGAATGATGGGGTAGCGCTCGAATAGCCGATCTACAAACAGCTTGCGGTAGGTGGCGTGGGTTTTGATAATGGTGGCCCCAATGCTGCGAGTAGTCACGAGCATGCGCGGGTTAAAGTCCCCAATCCAGTTCATCTCGATGTCCTGGTAGCCAATATCCAGAAAGGGCTGCTGGGTATAAGTTACGAGAGCTTGGTCTACCCCTTTGCCTTGTTGCTCAGGCACTACACCGTAAATAATGCCGAGCATCTTCTTGTCGCGCCGCTTCATGTAGCGCCAGCGCTGCCACACAAAGCGCAGCTTGCCCAGCAGGTTGAGGCGGTGGCCGATGTGCTTAAAAATCTGGTTGAGCTCGGGCAAATTCAGGAAGAACGCCACCGGCTCGTCGTCGTGGTAGGCAAAAGCCAGCAAGCGCTCGTCGATAACGGGCTTCATCTCGCGCACCAGGTTGCGGGCCTCGTCGATCGTCATCGGCTTGATGCCCGCGTGGCGGCCCCAGGCCAGGTTATAGACGTGCAAAAAGTCCTGGGCTAGCTTCTCGGGCTCGGCTTTGCGGGCGTGGGTAAAGCGGTAGTGCCCACTGGCCGACAGGCTAGCCAGCTTCTCGTGGAAGCTGCGGTGCAGCGGTAGGCTGACGGGCCGATGGCAAGTGTACTGCTTGAAATACAGCTGAAAACCGTAGCTTTCCAGCAGCTGCTGGTAGTAGGGCGGGTTCCAGAACATCCCGTAGTTGGGCTCACGGTCAAACCCATCAATCAGCACGCCCCAAAACCGGTCGCGGTCGCCAAAATTGATGGGCCCATCCACGGCGAGCATCCCGCGGGCTTGCAGCCACTGGCCCGCCACATCGAAGAGCTGGTTGGCCGCCGCCTGGTCATGGATGCATTCAAAAAAACCCATGCCGCCGGCCGGCAGCGTGGGGTCGGTGGCGTGGCTGGTGAGAGGATTGACGAATGCCGCAATGCGCCCCACAATTTCGCCCTGGTCGCTGGCCAGCAGCCAGCGCTGCGCCTCGCCTCCCGCGGCGAAAAGCCGGTTTTTGGCCGGGTCAAATACCGCATCCACCTCATTATCGAGCGGGCCAATGTAGGCGGGCTCGTGGCGGTGCAGGCGGTGGGGCAAGGCGCAAAATTGCCGCTGCTGGCTGGCGGTCGTTACTTCGAGTAGCTGCATGGGACAAAATTACGGTAGCTGCGGGGGCTGGGTGGTATGGCCAATGGGCGTGCGGGGCAGCGGCCGGCCCAGCGAGTCGCGCCGAAATACCGACAACGCCAGCACGCCGCCGCCCGGCCGGTAGGCCAGCACCTCGGGCCCCAGGCTATCGGCATACGGCTGCGGGTGCCAGCGGTAGGCCGTGAGGTAGTAGCGGGCCGCCCGGCCATCGGGCATAATGCGCACCCGTCGCTGCTGCGCTGGGCTGAGAATGAGCCAGTTGATATAAATGATGTTAGCCTGCGGTCCGGTCACGGTTATTTCGGGGGTGGAGTCGTGTTGCAGTAGCCATTCCAGGCCGTGGCGGTAGCTCGGCCCCCAGTAGTCGCGCTCAAACAGGCGCTCGGCCGTGGCCGCCGGCAGGCAGCTGAAGTACACCTGCTGGTTGGGGTAGGCTTGCCCCATAAACCAGACCGTGCGGCCCAATTCCAGCAAAAGCCCGCCCAGCGCCACCCTCGCCAGCCACTGGCTAGCCACCGGCGCGCTGCTTAGCCAGGCCCGGCTCAGCGCCCGCGCCCCGCGCAATGCTAGCAGCAACAGCGCCGGGTACACAAAATAGAGGTGTCGCCACCCATCATACACCACCGACTTATCGAGAATAATAAGCGCAATCGGCCCCAGCAGCCAGGCCACAAACAGCGCATCGAGCCAGCCGCCTGTACGGCGCAGGCCAGCCGCGCCGCGCTGGGCCAGGGTGCGCAGGCCGCTGGCCGCGCCGAGCAGCCACAGGGCCAGGTAGGGTAGGGGCGTGGTAATGCCTATCCAAACCGGTAAGTAATGCCAGGGCAGCTCGGTAGCGGGCACCAATCTTCCCAGGTACAGCACCAGGCCCACCCACGGAAAATGGCCGGTGCGCCCCAGCACTTCCAGCAGCCGCGGCCCCGGGGCCGCCCACAAGTAGGGCCAGCCCACTACGGTAGCCGCCCCGGCTAGCCCGCAGTAAAACCCAAACAGCGCGAGCCGCCGCTTTGCCGAGGGGCGTAGGTACTGGCTAGCCTCGGGGGGAGCCCAGCTTTGCAGCAGCAGGGCTACGGCGGTGTAGGCGGGCAGCAGCACCAGGCCCGTCAGGCGCACGTCGGCGGCTAGCGCGGTGGCAAGCGCGTGCCCGGCTGCTCGCCCCCAGGTAGGGCGCTGCACCAGCCGCACCAAGGTGAGCATAGCCAGGCTAAAGGCCACCATAAAGCTGATATCCTTGCCATTATAAAAAGCCTCGGCAAAAAAGCGGGGTGAGAGCACCAGCGCGGCGGCCCCCACCAGCGGGAGCCACCGGGCCGCTGGGTAGCGGAGCCGGGCTAGCCGGTACACGACCACCACCCCCCCACAAAACACCAGAAACACCAGCAGATGCCGCAAGATGTAGTAGCCTTGCGGGTTGCCGGGGTAGAGTAGCCGGCCCAGCACCGCCGCGGGCAGCTCAAACGCCACGCCGTGGTCGAAGCCCGGCCAGGGCGTCGTGGGGTGCAGTAGCGGGTCGGCGGGAGTGAGGCGCTGCTGCCAGGCGGTAGGCAGCAAAAAGTCAATCAGAAAGGTGATGTTGACGGCCCCATTATAGTGGTTGCTAGGCTCATCCCAGCTCAGGCCGTAGCCGCGGTAGAGGGCCGCTCCTAGCAGCAGCAGTGCCAGGAGCAGCCCCGGCGGCAGCCAGCGCTGCCAGCGGGGGCGAGCCACCAGTAAAAAAGAATCAGCCATAAGCTCGCAAGATAAAACGCAGTGGGGGCGACCCGGCGCCCGGGGACATGAACATGACGTATGGCTGGGTGTTATACTGCTGTCTCTATCTTGGTGCGCGCCCGCCAAGATCTAGTGTGGCTGCGGGCCGCCGGCACTCCAGCCGACTAGCTACGGTTGCTGCTTTTCGCTTTTAGTAACTTACCCACATATGGCACTCACCCCCTTCGACTTCCAGCAAGCCCGCGTCAAGCAGGTATTGTTCAAGTCGCGGCTGCGCTCAGTGCTTTACGGCGTGCGCGAAGCCGAGGCGTCGCTTTTTTCGTTGGCCGAAAGTCCGCTGGGCCAGTGGCTAGCTACGGTGCTCAAGCCCGCCTACGGTAGCCGGACCGAGGTGCGCGAGGCCGAGCGGCTGCTTGGCCAGCAGCTGCGCACTGGCCAGGAGCTCGCCACCCGCTACCAACGTGGCCACATCGAAGAAGCCCGTGCTGGCCTGGAACAGATTAATTCCTTTGCCGACCAGATAGAGGCTGTGCTGCTGGGCCTGGAGCGCAGCCTAGGGCTGGGGTAAGCTGCTCTTGGCTAGCTCGTCGTAACCACCTCGGCCCAGCATACGTTGAGCGGTAGCGCTGGCTCCAAGGCTCGGCAACTCGTTATGAAACAGAATGAAATAGCGTCGCGCCAAAATCGGGTAGTCTATATTCTGCTGATCGTCACTGGGGCACTGGGCTTGGCCTGGGCCATTTGGAAACACTGGTACAATACCAAAGAAGCTCCGGCTCGGCACGTCAGTGTTCGCGCGGCTCCCCGGCCCAGCACGTGGTTGGTGCGTCCGCTGGCGCCCACGCAGGCAGTTGCTAAGGCATAAGCCAAACGTCTTCGGCTGCTACCGACACGTGCACTACCTCGCCCACCGCTAGCGTAGGGCGGCTCAGCCGGGCGCGAATGCTAGTGGTAGGCAGCTGTACCGCCACCTCATAATAGCTGCCGAGAAAACGTACAGCCTGTACCCGGCCGGCTAGGCTGCCGCTACCTTCGGCCGCTGGGCTGAGGCGAAACTGCTCGGGCCGCACCAGCAGCGGTCGGTCTGCCGCTAGCCCGGTTGCTGGTGCCAGCGCTTGGCGGTCGGTTCCCGCTACCAGGTTAAAATCACCAAATAAGCCGGCGGTGTAGGCATCGACGGGCTGCCGGTAAATCTGCTCGGGGGGGCCTTGCTGCACCAGCCGCCCCTGGCGCAGTACCAGGAGCTCATCGGCCCAGGGAAGGGTATCGGCCGCATCGTGCGACACGAGCAGGCACGTGATGCCCAGCCGCGCGCCCAGCTCCTCAATAATAGTTTGCAGCACGTGCTTGTGCACTCGGTCGAGGTTCGAAAAGGGCTCGTCGAGCAGCAGCAACTCGGGCGCGCTCAGCAGCAGGCGGGCTAGCGCTACCCGCTGCTGCTCGCCCCCCGATAGCTGGTCGGTGCGCCGGGCCAGTAGGTGGTTAATGCGGCACAGCTCGTACAACGCTTGCGCTTCGGCCAGCGGCCGCTGGCTGGCGTAGCGCAGCACCTGCTCGACGCGCAGGAAGTGCGGCAGCTCCGATTTTTGCGATAGGTAAGCTACCCCGGGGTGCCCTGGCACCAGGGCCACGGCCGGGCCCCGCACCCGGCTACCATTGATGCGCACTTCGCCCGTGGTGGGCTGCACCAAACCGGCAATCAGTTGAAGCAAGGTGCTTTTGCCGGCACCACTTTCGCCAGCTAGCGCTAGCTTTTGGTGGCGAGGCTGCTCAAAGCTAAGCGGCTGCAACACCGTATGCCCGTGCTCCTGAAAACTAATGGCTGACACCGTGAGCAAAGCCATGGCTGGTAAAAAGTAGCGGAGGGTGGATAGCCAGAAAACAAAACAGCCACTCAGATTTTCATCTAAGTGGCTGTTGATCAACGTGGGAGATACTGGGTTCGAACCAGTGACCCTCTGCTTGTAAGGCAGATGCTCTGAACCAGCTGAGCTAATCTCCCGAGTGGTTGTACCCGTTTGGGAGTACAAAGGTGGGATAGTTTTCGGGATTTACCAAACCAAGTGCTAAGAAAAAGCAACTGAATTGGGGAATCCAGCTCGCCGTCTGGTTAACGTTTTAGGAATCAGGAATAAAATTTTGCAAAAAAGAAAGCTGGGTTTTTGCTGGTAGGCAACGCAAAGCAGGGGTTATCGTTAGGGAAACTGCTGGCTAGCCAGTAAACATTTCACTTGCTCCTTCTCTCTTTTCACCATGGATAACCAACTCCTTCAAAACTACTCGGAAGCCGAAAAAACTGCTTATTTGAGCGCTATGGCGGCGCTGGCTACTGCCGACCGCCAGGCCTCGGCTGCCGAAATAGAATTTTTGCAGCGCCTCTCGCAGCAGGCCGGCTTGTCGAGCCAGAGCGCGCAGCAGGTGTTGAACGCTGCTAACGACTCTACCAACCAAAGTATTCAGCAAAACCTCGACCAGCTAAAAGGCAGCGATTTGCGCTTTTCGCTCGTTACCGACCTCATCAGCTTTGCCCGGGCCGACGGTGCGTACTCGAACGATGAGGAAGCTATGGTAAGCAAAATGGCGGCTTACCTGGGCGTAAACCCTGAGCAAAAGCAAACCCTTGAAAACGTAGTAGATCAGGCTGCCAACGTGCCCCACGCTCCTCAAGATCCTGGTAAGCAAAGCTTTCTGGGGGGGCTAGGCGACAAGCTCAGCAACGTGGGTATTCCTAAAAACGCACTGATGGCGGGCCTGCTCGGCGTAGTAGCCCCCATGGTAATTTCGCGCGTGATGGGCGGCGGCAATACTACTTATGGCCAACCGCAGCAGCCTAGCGGCTCGCTGGGCGGCTTGCTCGGCGGGCTACTAGGCGGCGGTATGTTGGGTGGCCTGCTAGGCGGAGGCAACGATGCCCAAGCCAGCAACTACCCGCAGCAAGGTTCGCTGGGTGGTAGTGGCCTTGGCTCTATCATGTCGGTGCTGGGTGGCCTGGGTGGCCAGCCCAACTCGCAGCCTGCCAGCGCTGGTGGGGGCGGCATTATGGGCAGCGGCCTGGGCGGGCTGCTCGGCGGCCTGTTTGGCGGCCGCTAGCCTGTCCCCAATTACTAGTAGCTAAAGA
The DNA here is from genome assembly GCA_964514915.1 of uncultured Hymenobacter sp. Classification (GTDB taxonomy): domain Bacteria; phylum Bacteroidota; class Bacteroidia; order Cytophagales; family Hymenobacteraceae; genus Hymenobacter. The sequence continues at coordinate 9,487 of CAZERY010000032.1, forward strand.
GGGCCACCAACGGTTAGTTGGTGGCCCTCTTTAGTTAAGGCAGAAACAAGTCACGGCTGCTAAGTGGTACCTGTCTGGCCGCCAGCTACCTGCTGCGCCAGCGCCAGGATAGGCTTTGGCGGTAAGAAGAACGGTCCTCCTCCGCAGTTGCTTCTTTGCGAGAGACCACTGGCGGAAGGAGGGTATTGGGTGGCTGGGTATTCGGGCGCTATTTTCGGCCGGGCGCTGGGGTAATCTTACTCGCTGCCCTATTCCATTTGCTATGAACAGTTCTGTAAAAGCCGGTTGGTGCTGGTTGCTTTGGCTGGGCAGCATCCTGCTGGTAGCTGGCTGTGGCCAGGCCCCGCGTGAGCAGCCGGCCACTCGCCGGCCCTTTGACGTTACCGAAGCTTCTATCGACCAAGTGCAGCAGGCGCTGAAGCACGGCGACTGCACGTGCGCGCAGGTGGTGCAGGCCTACGAGGCCCGCATCGTGGCCTACGACCAGTCCACCAAGCTCAACGCCATCGTCGTTACTAATCCGCAGGCGCTGGCCACGGCCCGGCAGCTCGACGCCGAGTACCGCCGCACGGGCCGCATGCGGCCGCTGCACTGCATTCCGCTCCTGATAAAGGACAATTACAATACAGCGGGCCTGCAAACTACGGCCGGTTCGCGGGCGCTCCAGGGCTTCGCGCCCATGGAAGATGCCACGATGGTGCGGGCGCTGAAAGCTGCCGGCGCCATCGTGCTGGCCAAGACCAACATGGCCGAGTGGGCTTTTAGCCCGATGGTGACCATGAGCTCCATCGCGGGCGAAACCCGCAACCCCTACAACCTGGCGCACGTGCCGGCGGGGTCGAGCGGCGGCACGGCGGCGGCCGTGGCGGCCAGCTTCGGTACCGCGGGCCTGGGCACCGATACCGGCAATTCCATCCGCGGGCCGTCGTCGCACAACGCCCTGGTGGGCTTTCGCCCTACGCTGGGACTGCTGAGCCGGGCCGGCATTACGCCGCTCTACCTGCGCAACGACACGGGCGGCCCCATGGCCCGCTCGGTAGCCGACGCTACCCGTCTGCTTGAGGTGCTGGCCACCGGCCCCGACCCCGCCGACCCGCTCACGCGCTACAGTGCCGGTAAAATTCCGCCCCGAGGCTACCAGCAATTCCTGAAAAAAGATGGCCTCGAAGGCGCCCGCATCGGCGTGCTGCGCACCCTGAGCGAGCGCCAGCCCGACCCGCAGGTGAAAGCGCTCTTTGAGCAAGCCGTGGCCGATTTACGCAAAGCGGGCGCCGTGGTGGTAGACGTAGAAATCCCGAATTTCGACCAAGTGAGCAAAGACCAGTGGGCCTCTGTCTTCAAGCACGACGTCAATGAGTACCTGGCTGCGCTCGGCCCCCAAGCACCCGTGCACACCATCGGCCAGGTGCTGGCCTCGGGCCAGTATTCGGCCTACATCAAGGAGAATTTGCAGGAGGAGCTAGCGCACGGCGTGGTGCCCAGCGCCGCCACCGCCGGCCGTGGCGAGGCCTACACCGACCCGCGGCGCATTGCTTTCCGCCAGGCCGTGACGGCCGCTATGGACCGCCACCGGGTAGGCGCGCTCGTCTACCCCACCTGGAACAACCCGCCCGCCAAAGTCGGGGATTTTAAGGGCTATAAAGGCGATAATAGCCAGCTTATTGCTCCGCACACCGGTCAGCCCGCTTTCACCGTGCCCATGGGCTTTACCTACAATCAGCTGCCCGCTGGCTTGCAGTTTCTGGGCCGCTCCTTTGCCGAGCCGACCCTCATCGCCTACGCCTATGCCTATGAGCAGGCTACCCACCACCGCCGGGCGCCCACGCGGTTTCCGGCACTGTCGGCGGCGGGCAAGTGATCTATTTTTGCTAGTCAATACAATACGCGGCCTTCCTGCTGAGCTTATCAAAGTAGGAAGGCCGTTAGGTTGAGGTAGCTAACTCAGGAGTAAGGCTAATGGCTACTAAAAATTTACGTAGCTGAAAAGGTCATCGGCCCCTACCTTTTCGCGGCTTTGCCACCCGCGCAAGCCCAGACGCGGGGCGGCAATACCCCGTTCGAGCCGTTTGGGACTACGGAAAACCCGGATCTCATCCCACATATTGCTGCCGATCAGAGCATTGAGTACGGTAGGGCCGCCTTCAACCAATACCGATTGAATGCCGCGGCCGTGCAAGTCGGCTAGCACGGCGGGCAGCAAGTCGGGCGAGGGCGGTGCGCCCGCCGGCGCAAACGGCAGCGTGACGTACGTGAGGTTGGGACGGCTGGCGCGCTCGCGGTGGGTGTAGATGATGGTGGGCTGCGAGCCGTCGAGCACGTGGTGGCTGGGAGGCAGGGCCAGGTTTTTATCGATAATGAGGCGGGTGGGCTGGGGGCCCGGCCACTCGCGGGCGTTCAGGCGGGGATTATCGTGCAGGGCCGTGCGCGTACCCACCAAAATGGCCGCCTCGTCGGTACGCCACTGGTGGGTAAGGAGCTGGGCCTGCGGCCCGCTAATCTGCACCTGCTGAAAATGCGGCCCGGCCATGAAGCCATCGGCCGATTCGGCCCACTTCAGCACGAGGTACGGCCGCTTTTTCTCCTGCACTGTAAAAAACCGCCGGTTGAGGGCCCGGCCGGCCTCCGCCAGCAAGCCTACGCTCACCTGGGCACCGGCCGCCCGCAGCCGGGCTAGTCCCTGGCCGGCTACCAGCGGGTTGGGGTCGTCGTTGCACACGATGACTTCGGGCACGCCCTTGGCAATGAGCAGGTCGGCGCAGGGCGGCGTTTTGCCGTGGTGGGCGCAGGGCTCCAGCGTCACAAATACGCGGCTATGGCGCAGCAACTCCTGGTCGGCTACGCTAGCCAGGGCATTTACTTCGGCGTGCGGGCCGCCGTACTGCTGGTGGTAGCCCTCGCCGATGATGGTGCCGGCGGGGCCCACTACCACGCAGCCGACCATAGGGTTGGGGCGGGCGTAGCCCTGGCCCAGTGCGGCTAGGTCGAGGGCACGGCGCATGAAAAGCGAGTCGTCGGGCAAAGACATAGGAAAAAAATAAAGCGACGCGGGTTTCGAACGTAAAGCTAGGAGCCTCGGCGCCAACTGCGGTCCGGTAAGGGCTGGCGGCGCAGGGTAGCCGCATCTTTGTAGCCGCATGACTACCCAGCAATTTACGGCCGCCCTTGGCGCGGCCCTGCAAGATATTTACCCGGCCCCGGAGGCCCAAGCCGTGGCCGCCTTGGTAGCCGAGCACCTGCTGGGCTACTCGCCCTTGCAGCGCCGCATGCAGGCTGCCATGCCGGTGCCCGCCGCCGTGCAGGCCCAGCTGCCCGCGCTGCAAACCCGTCTGCTCGCCTACGAGCCGGTGCAGTACGTGCTCGGCACGGCCCACTTTGCCGGGCTGGAGCTAGCAGTGACGCCCGCCACGCTCATTCCCCGGCCCGAAACGGAAGAGCTGGTGCAGCTCGTGGCGCGGGCCTACGCCAGCCAGCCGGGCCTACGCCTGCTCGATGTGGGCACTGGCAGCGGCTGCCTGGCCATTGCGCTGGCCCGCGAGCTACCCGATGCCCAGGTGCTGGCCGTCGATATTTCGGCCGAAGCGCTGGCCGTGGCGACGCGCAATGCCGCGCGCTACGCGCCGCAGGTGCAGCTGGCGCAGGTAGATATTTTGCGGGCGCTGCCCGCGGGCCTGGCCCCGGCTAGCCTCGACATCCTCGTGAGCAACCCGCCCTACGTGCGCGACAGCGAGCGGGCGCTGATGCGCGAAAACGTGCTGGCCTGGGAACCCGCCGCGGCCCTGTTCGTGCCCGACGATGACCCGCTGCTCTTTTACCGCCGGCTGGCCGAGGTGGGCCGGCAGCTGCTGCGGCCAGGTGGTAGCATCTGGCTGGAAATCAACGAGGCGCTGGGTGCGGAAACAGCCGCGCTGTTTGGGAGGGCAGATTTTGAGCTGGCGGCGGTAATAGACGACTTTCTGGGCCGGCCCCGCTTTGTGCGGGCCGTACGCCTCGGTAGGGCTGACTAGCTGGAGGTGCCGGCTGGTGGGAGAAATAATGTAGCAACACGAAACAAAAGCCGGGGGCTCCGACTTATTAAGCGCTTTCCAACTGAGCGCTTTTTATTCGTTTTTATTTCTATTATTCGATGGCTGAGCAACCGCTTCTGACCCCGTTCAAATCTGACAAGCTGAATTTGAAAAATCGCGTTGTCATGGCGCCCATGACCCGCAGCCGCGCCGAAAACCCCGGCACGGTAGCTACCGACCTGATGGCGGAATACTACGCGCAGCGCGCCTCGGCCGGCCTCATCATCTCGGAAGGCACCTACGTGAGCCCCGAGGCCGTGGGCTACATCAACGTGCCCGGCATCTACTCGCCCGAGCAAGTGGCTGGCTGGAAAAAAGTGACCGACGCCGTGCACGCGAAAGGTGGGCAGATGTACGCCCAGATCTGGCACGTGGGGCGCATGTCGCACCCCGATTTGCTCAATGGCAACCTGCCGCTGGCTCCTTCGGCCATCAATCCCCACGCCCAGGTGTACACGTTCACCGGCTTTAAGGAGACGGTGGCGCCGCAGGCCATGACGACCGAGCAAATCAAGAAAACCGTGGCTGACTTTGTGAAAGGTGCCCAAAATGCCTTGGAGGCTGGCTTCGACGGCATTGAGATTCACTCGGCCAATGGCTACCTCTTTCACCAGTTTTTCAACGCTACCTCTAACACCCGCACCGACGAATACGGTGGTTCGATTGAAAACCGCGCCCGCCTACTCTTCGAAGTGCTCGACGCCATCAAGACCGCCGGCGTAGATATGGGCAAAGTTGGCGCCCGCCTCAACCCGTCGCTCGAAGGCCTGTTTGGCATCACGATGGACGAGGAAACCATCCCGACCTTCGACTACATCGTCAAGCGCCTGAGCGCCGACTACAGCCTGGCTTACCTGCACCTCACCGAGCCGATGACCGACGTGAGCCAGATTCCATTTGCCGAGCAGCACATTGCCAAGCGCTACCGTCCGCTCTACGACGGCACGCTCATCATCAACGTGGGCATGACGGAGGAAAAGGGCAATAAAATCATCGCTGACGGCGACGCCGATCTCGTGGCTTTTGGCAAGCTCTACATCTCGAACCCCGATCTCGTGGAGCGTTTTGCCAAGCACGCCCCGCTGGCCGAGGCCGATAAAGACACCTTCTACTCGGGTGGCACCAAGGGCTACGCCGACTACCCCAAATTGGGCGAGTAAAGCGTGCTGCCACTGGCTAGCCAGCCGGATGAAACAAAAAAGGTCTTCCAGTAGCTGCTGGAAGACCTTTTTTGTTTTAGGCAATAGCCGTCGAATTTTAAGGAATTACGGCTGTTTGATAAGCCAGCCGATGGCCTCGGTCTCATCGTCGAAGGAGCGGTAGCGCATCGGCAGGCCCTGGATACTGGTAGTGACGGAGGCCGTGGCTAGCCGTGCATAAAGATTAGAGGCTACTACTACTGCCCCGAAACGGTAGCCTGCCTCGTGCACGGCCTGGGGTAACCACTGTTGTACCGTCCACTGCTGCTCGGCCTCCGAAAAAGGCAGCATGTCTACCTGATTGGCTAGCACGCGCGACCAGCCGTACTGGCGCAGACCGGCGCTGAGGCTATTCAATAGCGCCTGGGTTTCGACCAGGGTGCGGGGCTCGGCTCCCCAGTGCGAGCGCATAAACCCCGCCGGATCGGCCAGGATTTCGCCGGCGTTGTTCTTGAAAAGGAGCGTGGGAGCAGGGGCCATCACCATCATGAAGTAAAAATACCCGGCCTCGGTGAGCGCTTTCTGAAGGCTATTTTACAGGTTGGCCTTTAGGAAGTTGGTCATCTGCTGGTAGAGGTGCAGACGCGTATTGCCGCCGCTGATGCCGTGGTTGCGGTTGGGGTAGTAGAGCGTTTGATAGTCTTTGTTGGCTTTGATGAGTGCATCAACAAACGCTATCGAATTCTGGAAATGCACGTTATCGTCGCCGGTGCCATGAATAAGCAAAAACTTGCCCCGTAGGTTTTGAGCAAACTGCACGGGTGAGTTATCATCGTAGCCACCAGGGTTTTCCTGCGGAGTGCGCAGGTAGCGCTCGGTGTATACGGTGTCGTAGTAGCGCCAGTTGGTGACTGGGGCCACCGCGATGCCCATTTTGAAAAGATCGGCGTTCTTGGTCATGGCCAGCGAGGTCATGTAGCCGCCGTAGCTCCAGCCCCAGATGCCGATGCGCGTTTTATCCACGTAGGGCAGGCTGGCCAGGTACTTTGCCCCGGCACCCTGGTCGATGGTTTCGAGCTTGCCCAGGTTGGCGTAGGTGGCTTTGCGGAAGGCTGCGCCGCGGCCCGAGGTACCCCGGTTTTCCACGCTCACCACAATATAGCCCTGTTCGGCCAGCATGTTGTGCCAGAGGTAGCGCCCAAAATCGGTGCCGCCGCCCGCGTTGTCGAGCACCGTCTGGGTGCTGATGGTGCCAAAGCTGGGCCCACCGTACACGTACATCAGCACCGGGTATTTCTTGGCCGGATCAAAGCTGCTGGGCTTGATCATCCAGGCGTTTAGCTCGATGCCATCGTCATTCTTGAAGGTGAAAAACTCGTGCTTGCCCAAGTCGTACTGCGCCAGGGTGCGGCGCAGTTTAGCGTTGTCTTCCAGCGTCTTTACCAGCTTGCCGGTGGCGCCCTCGCGCAGGCTCACCACCGCTGGCACTCCGGCCGAGGAGTGCGTATTGAGAAAGTAGCGCGTGTCGGGGCTCATATTCACCACGTCGGTGCCGCCGCCCGCGTCGCTGAGGCGCTGCTTGCCCTGGCCGCTCAGGTTGATGCGGTAGAGGTGGCGCTGAAGCGCCGAGCCCTCGGTGCTGGTGTAGTACACGTAGCCGGTTTTGGGGTCGAAGCCATTGATGGCCGAGATTTCCCAGCTGCCTTTGGTGAGCTGGCGCACCTGGCGGCCGCTCATGTCGTGCAGGTACAGGTGCTGGTAGCCGTCTTTTTCGCTGGTAAAAAGAAACTGCTTGCCGCCGGCCAGGTAGCGCAGGTCGTCGTCTATTTCGACGTAGGCGGCGTTGGTATCGGTCAGCACCACTTGGCTGCGGCCGGTGCTCGCGTCGGCGTGCAAGATCTCCAGCTTGTTTTGCAAGCGATTGAGCCGCTGAATGCTAAGCGTGCCCGGCGCCGTGGTCCACTGCACGCGTGGCAGGTACTGGTTGGGCTCGGGGCCCACGTCCATTGGCACGGTGCGGGCGCTCGCCACCTCGTAGGTGCTCACGCTCACCACCGAATTCTTCTCGCCCGCCTTGGGGTATTTGAAGCGGTACTCGGTGGGGTAGAGGCCGCCCCACTCCTGCATGTCGTACTCGGGTACCTGGCTTTCGTCGAAGGTGTAGTAAGCCAGCCGCTGGCTGTCGGGCGACCAGAAGAAGCCCTGCGCAAAGCCAAATTCTTCCTCGTACACCCAGTCGGCCGAGCCGTGAATGAGCTGGTTGCGCACGCCCGTGGTCGTCACGGCCTTTTCCTGCCTGCTAGCCAGGTCTTTGATAAATAAGTTGTTGTCGCGGGCGAAGGCCACCTGCCGGCCATCGGGCGAGAAGGTAGCGTAGCTCTGCTTGCCGCCCGTGCTCAGCGGCGTTAGCTGCCGGGTCTGGCGGTCGAATACGTAGTAGGTCGCCTTGGACGAATGCCGATAAATCGGCTCGGTAGCGGTGCTGAACAGCACCTTCTGCTCATTGGCATTAAAGTGATAGTCATCCACGCGGAGCGGCGGGCCAGCTACCTGCAAGGCGCTGGCCGCCACCAGCGTAGCCGTGGGCTGGCCGGTGGTAGCGCTGTACTGCATCAGGCTGCCATCGGAAGCCAAGGCGGCGTAGTAACGGCCATCATGCAGCCAGTCGAAGCCCGGCACGCTGGCCGCCTGGAAAGTGGGCCGCGCCCAAATATCGGCTACGGTGATGGGCTGCTTGGCCTGAGCCTGAGCGGTGGGCAGCAAGTGGCCCGGCAGCCAGGCCACCGGGGCGGGAACGGCTAGCAGCAAGGCTAGCACCGATGAGCGAAAGTGCATAAGAACCAAAAAGCGCGGAATAACTACGCGAAGATGCGCGTTAGGGGACAGACTAACCCGGGCACATCCACCGCGGGCTGCCGACCTTTGCGCCGTATGCGATTCTTTCTGATTTCTTTAGTGGCCGCGACGCTGGCTAGCTGCGCCAAAAGCAAAGGCCCGCTGCAAACGTACTTTATTGGGGCCACGCGCTTCACCTCAGGTAATCGCACGGGCGTGGGCCCAGCCGATACGCTAGCCACGCGCTTTTACGTCGACGCCTCGTCGAGTGCTACGCAGGGCCTGAAAAATGTGCGCATCACGGTATACTATTCGCCCCGACGCTTGCCTTTTGTATATCCCACGCCGATTACGTCGGTGCTGCCACCATCGGTGGCGACCAGCGAGCAGCTTGTGTACATGGACTCGACCCTGACCAGTGCGCCTAATGAGTTGCTGCTGACCACGGTGTACGGCGTGCGCACTTCGGCCGGATCCGAGCGCTGGACCTACACCGCTACCGACAATGCGGGCAATACTTCAGCGCGCTCTTTTGTAATAACCCAGCGTCGGGCCGACTCCACGGCCGTCTACAACGACTACACCCTCAAGCTGCCCGTGCCGGCTACCAGCAAGCTTGCCCGGCGCTTTATTGATTTGAAGTCGGGGCTAGCGCTGCCAGCTTTTTCGGTAGTTGGCAACCCAATCAACCCTGAGTTGCAAAAGCTGACCGACGTCATCGTACTGCCCGATGGCCTGACTCTATCCTCACCCAAAGACTTAGCAGAGGTTTATTTTAAGTCGGGTAAATGGGATGCGAGTAACCGGAGCGCCACGCGCTTTTACCTCACTTCGCTCACGCCCACCGACTTTACGGGCGTCACGGACGCGGTAGGTCTAGCCCAGCAATTCGTAGCGCCGGGCGTGTCGCAGATAAGTGGCCTGCTGGTGGGGCAGGTATACGCCTTCTACGTCACTAATGGTACGGAGCCCCTCTATGGGCTACTACGTGTGGTAGCCCTGCCAGCGGGCACTACGGCCGGCCTTCAGCTCGAAATTCGGATTGCGAAGCCTTTATCCTGAACAGCTTTATGGAGAAAATACCAGCAAAAAGCCCCGGTCACTTCCGCTAGCTGCGCGAAGTAACCGGGGCTTTTGTTAGCGGCTAGCTAGCCTTAGTTGGCTAGAAAATGAAGCCGCCCGTGAGGCTGGTCGTAAAGCGATTGTTGGTAATATTCACCACAGGCGACGCGACGCTAGCTAGCGAATAGGGCTGGTACTGGTCTTTGGTATCGAGGTACACGCCAGCTAGGTCCACAAAAAACGTTTTGGTGCGGATGCCCAGGCCACCCGTAAAGTAGTTCTGCGCCCGGCCGTAGGAGCTATTAACATATGGGTCGGCATAGTAAGCGTAGCCCACCCGCACCCGGAAAATGTCAAGGCGTGCCTCGGCTCCTCCCCGCAGGTTTATCACGTTTTTGTAACCATTGGTAATACTCACGTTGGCGTTGTCAAGGCCACTATCAACCGAGCCATCCCTGGTGTTGAACTTGGCACTGGAATATCCTACGTACTCAATGTCTCCGGTTAGAAAGCCGTATTTCCCGATGAGCACCGTAGCCCCACCCGTAGCGCGGAAGGGTGTGGTGATACTGTAATCGAAGGTGCCGGGCGTCGTGGTGAGCGGGCTCACCGCACCCTGCTGGCTTGCCACGTACGCGGGCTTAGCGGCAAGCGTGGTGTTGTACTCGTCAGTTAATTCAATGTAAGTGGGAGTTTGGATAGAAGCACCCAGGCGCACAGCATCAACTACGCGGTAAATGAGGCCGATGCGAGCATTGAAACCAACACCTGTCGTCTTGAGATAGTCTACGGACTGAAAATCCTGCGCGCCGCTCGACGATTCGCTGAAAGTGCTCGTGCGCGTCCGGTTGAGAAATACAACACCAATTCCCCCACCAATGTAGAGCCGGTCGCGGTAGTTGCCCCCGTACCCCAAGTCAAACTGCGACACCGAACCAGTCGTTTTCACCAGCTCATCCTGCGTGATGGTACCCGAGCGTGGCTGCGTAACAACTTGGAAGATACCCGTGGGGGCTCCGGTAGTTGGGTTACGCCCTTGTGTTTGGTCAGTGAGGCCAGTGCCGTAGGCTAGCCCATCAATATTGGTATACTGATTAGCAGACTGCTGGCTGGCTATATCATCCGTCGCTTGCTGGTACTCGTTCGAGTTGACATTGGTGTAGCCATAGGGTTCACTCAGCCGGCGAAAGAAAGAATGGCTATTATCGGTCGAGTTGCGGTAGCCAAAGCTCTGGTTAAAATCAGCCAGCCGCGTGAAGCCCAAGGCGAAGGCGCCCCCGCGCCAATCGCTGCCGTTATCATTGTCGGGCCGGCGGTTGGCAAACACCAGGCCGATGCTGGCTATGTGGAAGCTATTGGCAGTTTGCGATTGGGCCGAGAAGTCAGTCCCCACCGCTGCTGCATTAGCCACTTGGGTAGACTTGGCGGTGCCGTACCCCACGCCTGGCGTGATGGTAAACTCAGACTTTGTAAAAAAGCCCAGGCCCGCCGGGTTGCTCGTGAGGTTGCCAAAGTCGGCGCCCAGCGACGAGCTGCTACCCGCCAGGCCCAAGGTGCGCGCCGTGCCGCTCGGGTTTTGGCGCATATAAAGTAGGGCATCATCGGCGTAGCCACCCTGAGCTTTAGCCGCATGGCTGATGGATAAAAATCCGCCTAGCAGTGTAGCCAGGCCCATAAATGCGTGCTTCATAAGGAGAGAGTTGGAGCAAAAAAGAGCCGGTCCGAGAAGACCGGCTCAGTTGAATCAAGCTATTGGGGAAGAAGAATCTGGTGTGAGCCTAGCGGCGACCACGGCTACCGCCGCCTCCACCACCGCCACCGAAGCTGCCACCGCCTCCACCACCGCCGCCGAAGCTACCGCCACCAAACGAGCGGCTAGGCTGCGAAAAGCTGCGCTGCTCAAATGAGCGGCTAGGCTGGCTGTACGAGGGCTGGCTATAGCTACGCTGCGTTTGCTGCTGCGCTTGGCCGTAGTTGTAGTTGCTACGCTGGCGACCACCATAGTTAGCGTTGCCAGCCGGCTGGCCAGTAGTACCGTTTGCCGATGGAGTAGCATTAGAGTTACCCCCAAAGAAGCCACCGAAAAATCCCCGCCGCCCACCACCATTGCCCATCGCTTGGGGTGCTGAGTTGGCAGTTCCAGCACTAGGATTGGAATAGGCCGGTTGGCCAGTGGCACCCGAATTATCAACCCGGCCCCGGCTCATAGGAGCGGCGTAAGAGCCACCACCTCCTGAAGCGTTGCTAGTCATGAAGCCACCACCCAGGCTGTTGCCACGGCCGGTAGGGCTCACGGTAGCTGGATTACCGACTGCAGTAGGATTAGCCATCGCGTTGTTGCGCATCATAGCGCCACCGCGGTTGGGGCGCGAGCCCACTAGCACAGCCCCAGAGGAATTAACCCCGGTAGAAGCGCCGTTACGGATAACGTTGTAGTTGCCTCGGCCATAGTCAGCGTAGCCATAGCTAGACCCGTAATAACGTGAGCTATAGCCCCCGTAACCGTAAGGATAACCGAAACCACCGTAATAAGGGCTGCCAAAACCACCGTACCCGAAGCCAAACCCGATGCTCAGGCTCGAACCGAAGCCATACCCGAAAGGTGAGTAAAAGGGCGAATAAAACGAAGAGTAGAAAGGGTCATAAAAGCCACCACCGTAGGGGTAGCCAAAGCCGCCAAAGCTATAAGGCGAATAGCCGTAGCCAAAGGCACTGGCGTAGCCGAAGGGCGAGCCATAGTACGACGGCGATGAGTAATAATTTGCGCTGGGCGTGTAATTGAACGAGCTAACCCCAGGCCCAGTGTAGGGCTGGCCAAAGCCACTGCCATTGTAGCTGCTCGACGACGAGTTGCCGTAGCTATCGCTGTAGTAATTGGTGCCGTTAGTAGTGGCGTCCTGGCCGCTGGTACCACCCTGATAATCCGGGTTGGCATTATCGGCGGTGCTGGGCGAGCTAGCGCCGGCCGCTGGGGCTGCCGCGTAGGCGCCGGTAGGCGCCGCGTTGGTATAGCCGCCGTAGCTGCCGGTGGCAGGCGTGCCTACGGCCGTAGTGCGGTCTTTAGACGAATAATAAACGCCGTCGGTCTCCGTGGAGGTCGTTAGCGCCCCGGAGGTGGCGCACCCGCCCAAAGCGAGCAGCGCCAAAGCCGGCAAAGTAGCGGTGAGCAGATTTTTCATGACTGAAAAGCAGAAAATCAGCGGCTTGCTGAAGTAGAAAGTAAAATAAACGCGTTATGAATGGAGGCTATATGAAGGCCAAGCCCAAAGCTTACCCAAAAAGAATCGCTCAACCCAGATCCTCCGCGCCAGCGCGCACTACTATAACGTAATTTCGCCTCGAAACGGTGCCTTTCCGATAAAGTTACTCACACAAAACGTATACCAGACTCGACCGGCTTGGCCGTACTGCCGATATACTGGTTTTTAGATGCGATTATGAGCAAAAAGTTGCCTACCCGCCAGGAAGATTATTCGGCCTGGTACAACGAGCTGGTGAAGCGCGCCGGCCTCGCCGAAAACTCCGCCGTGCGCGGCTGCATGGTCATTAAGCCCTATGGCTACGCCATCTGGGAGAAGATGCAGCGCCAGCTCGACGACATGTTTA
>CAZERY010000033.1:0-22117 GCA_964514915.1 uncultured Hymenobacter sp.
ATGGGCCCCGAGCACGTCGATACTATTGTAGACCAGGCCATTCGCACGGCGCTGGGGCAGCGCACGGTAGCGCACCTGTCTTTCCCCAAGGACTTACAGGACTGGGAAGCCAGCGACGACAAGGTGTCGCAGCAAAACGTGCCGCACCACACCAGCGTCACGCAGGTGAGCCTCGACGTGGCCCCCACCCAGGCGCAGCTGCAAAAAGCGGCCGACGTCATCAACGCTGGCAAAAAAGTCGTCATCCTGGCGGGCCGGGGCGCCCTGGCGGCGCGTGCTGAAGTGGTGCAGCTGGCCGAGCTGGTGGGTGGCCCCATCCTGAAGGCGCTGCTGGGCAAGGGCGTCGTGCCCGACGACTCGCCCTATACCACCGGCGGCCTGGGGCTGCTGGGCACCGCTCCCTCGCAAGATGCGATGGAAGAGTGCGATACGCTGGTGATGATTGGCACCCACTTTCCTTACCTCGAATACTACCCCAAGCCGGGCCAGGCCCGCACGGTGCAGATCGACCTCGATGCTACCCACATCGGGCTGCGCACGCCCGTGGAGGTGGGCCTGCTCGGCGACAGCCAGACCGTACTGCAAGGGCTGCTGCCGCTGCTTCAGCGCAAAGAAGACCGCGACTTCATCCTAACGGCGCAGGACCGCATGAGGTCGTGGCACGAGCTGCTGCACGAGCGCGGCAGCCAGGAGGCTACCCCCATGAAGCCCCAGACGGTGCCCCTCACCCTGAGCCCGCTCCTGGCCGATAACACCATCGTGACCTGCGACTGCGGCAACAATACTACCTGGACGGCCCGCTACATCCAGATGCAGGAGAACATGCTGTTCTCGACCTCGGGCCTGCTGGCCACGATGGCGGCTGGCTTTCCCTACGCCATTGCCGCTGCCATCGCTCACCCCGATCGGCCGGTAGTGGCGCTGGTGGGCGACGGCGGCTTCACGATGCTGATGGGCGAGCTCGCCACCGCCGTGCGCTACAAGCTGCCCATCAAGGTATTCGTGTTCAGCAACCGTGCGTTTGGCCAGATCAAGTGGGAGCAGATTGTGATGGAAGGCAACCCCGAATACGGCGTCGACCTTCAGCCCATCGACTTTGCTAAGTTTGCCGAGGCCTGCGGCGCCACGGGCTTCACCCTCACCGAAACGAAGGACGCCGAGCGCGTAATCAGCCAGGCGCTAGCCCACGACGGCCCGGTGGTAGTCGACTGCATCGTAGACCCCAACGAGCCCTCCATGCCCGGTAAGGTGAGCACCACCCAGGCCATTGAGTTTGCCAAAGCCCTGGCCCGCGGCGAGCGCGACAGCAGCGAAATCATCAAAAACGTGATTAAAAACCAGTTCCGCGAAGCGATCGCTACCAAGGGACACAGCCTGCTGGATGTGATTCCGGGGCTGTAACTCTGAGTTATCGGGGCAATAAAAAGCGCCTGCCTTCTTCATGAGGCAGGCGCTTTTTAGTTGAGTTTAGGACTTGCATAAAAACTAACTGTCATTGCGAGCAACGCGAAGCAATCGCACCAAAACGAGCCGTTCGGGTGTCGTTCGAGTGCGATTGCTTCAGGCTAATACCATATACCAACCCTACTTCTTCGCCGCCAACACGTCTTGCACCTTCGTCCAGCGGATGTCGGGGTAACGGTCGTTATCGAGCGGCGCGAGTTTGGGCAGGCCAGTGAACATATTGTGCAGGTACTGCATGCCCTGCCAAGGCGGGAATACTTCCTTAGGAGCGGGTGCCAGGCGGCGGGCCACCTTACTCATGAGCTTAAGCAGCCACAGGCCACCGGCCCGCAGCCGGCCAAAGCGCCGGCCGGTGGCGGCGCTGACATCGGCCTGAAGGTCGCGCACGGTAGCTACCTCGCCGGCCACGCGCAGGTAGCGGGGCGTGGTGGCATCCAGCGCAGCGGCCGCCGTAAAAGCGGCCGTATCGGCAATGGTCGTAAAATCGAGCGGCTGGTCGGCACTCCCCCAGTAAAGCACGCGCTTGATTTTGAACAGAATAACCGGCGCCTGCCCGGTTAGCAGGTCCATAAACATGCCGTTGAGCACCGATGTGGCCCGGATGGGCGCCTGGTCGAGGCGGCGGCCAAACTCGCGGCGCAGGTCGAGGTTGCGGTTTGAGCCCTCGGGCAGCTTGGTGAAGTCGATGGAATAGTCGGAGGGGATGAAGCGGGGCACGCTGGCCGCCACGGCTGCATCGAGCAGGTGGGTTTGGGCGTCCACTATCACATCGCGCAGGCCGGACAGGGCCGACACCACGCAGGCCGCCCCTGCGCAGGCTTGGGTAAGGGCCGCGGCATCGTTAAAATCTACCTCGATGATGGTCACGCCGCGCTCGCGCAGCTTGGCTACTTCCGGCTTTTGGTTGCCGGGGCGCACCAGCGCTCGCACCGCCGCACCGCGATCGAGGAGGGCCTGGGCAATGTAAAAACCCAAATCGCCGGTGGCGCCGGCCAAGGCGATGGGAGCCGACTCGGCGGGCGAATGGCTGGGACTGGCAGGGCTGGTTGCTGCTGACATGAGGAAGTCGAATGTGACGCGTAAAGAGTACGCAGGGGCTGGCTACTCCGCCAGCCACTGCGGCGCCCAGTAGGTACCGGGGCCGAAGAACAGCTGTAATACGTCATCCGTGAGCAGCGAGCCATTGGCACTGTTGGTTAGCAGAAGCACACTCTCCTGCTTGCCCGGCAGCGTCATAAAAAAACCTTTAAAGTCGTCATTATCGCCCCAGTGCCACTGCGCCAGGCCCTGGCTGGTAGTGGCCAGGCCCACCCCACAGGCCCAGGCAATGGCCGGGTCGGCGGGGCTCGCCGGCCGGCCGCAGCGATCGGCCGGGGTGGCCGGCGTGCGCAGCAGCCGGGCGGTAGCCAGCTTCAAGCCTTGCCCGGTTACCAAAGCCTGCATAAATCGGTGGTAGTCGGGGGCCGTGGTGAGCAGCGAGTAGGCGCCGTAGGGGTGTAGGTAGCGCACCAGCTGGGAGGGCTGGCCTGTCTTATCGTGGCCGACGCTGAAGTTCGCCGCAAACTTATCGCGCCACACGAAGCTGCTATTCACCAAGTGCAGGGGCTGAAAAACCTCCTCCTGCGCCAATGTCTCAAACGACTTGCCGGTGAGCTGCTCGAGCACTTTTTGCAGCAATACGAAGCCTTCGCCCGAGTAATTCCAGCAGCTATCGGGCGCGTATTTGAGGTGCAGGGCCGAGGTTTTCCAGGTGGGGGCGAGCGGGTACTCCGCCCAGTTGGGCAGGCCGGTGGTGTGCCTGAGTACCATTCGGGCGGTGATGCGGGCCGCCCGGGGCTCTTGCGCCAGCCGGGGATAGGCGCAGTAGGTGAGCAGGGGCTGGTCGAGGTCGAGCAGGCCGCGGTCGTGCAGCCGCAGTGCGATGTAGGCCTCCACTACCTTGCCCAGCGAAGCTGCCTGGAAGACCGTATTGGCATCGACGGCCTGGGTAGTGCCGGCCTGGCGCACGCCCAGATTGTAGGTAGTAACGGCTGCGCCTTTTGCATAGACCACCTGCATACCGGGCACGTGGCGCTTGGTAAGCAGCGCAGTAAGCTCCGCTTGCTGAGCTGCCCCAACCCTAGCCCAACCCAGCAAAAAAAGCAGCAGAAACGGGCCAGGCGAACGATGCGGCTGAAGTGTTGACATATAGGTTTTAAAATTCCAGCCCAGCCAGTAGGCCAAAGGCTTGGTAATGCAGGCGGCCGAGGTTTTCTACATTGCCGCCATAAGTATTCTGTACCCCAGGGTTATCCTCGCTGTCGGCACCAGCGCTGTACTGGGCTTCGAGCAAGGGCGAAAGCCTCGCTTTTGTCTTGAACTGCACGCCCAGGCGGATGACGCCACCTACGGTGGGCGAGGTCGACCGGGGGTTGAGCACGGGAGTCGTCACGACATCGGTGCGGTAGTAGGTAACGTTGCCGCCCACGTAAGTCAGGGTAGTGTAGGAGAGGGAAGTTTGGTTGGTGATATACATCCCAAACATCGGCCCCGCAGCTACGTAGGGCCGCAAACTACCATGGCCGACCGTATAGCGCACCAGCACCGGGGCTTGCAAGCTCTGAACCTCGGTGGTGATGGGCAGGCTAAGCGGCTCGCCAGCGTTGGTAGTACCCAGCCTGGCGGGCTGCACCAGCGTAGCCGTGCTGCGCAAGCGAGCGTAGTTGACGCCCACTATCAGCGACCAGGGGCCGGCGTAGGCTAGCCGCAGTTCGAGGCCGTACAGGAGTCGGGTAGCCGCTTGCGATCCGGCTTGGGTTAGGTAAGCAGAAGCCGGATAGTACAGCTTGCCGCCGTGCAGCCCAACCCGTGCACTTACGAGCACCTGCGCCGTGCTTACGGGCTCGGGCAAGCGATAGTCGTGTGCGGGCACAGTAGCGTGGCAATCAGCATTGTAGCGCACGACTAAATCACTGAGCCTATATTCCTCGAAGCGGGTGCGCGGCACAGCCGCCGTCACGGTGGGGCAATCCTGAAATACGGCCCCGAGCGTCACTTGCTGCGTGGCGCGCCGCACTTGCGCCAAGCCACTGCCCGCCGCCCGAATAAAGTACTGCACCGTTTCAGACTGCGTATACTCGGCCTCGCCACGGTGGCGGGTCATGTCGATATCGTAGCGATAGAAGTTCGCGTAGCCTCCTACCAGCTGCTGGAGCAGCACAGCGGCCGAGTCTACCACGCCCGTTTGGGCATCGCGCCGAACGGGCATTTTTAACTTCACCAAGCGGCGGCCATCTTGCAGCGCCACGGCCCGCAGCTGCTGCACGCCAAATTTTTGGGCCGGCGCCTGGGCATTGGGGCGTAGCACTACGCCGGCATCAGTCACGAAACGCGGAACAGTTAGCAATCCGCGCAAAGTGTCGCCCTGCGCCGTCACCACGTAGCCGGGTAGCTCGTGGGCCACCACTTGGGCCGCTGCCGCAGTCGGCCATCCTACCCACAGTATCCCTAACCCCATTAAGACTGTACTTTGTTTGCCAATAATACCCATTAAATCGTGAAATAAAGATTTAGCAATAGCCCCGTACGGCGCTATCTGATTTATCAAAGTAAACCACTGCCCAACTTATAGCTCTCCGGCTGGCAGCCGGCGCCAGTACTATCCGCTGCGAAGCCAGCCGCCGGCCCAGCCGCCACGTAAGTAGTGGAGACGACTGTACGACTGTTTTTTTTTATGCGCACGATTCTTCTTACTATCCTAAGCTGCTGCTGGCTAGCCCCAGCGACGTGGGCGTGCCCGTGGTGCCGGCCACGGGTACAGGCGGGCATTTATACCTCAGCCTATACTACCAACGTCCTGCTGGTATTGCTGCCCGTGGCAGTGCTGCTCGCGCTGGGCATGGGCGTATTTTACTGGGATAAATTACGGGCTTACTTCTCCCCTGCTTATGCCAACCACTAACGCCTTAGCACTGCGCCGCACCCCGCTGGTAGCGGCGGGCATCTTGCTCGGGGCCGGCCTGGGCGGCTTCGTCGATGGCATAGGGCTGCACCAGATTTTGCAGTGGCACAATATGTTGTCGGCACAACTGCCGCCCGACACGCTGGTGCGCGCCAAAATTAACATGTACTGGGACGGCCTGTTTCACGCGGCGGTGTGGGTGCTCACGGTGGTGGGGCTGGCTCTGCTGTGGGCCGCCACCGGCCGGGCCGATGTGCCACACTCGGGCCGCACGCTGGTGGGCGGCGGGCTGCTGGGCTGGGGCCTGTTTAATGTGGTGGAAGGGCTTATCGACCACGAGATCCTGGGGCTACACCACGTGTATGAGTACACGCCCAACCACTTGCCGGCCGACCTCGCTTTTCTGGCGCTGGGGCTAGGGCTGCTCGTCGTGGGCGGGGCGCTGATACGAGCCGCGCGGCGGTAGCGCCGTTCCTGTTCAGCAGGTAGTGTTGGCTACGTGGCGCCTCAGCGAGGCCAATTTTAGTTATTACCCGAGCTTATCCGTAAACCAACTGGGCACTTTGCCCTCCTTAGCTATTATTCCAATGCCAACCTTCACCATTGAGCGCCTTTCTTTCCAGCACCTCACGGCCTTACCGAACGCCTGGAAAGATGTCGATTATCTCGCCCTGCTCACCAAGCTCGACTACGACAGCCCCGAAGCCATTGCCTCGGCCGAGCTGCCCGAAATGGCCCAGCTAGCCCTCACCGACCTGGAGCCCGCCGAGGCAGCTGAGGTGGTGCTCAGCCAGCTCTTCGGCGAGGAGCTGACCAAAGGCCAGATCGACCAGCTGGCCCACCAGATGCAGACCGAGAAGCTGTGGGAAGAAAACCCCAATTTTGCGCTGCACCAAGGGTTTTTCAACGCTACCCAGCTGCTCTACGACGCCTACAACGGCAAGTTCCCGCACCCGCAGGCAGTGGAATTTAAGGTGAAAGTCACGGCTACCGACCCCGCCGATCTGGCCGTGCTCGACCACGAGCCAGCCGCCACGCTGCTGCGCCTGCTCGGGCCTGGCTTGTCTGACCGCGCCCTGCTGCACCGCTTATTCAGCGACCAGCTGGCTGGTGGCGATTTTCCCGAGGCGGCGACCATCCTTTGGCAGCTCGCGCCCAGCGAAAAGACGGCCACCAGCGTCGTATACGACATTATCAGCTCCGATTACTGGCTCGAAGACTTCAAGTTTGCCGATACTTACGAAGCTACTTTACCAGCTGCATAGCCAGCCGTTTTTTACAGAGCAATTTCGCAATCAGGCAGTTAATTCAAGCCAACCTTGCCTTTCATCGACTCAAAAAGCTTGGGCGAATCGAAACCCACGCCGTGCTTGAACACGATTTCCATTTGGCGCAGCTGGCGGATGTCCTGCTCGGGGTCGCCATTTACCAACACCAAATCGGCTTGCTTACCAGCTTCGATAGTGCCGATGTCGCGGTCGCGGCCCAGGTAGCGGGCGCCGTTGAGGGTGCATACTTGAATAGCCTGGACGGGCGTGAAGCCGCCTTCGACGAGCAGTTCTAGTTCGCGCCGATTGGCGTAGCCCGCGATGGTGCGGCCCGCGCCGGTGGGGTCGGTGCCAGCCACGAGCAGGCCACCCGCGTCGTAAAACTGCTTTTCCCAGCCCTGCTCTTTTTTGAAGAGCGCCACGCTCGCCGAGTCTTTGCCTTGGCTGGCCTGCCAGGTGGCATTTTCGCGCTCTTGCAGCTGCGGAATAAGCGCCGTGAGGCCGCCGCCCAGCACCACCTCGCGGCCCGTATACGGCTCAAAGACGGGCAGCGTGGAAGTAAGGGCCACCTGCTTGCTTATCAACAACTTGATGAGGTCGGCTAGGGCGGGGCTATTAGCGGGCAGGCGCAGGAGCGCCTGGCGGGCAGCCGGGTAGTCGCACGCATCGGCCGTTTTGCCCGCTACGAAGTCGGAGCTCGCCATAAAGCCATGCTCGAGGTTGTCGATACCGGCTTCGGCGGCTTCACGGTACGTGATGGCGCAGAGGTGCCCGGTTACTTTGAGGTGGCGGGCGTGGGCTTCACGCACCACGGCGGCCAGGTCGGCGCGCGTGGCGTGCATGTACATCTTAAAGGAAGTGCAGCCCTTATCGGCCCAGAAATTGGTGCTGGCCGCCGCGTCGGCGGGGCCCTTTACCGTGTTGAGGGCCGGAATATCCATGCCAGGCTCTTCCATGTAGGGCGCCGTCACGTCCATGTCGGGGCCAATAAACTTGCCCTCCCCAATGAGACGCTGAATGGCCAGGTCGGTTTGCGGCTCGATGCTGCCCGCCGTGCGAATCGTCGTGGCTCCACCCGCCAGGTAGAGGCGCGGGAAGGAATACGGCATCTGGGCAATATTAAAGTAGCCGCCCGCGGGCATGGTGTAGTAGAGGTGCTCGTGCAGCATCACGAGGCCCGGAATCAGGGTTTTGCCCGTGCACTTCACCACTTCGGCGCCAGCGGGTACCAGCACTTTTTTGGCCGGGCCCACTTGCTCGATGCGGCCATTGCGCAGCAGCACGGTTTGGTGCAGCCGGGCGGGACGGCCGGTGCCGTCAATCACTTTGGCATCGGTGAGGGCCACCACGGGGGCATTTACCCGGATAAATTCCTTGACCTGGGGGGTGAAAGTCGGCGACAATTGGGCCAAGGCCGGCGCGGCGCCGAGGAGCCAGATGGGCAGCAGTAGGGCTTTAGTCATAATCTGGAAGCAGTGGAGGCACGTACTATTCGCCTAAGGTCGGCGTCAGCTACTTATTGCCACCTGCTTTCTCTCTTTCATGCCTACTTACCACATTGGCTGCTCGGGCTACCACTACCGGCACTGGCGCGGCGTTTTTTACCCCGATAAGCTCCCCATGCGGCGCTGGTTTGAGTTTTATAGCCAGCACTTTCGGACGCTTGAGCTGAATGTCACGTTCTACCGTTTTCCGCAGCTATCCTTCCTCGAAAACTGGTATGCCCAGAGCCCGGCTGATTTTCAATTTGCCGTAAAAGCGCCCCAGCTTATCACGCACTACAAGCAGTTTCACGGCGTGGGCCAACTGCTGGGCGACTTTTACGACACTACGGCCAGGGGATTAGCGGAAAAGCTCGGGCCGGTGCTGTTTCAGCTGCCACCGCGCCTGGCCTACGATGCCGAGCGGCTCACGCGCATTCTCGACTGCCTCGACCCGACTTTTGTGAACGTCCTGGAGTTCCGGCACCCTAGCTGGTGGCGGGCCGAAGTATACGCCGAGCTACGGCAGCGCCACGTAGTGTTTTGCGGCCAGAGCCACCCGCTGCTGCCCGATGCCGTGGTAACCACCGCACCCACGCTCTACTACCGTTTCCACGGCGTACCCGACTTGTACGCCTCGCCTTATTCTACGGAGGCCTTGCGGCAGAAAGCAGCCGAGGTGACCACCGCGCCAGGCGTGGAGCAGGCGTATTTGTACTTCAATAATGACATCGGTGGCTCAGCGATCGGCAACGCGCAGGAGATGAATAGCTTATTGAGCACAACATCCTAGGGGTACTTAGCGGCATACTAGCCGTAAGGCTAATGAAAAAGCAGCTTGCTTGGGCTGTTAAACCACTTTAGCAAACTGCTTTTTGCATTAGCCTCACGGCTGGGATAAGCTTAGCGAACTGCCACGCTAACGCCAGCCCTGGACTGGGCGGCAGTGGCTTTGGTAGCACTCACGCGCCATACTTTGTTGCCGGCATCGTCGGCCACTAGCAGTGCCCCATCGGGCATAGTTACTACGCCCACAGGGCGGCCGTAAGCCTTATCTGAGCCATTACCAACCAGAAAGCCGGTAAGAAAATCCTCGGGCTTACCGACGGGCTTCCCCGCTTGGAAGGGCACGAACGCTACCTTGTAGCCCGAGTACTGCGAGCGGTTCCAAGAGCCATGCTCGCCCACGAAAGCGCCATTCTGGTACTTGGCGGGGAACGCTTTTTTGTCGTAGAACGTGAGGCCGAGGGCGGCTACGTGGGCACCCATTGGCACGTCGGGCACGAGGGCTTTTTTCACGAGGTCGGGGCGCTCGTTTTTAAGGCGCGGGTCTTCGTTTTGGCCGTAGTACGAGTACGGCCAGCCGTAAAAGCCGCCTTCCTTGATGCTCGTGATATAGTCGGGTACCAGCTCGTCGCCCAGCTCATCGCGCTCGTTTACGGCGGCCCACAGCGTGGTAGTGCCGGGGTAGTAGGCCAGCCCGATGGGATTGCGCAAGCCGCTGGCAAAGATCTTCTCGCCCGTGCCATCGGGGTTGATTTCCAGAATATTAGCCCGGCGCACCTCATTTGCGGGGCCGTGCTCCTGCGCGTTGGAGCCCGAGCCCACGGTTACGAAAATCTTGGTGCCATCCTTACTAAGCAGCAGGTTGCGCGTCCAGTGGTTGTTGTACCCCCCCTCGGGCAGGTCGAGAATTTTCTGGCCGGCGGCCGTGATTTTGGTCGCGCCCGGCTGGTACGGGAAGCGCATCACCCCGTTAGTATTGCCCACGTAAAAGTAGTTGCCCAGCACGAGCATCCCGAAGGGCTGGTTTAGCCCGGTCAAAAACTCCGAGCGCACATCGGGCTTGCCATCGCCGTTGGTATCGCGAAAAAGCGTGATGCGGTTGGCGCTAGTAGGCTGCAACGAGCGCGATTTGTCGAGGCGTAGCGCGGCCGCGATATCCTTTTTTATCCCCTTAGGCAGGGTCGCGGCTTCCGCCACAAACACGTCGCCGTTGGGCGCTACATAAGCCCAGCGCGGGCTTTTCAGGTTGCCGGCAAATTCTGTGACGGTGAAGCCGGCTGGGGCAGTGGGCGTTTTGCCAGCCGGCCAGTCGATGATATCGACGCGCTTGGTCACCGACTTGCTGGCGTAGGGCGCGGGCAAATGTACCGATTCGGCATCGGGCGTCGTAATGGTTTTGGCCGGCGTTTCAGCCTGGGCTTGCTGTTTTTCCTCTTGGCTGGGGCCACTGCTGCACGCGGCTAGCAGGCCCAGGGCAGGCAGCAAGCGGGTAGGTTTCAGGTTCATCATGGGGGCTAGCGTAAGTAAGAGTGGCGCCTAAGAAATTTAGGCATCGACCCTTCATTTTACTGACTAGGCGCATAATAGTTACCTGACTACCAACTCTTTTTGCAACCCTCGCCGGGGCTAGCCAACTAACTCGCACGATGTACAGCTGGCTAGCTACCAGCCTAACGGCGCAATAGCCTGCTACTTGGCCACCAAGCAAAAAGGGCCGGCTGGGATTATCCCAACCGGCCCTTGTATTCCGCGTAGCTACGGGTTGGCTATCACTCGGTGTCCTTCAGCGACTGCATATCAATCACATACCGGAAACGCACTTCCTCGTCCAGCATCTTGTCGTAGGCATCGTTGATGTCTTGCATGGCAATCATCTGCACTTCGGGCCCGATTTTATGCTCGGCGCAAAACTCCAGCACCTCCTGCGTTTCGGCGATACTGCCGATGATGGAGCCCGCCAGCGAACGGCGGTGCATGGCCACCTCCTGGTTGTTGAGCGGCGCCTTGTAAGGCCCCAGCAACCCCACGGTCGTGATGACCCTATTGCGCTTGGCTAGCTTCACGTAATCGTTCACCTCGAAGGCATCTGGGATAGTGATAAGAATGAAGTCGTACCTCAGCTCGTGCTGCTTCATGGCGTCCGAGTCGGTCGAAATCAAGACTTCGTGCGCACCCAATTGCTCGGCAGCCGCCTGCTTTTCCTTGTCGCGGGTGATAGCCGTGACGGTGGCGCCCATCGCCCGGGCTATCTGCACGGCCATGTGCCCAAGCCCGCCAATGCCAACTACGGCTACGCTCTTGCCGGGGCCGGCACCCCAGTATTTGAGCGGCGAATAAGTAGTAACGCCCGCGCACAAAATCGGGGCGGCCGCGCTGATATCCAGCGCTTCCGGAATGCGCAGCACAAATGACTCCTTTACCGTGATGTTGGTCGAGTAGCCCCCAAAGGTGTTGAAGTCCTCGTTTTGCGGCTTCATGTAGCCGTTGTAAGTGGCCGTCCAGCTCACGGGGCCTTCGCAATAGTTTTCTTCCTTTTCCTGGCAAGATGGGCACACGCCGCACGAGTCCACCATGCAGCCCACGCCCACCAGGTCGCCCACCCGAAACTTGGTGACATTGCTACCCACTTCATCGACGCGGCCGATAATCTCGTGGCCGGGTACGCAGGGATAAATCGTGTTGTGCCAGTCGTTTTTGACTTGGTGTAGGTCGGAGTGGCATACCCCGCAGTAGAGAATATTGATGTGTACTTCGTCGGCCTTGGGCGCCTACCGCTCAATATCCATTGGCTTGAGGCCGTTGAAGATAGAGCCACTAGCTCCGTATGCTTTAGTGGGAATGGGTTGCATAACTAGAAGCTTAGTTTGGTAAAAGAGCAAAAGAGAGTCTGGGATAAACGGGCCTGCCGAGCGCAGAGTTACTTCGCAACTAGCTAAGCAGAAGCATTTACCGACTTATCTTTCAGACTATCTTACCAATTACTACTGCATAATAAAAGGCCTGGAATTGCTTCCAAGCCTTTTACTAAACAATACTGCAACGCCAGTAAATAGGTACTTAGCAACGACTGGTGCAACGGCTTTCACGTATTTACTCAACCGCGAGCACTTTTCCCACGACAGGGACAGCGTTGGGTTAGCCAACAAAAAGTGCTGGGTAGTACTACAGGCGTCCGAAATTCAAGCCCAGAATCAAGACGATACCCAGCACCATCAGGATCAGGTAGGTCTCGACGGAGCCCGTTTGCACGTAGCGCAGCAACTGGCCGCCAGCCAGCGTTGCTCGGCCCACGCCGTTGGCGATCGGGTCGATAATGCCGTTTTCCACAAACTTGTAGAGACCAGTTGACAAGGCCATTACGGGCTTTACGATTAGCGCATTGTAGAGCTCGTCGATATAGTACTTGTGGTACACGAGGCTATCGATACCCGAGCGCTGGGCTTCTTCCTCGGCGGGGCGCTGGGCGCGGGCTACGTACTGCACGTAGGCTAGCACGATACCCACCACGGCCACCAGCACCGAAACGCCGATCAGCATCAACTCAGTAGAATGCTCGGGCTCGGTAGTGAAAGCAGCGGGCAAAATCTGCCGCGAGTAGGTGAAAATCGGGGTCAGGTAATCGGCCAGGTAGTGCTTGCCCAAGAACATTGGCGCGCCCATAAAGCCGCCCACGGTCGACAAAATGGCCAGCACGATGAGCGGTAGCGTCATGCTGGCCGGCGACTCGTGCAGGTGGTGGCGCTGCTCCTCTGTGCCCCGAAACTCCCCGAAGAAGGTGAGGAACAGCAATCGGAACATGTAAAAGGCCGTCAGAAATGAGGTAAACAGGCCAATGGCCCACATCACCTTGCTGTGCTCGTACACGTGGCTCAGGATTTCGTCTTTCGAGAAAAAGCCCGCAAATGGCGGAATACCCGAGATAGCCAGGCAACCAATAAGCATCGTCAGGAACGTGATGGGCAGTGCCTTGCGCAGGCCACCCATACGGCGCATGTCCTGCTCGTTGCTCATGGCGTGAATCACCGAGCCTGCCCCGAGGAAGAGCAGGGCCTTGAAGAACGCGTGCGTCAGCACGTGGAAGAACGACGAGGTATACCCCATCACGCCGAGCGCCAGGAACATGTAGCCCAGCTGCGACACCGTAGAGTAGGCCAGCACTTTCTTGATGTCATTCTGCGCCAAGCCGATAGTGGCGGCAAACAGCGCCGTGGCAAGCCCAATGATGCCGACTACTTCGAGCGTTTGGGGAGCCAGCGTGAACAACACGTTGGAACGAAGCACCAAATAAATGCCGGCCGTAACCATGGTCGCGGCGTGAATCAGCGCCGATACCGGCGTGGGGCCGGCCATGGCGTCGGGCAGCCAGGTATAGAGTGGCAGCTGCGCCGACTTGCCCATCGCCCCCACAAACAACAGCAGCGTGATAGCGGTGCACACGCCCACGCCATAGTTGCCAAACTGCCCCAGGTGCGCCTTCTGGAATACTTCGGCGTACTGTACCGAATTGAAAGTCAGGTACATCAGAAATATACCGAGCAGAAAGCCGAGGTCGCCGACGCGGTTGATGATGAAAGCTTTTTTGGCGGCGTTGTTGTAGCTGGTGTGCTTATTCCAGAAGCCAATGAGCAGGTACGAGCACAAGCCCACGCCTTCCCAGCCAATGAAAAGGATAACGAAATTGGCGCCCAGCACCAGAATCAACATACTGAACACGAATAAGTTGAGGAAGCTAAAAAACTTCCCCACGTTCTCGTCTTGGCTCATATAGCCAATGCTGTAGATGTGGATGAGCGTGCCTACGCCCGTAATCAGCAGCAGCATGAGCAGGCTCAGCTGGTCAATCTGGTAGCTGAACGGAATTTGCAGCGAGCCGACCGAAATCCAGTCGAACAGGTTAACGGTGTACTGGTACTTGAAATTGACGAACAGGAATACCGATAGCAGGAACGAGCCCAGCACGGCCAGCGTGCCAATGGCACCGGCCACGGTGCCCGACAGCTTCTTGTTCAGCAGGCCATTGAGCAGAAAACCCAGGAACGGCAGCCCCGGAATGAGGACGTACAGCAGGGTCGAAAAAGGCGCCGTGGCACCGGGGAGAACAGTTTCTTGCATAAGAATAGAGAAGCGGCTACGCGACTGTCAGTGCCAATACTTACCCTTTCAACCGGCTGAGCAGGTTGACGTCGGTATTCTGGAAGTTGCGGTAAATCATGACGATGATGCCCAGGCCCACCGATACTTCGGCGGCGGCCACGGCCATGATAAAGAACACGAACACCTGGCCGTTGGGGTCGGCGCGGTAGGCGGCGAAAGCCGTCAGCAGGATATTCACGGCGTTGAGCATCAGCTCGATGCACATGAAGATGATGATGGCATTGCGCCGAATGAGTACCCCCGTTACGCCGATGCAGAAGAGTGCGGTGGCGAAAAACACGTAGTACTGCAACGGCACCTCGTGAATGACGGCGGGAACGATAGAAGCGTTGGTCATGGCAAGAAAGCTGCGAAAAAGCACGGCCAGCCGGCGGCCAACCTAGCGGGCAAAGTTACACCGCAGATTTAACGGATTCAACGGATTTCGCAGATACGCCCGCTAAAGCGGGCTGGCTACGCGTGGCTTGCAGCTGGCGGCTAGCCTTTCTTTGCGCTACCGCATACGCCGAGCGTAGTAGCAGAAGTAACAAGAGCAGCTAGAGGCAGGCGCAGCCGCGCTCCCTTAACGTAGTCAGCCCGCTTTAGCGGGCGCATCTGCGAAATCCGTTGAATCCGTTAAATCTGCGGTTAAAGTATTGGCGAAAGTGCTGCGTCTGCTTAACCACAATGGAAGCACTAGCCCTCCCCCTTTCCGCCCTCATGACGACCGCCGCCGGCCAGGACCAGCAGATACAGACGGCGGTGCGCGAGCAGCGCGGCCGCCTGCTGCGGTTCATTGAGCGGCGCGTACCCGACCCCGACGAAGCCGAGGACATTCTGCAGGATGTCTTTGCCGAACTCGTGGAAAGCTACCGGCTGCTGAAGCCCGTGGAGCAGGCGGCGGCCTGGCTGTTTCGGGTAGCGCGCAACCGCATCATCGACCGTTACCGGCGCGTGCCGGCCAAGGTCACGGTATCGCTCGATGCGCCGCTGGGGGCTAGCGGCGACGGCGACGAGCCCGCCCGCCTGCTGCAAGACGTGCTGCCCGCCCCCGACGACTCGCCCGAAAACCGCTTGCTGCGCGAAACTATTATGGATGCCATCGGCGACGCGCTGGCCGAACTACCCGCCGAGCAACGCCAAGTGTTCACCTGGCACGAGCTAGAGGATAAGTCTTTCAACGAAATGGTGGCCGAAACCGGCGTACCGCTCAAAACCCTTATCTCCCGCAAACACTACGCCGTGAAGCACTTGCGCAAGCGCCTGCGTACGCTTTACGATGAGTTGTTTACGGACTAGCCTGGCTGGGGCAACTGCACCGCTAGCCTCACTTGCCGGCCCGGCTACTATGGCTGGCTAGCCTTCCCCTCACGACTTTTCTTATTCGCTATATGAACCGCTCCTTCTGGCTGAAAAAAGCCCTCAAATTCGTTTTTTTCGCGGCCTTGTTCGTGAGCTTAGCTGGATACGTGACCATGAGCCTCTGGAATTACCTGATGCCAATGCTATTTCACCTGCCAGCCCTCACCTTCTGGCAAGCCCTGGGCCTACTGCTGCTGTGCCGCCTGCTGTTTGGCGGCTTTGGGCGCGGGGGGCACGGCGGCTGGGCGCGGGGCCGCGCCTGGAAGCGCCACCTGGACCAAAAGATGGCCACCTTCTCGCCCGAAGAACGGGAGAAGTTTCGCCAGCAGCTTCGCACGCGGTGTGCGGGCGCTTGGGGCCGCCAGCCGGCCGAGCCTTCGGCTAGCTAGCCAATAGCTTCAACACCCAACACAGAAAGGACCGACTGCCTTGTAGCAGCCGGTCCTTTCTGTTTCACGCTTGCGGGTTGGTATGGCTAACAACTTACTGCTGGCTAGCCCGAAACAACTTTTGCTTCTCTTCCTTCGACAAGCTTTCGTAGCCCGAGCGGGATATCTTGTCCAGGATGAGGTCTACCTCTTCGGGCGGAGTAGAACTAGCGCCGCTTTTGCCCGCCGTCGCAGCTGGGCGGCCCACCGTGGCAGGGCTGCGATGCGTCACTTTCATCGCCGCCGGGCTACGCTGAAACAGGCGGCCCAGCCATTCGCCGGAGGTGACAATGGGCTGGCCCATATCGCGCCCGGCCTTTAGCTGCTTGACGAAGATGAAGCCCAGGAGTGCCCCGCCCAGGTGAGTGATTTCGCCGCCCGGGTTGCCGCCGTTGATGCCCGCGATGGAAATCAGGACTACTACCACGGCTATCCACTTGATTTTGACCGGGCCCAGTAGAATGAGCATGAAAGTATAGTCGGGCAGCAACGTGGCGGCGGCCACGATAATAGCCGTTACGGAGGCTGAAGCTCCAATAACCGGCTGGCCCAGCAGCATTGGCCCCTGAAAAACCGGCAAGAAGTTGTAAGCCAGCAGGAAGAACAACGCGCCGACCAAAGCCCCTAATACATAGAGGCTCACGAGGCGACGATCACCCAGATACTCCCGAATAATTTGCCCGAACCAGTAGAGGTTCAGCATATTAAACAGAATATGGAAGAAGTTTTCGTGCACGAACGCATAGGTCAGCAGCGTCCAGGGGTGGCGCAGCAGCACGTAAGGGCTCGACGACAAGGCTAGCTGGCGCAGCACGAGCGTGTACGCGTCGCGCGATTGCGCCAAGAACAGGACGGCCTGGAAAACAATCAGCACCGCCCATACCAGCACATTGATGATAATGAGCTGGTTCAACGCGTTATCGCGGCGCGAAAAAGCGGCGCGAATATCCTGAGTTAAACTCATAGTATAGGGTAAGTTTTAGTAGAAGCGCGCGCGCCCGCTTTCCCAGAATTTAAGGATAACAAACCCAACTAGCAACCCGCCAATGTGAGCAAAGTGCGCTACACTGTCGCCGGGCGCCTGGTGTATTCCCGCGTACAACTCGTACAAGCCGTAGAAAAATACGAAGTACTTGGCTTTAATGGGAAATGGAATAAACAGCAAAAACAACTCGGTATTGGGGAAAAGATAGCCAAAGGCGAAAAGTAAGCCGAACAGCGCGCCCGACGCACCGAGCATTCCACCGATAGGCAAGTTTTGCAAGGCGCTATTAACTTCTTTTACCCGCTCTATTACTGCTTGTTGCAAGCCCGGATCGTTGGGGTTGCGAGCCAAGGCGCTGGCGGCAGCGGCATCGTCGCCACCCACATTTTTAAGGCCACTCTGCTGCATATACTGGTCGTAGTCATACGCATTGGGACTGCGTACTACCTCAGTGTACACGGCTTCGAGCTTGTGCATTTCATATACCCGCACGCCTTCGTAGAGCACCCCTGCACCTACACCACACATCAGCCAAAATGCTAGCAAGCGTTGCCCGCCCCAACGCTGTTCAAGCAAAGGGCCAAAAGAAATGAGGCCGAACATGTTAGCTAAAATATGCCCCCAGCTGCTAGGGTCGTGCAAAAACATGTAGGTGAAAAACTGCCAGAAATGAAAAAATGGCGACCCTAATGGATATAAACTGCCTAGCTGCGTGATAGATGGGCTAAGGCGCAGATTTACTTGCAGCAAGTAAATCGCGATATTGGCCAGCAGCAGGTTGCGGACGGTGGGCGTGAGATTGAACATAGACGAACACCCGGCGCTGGCCAGGTGAGAATGGGTGGGGCAAAGGTCGCACCGGGTTGGTTACGCGCCCGCCTTACGAAAAAACGCGGCTAGCTGCTCGCCGTCGAGCAGCACTACGGTGGGGCGACCATCGGGTGTATAGCTGGGCACCTGGCAAGCAAACAGCTTATCTACCAACGCATTCAATTCCAGGTCGGACAGCCGAGCCTGACTGGTGGCCTGCGCTACGCGCCGGGCCAGCGCCCGGGCCAGCCCCTCGCGGCGGTCGACGCGCAGCGGGGCCGCGCCGCTCCTAAACTGCTCAATCAGGCCTTCGAGCAATTCTTTTTCGCCCTGCGCGGGCAAGTCGGCGGGCACGGCCTCGATGGCAATGGTCAGCGGCCCAAACTCGGCAAAGCGAAAGCCCAGCGAGTTCAGTGAAGGCGTAAGCTCGCCCAATACGGCATAATCGGCCGGCGTGAAGGTGAGCGGCCGGGGAAACAGCAGCGCCTGCGAGTGCTCACCGCCCCGCTCCTGCCCCGCCGCGTATTGCTCGTACAGAATCCGCTCGCGGGCGGCCTCCTGATCGATGAGCATGAGGCCCGACTTCACCGGTAGCAGCACGTAGCGGGTGAGCACTTGCGTGGCGCGGGGCGCGTGCGGCGCTCCCGACGCGAGCGCCGGGCTAGCCGCCGAGGGCAGGCGCGGATTTTCGGCCGGGGACGGGTGCGTAAAAGGCAGCTCGGGTAGCCCCAGCGCGGGCTCGGCGGGCGGAGTCGCCGCCGGGGCAGCCTCTTCCCCAGCGGGGCGCACCGGCTGGCCCAGCTCGCGATAAAAAGCCTCCAGGTCGCGCTTGGCTTGCTCGGTGGGGCGAGGTGGCAGCTGACGCTCGGCGGTACTGGCTTTGCTGCTGCGGGCCGCTGACACGGAGTCGGCCAGCGCATCGGGGTTGAACTCGACCGTGCGGGTGGGCGTCGGCAGGGCCGCGCCAGCCGTACTCGAAAATGACGTAGCACCGGTAGCGGTGCGCAAGGGCCGGATGGGTGCAAAATTTACGTCGCCCTCAAAATCGAGCGACGGCGTGAGGCTGTGCAGGCCCAGCGCCTGGCGCACGGCGGCCCGCACCACGGCGTACACCGTTTTCTCGTCCTCAAACTTGATTTCGGTCTTGGTGGGGTGTACGTTGATGTCGATGGCCTTGGGGTCCAGCTCCAAAAACAGCACGTAGAACGGGTGCGTATCGCGAGGCAGTAGGCCTTCGTAGGCGGCCAGCACGGCGTGGTTGAGGTAAGCCGAGCGAATGAAGCGGTTATTGACGAAAAAAAACTGGTCGCCCCGGCTTTTTTTTGCCGACTCCGGCTTGCCGATGTAGCCCTTCACCGTGATGAAGGGCGTCACTTCCTCGCAGCCCGCCAGCTGCTCCTTGTAGTTGTTGCCCAGCAAGGCCACGATACGCTGGCTCAGCTTGCCCGCGGGCAGGCCAAACACTTCGAGGTCGTTTTGGTATAACGAAAAGGCAATCTGCGGGTTAGCCAGCGCCACGTGCTGAAACTCGTCCAGGATGTGGCGCATCTCCACGGCGTTGCTCTTCAAAAAATTGCGCCGGGCGGGCACGTTGAAGAACAGGTTTTTAACCGAAATGCTGGTGCCGTCGGGGCAAGCCGTGGGCGTTTGGCTGGTCACCTGCGAGCCTTCAACCAGCAATAGCGAGCCGGTTTCCTGGCTGGGCTGTTTGGTGCGAATTTCTACCTGCGCCACGGCCGCGATGCTCGCCAGCGCCTCCCCCCGAAAGCCCAGCGTGCGAATCCGAAACAGATCTTCGGTTGAGCGGATCTTGCTGGTAGCGTGGCGCTCGAGGCTCATGCGGGCGTCGGTGGCCGACATGCCGGTGCCATTGTCTACTACTTGCACCAATTGCTTGCCGGCTTCTTTTACAATGAGTTGGATGTTGGTAGCCCCGGCATCGACGGCATTTTCGAGCAGCTCCTTCACCGCCGAGGCAGGGCGCTGCACCACCTCGCCCGCCGCAATCTGGTTGGCGAGGTACTCGGGCAGCAGCTGGATGATATCGGGCATATACTGAACGCGAAACGGGCGCCTCGCGGGTCATTAAACTAATAAAAGGCAACTGGCAACTACTTTATCCCCAACCTGGCGGTTGGGGATAGCAGGCCCCGGCGTACCTAAAAGCTTGGCGCTGCTGCCTACCTTTGCGGCCAAATTGAGCGCGGAATAGCTTTTACAAGCTGCTTTCTCGCTTTCCCTCCTGGCCCCGGCTAAGTAGGGAACCGTAGTGGTGGGCCGGGGGTTCCGGCACCAGCACCGCGGGCAAAAGTAGGCCCGCCGGGCCACCCTTCCACTTTCTAAAAACTCCCGACCTGGGCTAATGCACGTCAACATCCGGCTTCTTTTTCTGGGCTTGTTGCTGAGCATCACCGGGTTATTGCTGGGTTTTTCGGAGCCTCGCAAACCGCTGCCCGATCCGCTGCCCAACGGGCCCGCCGAGCAGCAATGGGTAGATAGCGTGTTTAACTCGCTCACGCCCGACCAGCGCCTGGGCCAGCTGTTTATGGTGGCGGCGTATTCTAACCGTGAAAAGGCGCACGCCGACCGCATCGAGCGGCTGGTGCGCAACCAGGGCATCGGCGGGGTCATGTTTTTGCAGGGCGGCCCCAAGCGCCAGGTCTTGCTAACCAACCGCTTGCAAGCCGCCGCCAAGGTGCCGCTGCTCATCGCGACCGATGCCGAGTGGGGCCTCGATATGCGCCTCGACTCGACGATGCACTTTGCCAAGGAGATGACCATGGGCGCCATGGACGACGACCGGCTGGTGTACCAAATGGGCCGCGACCTGGCCCGCAAGCTGCGGGCGTTGGGCGTGCACGTCAACTTCGCGCCGGTGGTTGACGTCAACTCCAACCCCAACAACCCGGTGATTGGCAACCGCTCGTTTGGCGAGGACCAAAACCGGGTGGCGGCGCTGAGCGTGCAGTACGTCAAGGGCTTGCAGAGCCAGCACGTGATTGCGGTGGCCAAGCACTTTCCTGGTCACGGCGATACCGACACCGACTCGCACAAAGCCTTGCCGGTTATCAATACCGACCTGGCCCGGCTCGAAAAAGTAGATCTGGTGCCCTTCCAGCAAAGCTTCGAGGCGGGGGCGCTGGGCGTGATGGTGGCCCACCTCTACATGCCTCTTTTTGATACCACCGACGCCAAGACGACTACGTTGTCGAAGGCGCTGGTTACGGGGTTGCTGCAAGAGAAAATGGGCTTTAAAGGCTTGATTTTCACCGATGCGCTGAATATGCGCAGCGTGAGCAAGCTTTATAAAGATGGCGAGCTTGACGCGATGGCGCTCGCCGCCGGCAACGATGTGCTGCTATTTTCGGAAGATGTGCCGGCGGCCCTCGTTCGCATCAAAGAAGCCGTGGCAGTCGGCCACCTCAACCAGGCTGATCTGGACGCACGGGTCAAGAAAATACTGCGCGCCAAGTACTGGGCTGGGCTCAACCACTACCGCCCCACTAACCTGGCTGGCCTGCGCGACAGCCTCAACCAGGCCGATTCGCGGGTGCTGGCCCAAACGATTTTTGAGCACGCAGTGACCGTCGTTAGAAACGACGACAAGCTGCTGCCCTTCCAGCGCCTCGATACGCTGCGCATTGCGGCCATTACCATCGGCACGCAGCCGGAGGGGCCTTACGCTACTATTTTTAATAAGTACCAGCCCGGCACGGTGTACGCCGTGCCCGACCGCTACGCGCCCGATTCGACTTTTGCACGCATCCAGGCGCGGCTCGGCGATGCCAACGTGGTGGTGGTGAGCCTGCACCAGATGAACAACACCCCGAGCCACAGCTACGGCCTGGGCGAGGGCGCACTCAAGTTTGTCAAAGACCTGCAAGCCGACCCCAAGCGTAAGACGGTGGTCGTAGCCATGGGCAACGCCTACGGGCTCAAATACTTAGAGTCGGCCCGCACGCTGGTGTGCGGCTATGAAGACCACTACGCGGCGCAGCTGGTGGTGCCGCAAGTGCTGTTTGGGGCGCTGCCGGCGCGGGGCAAGCTCCCCGTGACGGTGTCGGAAACGATGAAAGCCGGCACCGGGCTAGCTACCCCCGACCTGCACCGCCTGCGCTACGCAGCCCCCGAGCGCGAGGGCCTCGACTCACGGGTGATGAGCCAGATTGACCACATTGCCCTCGAAGGCATCGTGACGGCGGCCACCCCCGGCTGCCAGGTGCTTATCGCCAAAAACGGCACTGTGGTTTTCGACCAGAGCTACGGCTACGGTACTTACGACCAGTCGCAGCCCGTGACCACTAGCACGCTCTACGACCTGGCTTCGGTGACCAAGGTAGCTGGCACCTTGCAGGCTATCATGTACTTAAAGGATCAGGGCCGCCTCAACCTCGACGAGAAAGTGGCGACTTACCTGCCCGAAATGCAGCGCACCAACAAGCGCGACATGACCGTGCGCG
>CAZERY010000034.1:0-22070 GCA_964514915.1 uncultured Hymenobacter sp.
GATGGTGCGGTTGATGGTTTCGGCCATCACCTTAAAATCGCCCGACACCGGAATCTGGAAGCTCTCGTCCAGGTTACCGCGGCTGATGTTTTTCAGCACCTTACCCACCTCCAGCACCGGCACGGCGATGCTGTCTACCAGGCCGTTGATGTTGTTAATCATGTCGCGCCAGAAGCCGGCCGCCCCATCGGCCGAGGCCCGGGCCTTGAGGTTGCCCTCCACGCCGGCCACCTTCGAAATGCGCGACACCTCCCCGCCTACACCGCCTATCATCTCCACCATCGAGTTGTAGGCCTCCGCGATTTCCGAGAAAATATCGTCGTTGGCTTTGGTCAGGCGCACGCTCACGTCCCCTTTCTTAAAGGCGTCGAGAGCGAAGAGCACCCGGTTGAGCTGCTCGTTCACGTAGTCGGTATCGACGAGGGTCAGGTCGGCCCGGCGGGCGCCACGCTTGCGCGTGAGGTCGCCGCGGCCATTGGTCGGCTGCGCGTCGCTATCGGCCGGGCTAGCGGACTCCACGGCAGGGTCGTCAGTTTTTTTGGCGGTGGCCATATATTAAGAAGAAGAAACAGGAATAGTGGCGCGAAACACGCTTCGCGGTGGGTACTAACAAAAGTAGGGCTACAAAACGGTCTACCCAACCCGAGCAGGGTTGGTCGTTCGTAAATAAGTAACCGCTAACCGTGCATCTTTGTCCCCGCTTTTAACTTTTCGAGCAGGGTCTGCGTTCTGCTCGCTCTGTGGCTACCCCTACCCCGCCCTACCACCGCCTGCATGGTCAAGAATCTAGTTATCGTCGAGTCGCCCGCCAAGGCCAAAACTATTGAAGGCTATCTCGGCCAAGACTTCGTGGTGCGCTCCAGCTACGGGCACGTCCGCGACCTGCCCAAAGACAACAACGCCGTTGACGTCGCCAATGGCTTCAAGCCTACCTACGTAGTCGATGCCGACAAGCGCGAGCTCATCTCGCAGCTGAAAAAGCTGGCCAAGGAAGCCGAAACCGTGTGGCTAGCCAGTGACGATGACCGCGAGGGCGAAGCCATTTCCTGGCACCTATCGGAGACGCTTAACCTCAAGGCTGACAAGACCAAACGCATTGTTTTTAGGGAGATTACAAAGACGGCTATTCTCAACGCCATTCAGAATCCACGGGAGATCAACCTCGACCTGGTGAATGCCCAGCAGGCGCGCCGCGTGCTCGATCGCCTCGTCGGTTTCGAGCTGAGCCCGGTGCTGTGGCGCAAGGTGAAAGCCGGCCTTTCGGCGGGCCGCGTGCAGAGCGTAGCCGTGCGCCTGGTGGTAGACCGCGAGCGCGAGGTAAACCAGCATAAGTCGGTCAGCGCCTACCGCGTGGTGGCACGCTTCGACGCTGGCCAGGGCACCACGCTGGAGGCCGAGCTGCCCACCCGCTATAAGACCCGCGAAGAAGCCGAGACCTTTTTGCAGCGTTGCCTTGGCGCGACGTATAGTATTAATAGCCTCGACAAAAAACCGGGTAAGCGTAGTCCCGCGGCGCCGTTCACGACATCGACGCTCCAGCAGGAGGCTTCGCGCAAGCTGGGCTTTTCGGTGGCCCAGACCATGACGGTGGCCCAGAAGCTCTACGAAGCCGGCCGTATCAGCTACATGCGTACCGACTCGGTGAACCTCTCGGAGGAGGCCCGTAAGGGTGCGCGGGAGGCAATTACTGCCGCCTACGGGGCCGAGTACGCGTTGGAGCGCCACTTCAAAACGAAATCGGCTTCGGCGCAGGAGGCGCACGAAGCCATTCGCCCCACCGATTTTACCCAAGTGAAAGCTGGGGCCGATGCTTCCGAGCAGCGCCTCTACGACCTCATCCGCAAGCGGGCCATGGGCTCGCAGATGGCCGACGCGCAGATTGAGCGCACCACGGCCGTGATTGGCATCAGCACCCAGGCTGGCGTCACGTTTTCGGCTACTGGTGAGGTCATTACGTTCGAAGGCTTTTTGAAAGCTTATGCCGAAAGCAAGGATGACGACGACCAGCCCACCGAAGGCGAAAGCGAAAGCAGCTTTTCGCGCGGCTTGCCTCCACTGAGCGTGGGCCAGAGCTTACCGCTACAAACGCTCACCGCGACTGAGCGCTTTTCGTCCCCGCCCGCCCGCTACACCGAGGCTTCGCTGGTGAAAAAGCTGGAAGAAATGGGCATTGGCCGGCCCAGCACCTACGCTCCCACCATCAGCGTGGTGCAAAAGCGCGGCTACGTCGAAAAAGACTCGCGCGATGGCAAAGAGCGCAAATTTTACGCGCTGGCTTTGGTAGATAACGCAGTAAAAACCGAACAACGCACCGAGACCTATGGCGCCGATAAAGCTAAGCTCTTCCCTACTAATACTGCCTTCGTAGTCAACGACTTCCTGGTCGATAATTTCCCCGCCATTGTGGATTTCCAGTTCACGGCTAAGGTGGAAGACGAGTTTGACCAGATTGCCAACGGCCGTGAAGACTGGGGCCACATGCTGGCCGGCTTCTACGAACCATTTCACGCCAGCGTGGAGCGCGGGCAAGACATCGAGCGCAGCACGCTCAGCAGCACCCGCGAAATCGGTTTGCACCCCGAAACGGGCGAAAAAATAACGGCCCGCCTGGGCAAATATGGCCCTTACGTAGCCTTGGGCGATACCGAGGGCGAAACCAAGCCCGCTTACGCCAACCTGCGCAAAGGCCAGTTTATCGAAACCATTACGCTCGAAGAAGCCCTGGACTTGTTTAAGCTGCCGCGCGTGGTGGGCGAGTTTGAGGGCAAGGACATGACGGCCGCGCTCGGGCGCTTTGGGCCTTACATCCGCCACGACAGCAAGTTTTACTCCCTCACTAAAGAGCAGGACCCGCACACCATCACGGGTGAGGAGGCAGTAGTGCTCATTGAGGCCAAGCGCAAAGCCGACGCTGAGCGTCTCATCAGGGAGTTTCCCGAAAACCCCGACATTCAAATCCTGAACGGACGCTTTGGCCCCTACATCGTGGCGGGCAAGAAGAACGTAAAGATTCCGAAGGGCGAGGAGCCCACCGAGCTTACCCTGGAGCGCTGCCTGGAGCTAGCCGCCGCTACCCCCGACAAGCCCGCCAAGGGCGGCCGCTTTGGCAAAAAAGCCGCCGCTGAAAAGCCCACCAAGGAAAAAGAGGCGGATGCCCCGGCCAAAAAAGCTGCGAAAGCTCCAGTAGCGAAGAAGAAAGCTCCTGCTAAGAAGGCGCCAGCTAAGAAGCCAGCCACTACTTCGGCCGTAGCGAAGAAAGCAGTGGTGAAAAAATAAGCTGCCAGCTTACTCCTAACAGTAAAAAGCTTTACTGGTGAGTAAGGCTTTTTACTGTTAGGACTTACGCAAAAAGTCGTTTGTCATTGCTTCGCGTTGCTCGCAATGACAAACGACTTTTTGCGTAAGTCCTAGTGATGATATCTCTGAGCGTTTGGCAGCTTTAATCCTTTGCGTGAATCATTAATCATTGCTCCTTTTTGGGGCTGTTATGCTGGCAGTAGCAACCTGGTTAGTCACCCACAGACCAGCCTGCCTTCAGCGATTTTCGACCCGGCTGAGTTATAGTTTGAAACCCCAGAGTGGACCTTCGAACGACTGAGTTGGAGCGACTCGATGAACGCGGCTGGTCGTATACCAAATGCCGTAATTTGCAAGCTCTGGTCGTTTTTGCATGAATTTGTTTTCCTACGCCGCCCTCGCCAGCTACGAGTGGCAGCACCCGCGCCTGCTGCTGCTACTGGCTTTGGTACCGCTGCTGCCACTGCTGCGCTGGCTGCTGGCCCGGCGCCGACAGCAGGTACCGGTAGCCTTCGGGCCCAGTGGCCTGCGGGCCAACTGGCGGGCGCTGCTACGCTTTGTGCCCGATATCGTGCTTAGCCTCAGCCTGGCCCTGCTGGTAATAGCCGTGGCCCGGCCCCAGCGCGCCGATGAGCACCTTACCCAAACTGGCCAGGGCATCGACATTGTGCTGGCCCTCGACGTATCGGGCAGTATGGAAATTGAGGACCTGAAGCCTACTCGCCTGGAGGCGGCCAAGCGCCTGGCCCGCCGCTTTGTGCTGGGCCGGGTGGGCGACCGGCTCGGGCTCGTCGCGTTTGCGGGCCAGGCCTACTCGCTGGTGCCGCTCACCACCGACTATGACCTGCTGCTTGATAACTTACGCAGCCTGCACGCGGGCCTTATCGCCGACGATGGCACAGCCATCGGCACGGCTATCGGGGTAGCCATCAATCGCTTGCGAGAGTCTAAGACTAAATCGCGCGTTTGCCTACTGCTATCGGATGGGGAGAATACGGCCGGTAATCTCGACCCACTACTCGCTGCCCAGCTAGCCCATGCGTATGGCATCCGCCTCTACACTATTGGTTTGGGCCAGGATGGTTTTGTGCCCTACGGCCGCGACTCGCTCAGCGGCAAGCCGCGCTACGTGGAAACCCGCCTCGATGAAACCACTATGCGCCAGCTAGCGGAGGCTACCCAAGGTCGCTTTTTTCGAGCTACCGACAACGCAGCACTCAGCCAGGTTTTCACGGCTATTAATCAGCTCGAGAAATCCGATATTCGAACCCAGCGC
This sequence comes from uncultured Hymenobacter sp., assembly GCA_964514915.1. Lineage (GTDB taxonomy): Bacteria > Bacteroidota > Bacteroidia > Cytophagales > Hymenobacteraceae > Hymenobacter. The sequence goes on from CAZERY010000034.1 coordinate 4,574, forward strand.
TACCGCAGCGTGCAAGATTATTATCGTCCCTACCTAGAAGCTGGGCTATTGCTCTGGCTGCTCTGGCTCGGGCTCAAATCCACTTTTTTAAACAACGTGCTAGAGGACTAAGTACTCAATAACCCGACGCTTATTCCCGGTATTTCACAAAAACGATTGTATGTCTATTGCCGAAAATATTGCCACAATCGAAGCCTCTTTGGCCGGCACAGCGGCGCGGTTGGTCGTCGTTACCAAAACGCATCCCGTCGAGCGGCTGCAAGAAGCGTACGCGGCCAGCGCCCGCATTTTTGGCGAAAACCGGGTGCAGGAAATGGCCGCTAAGCAGCCCGAGCTACCAGCCGATGTAGAGTGGCACCAAATCGGCCAGTTGCAAACCAACAAGGTAAAGTTCTTGGCCAGCTTCGTGCACACGGTGCAAAGCATTGATAGCCTGCGTTTACTAATTGAATTGGAAAAGCAAGCAGCTCGTCATCAACGCACCATTTGCGGGCTTCTCCAATTTCACATTGCCCAGGAGGAAACCAAGACGGGCCTGAGTCTACCCGAGGCCGAAGAGATTCTGCAATCGGCCGAGTACCAGCGTTTTCGCCACGTGCAGCTCACTGGCGTTATGGGCATCGCTACCCACTCGCCCGATGAAGCCCTGGTACGCGCCGAGTTTCGACAACTCCGGCAGCATTTTGAGTATTTAAAAGCTACTTATTTTGCTAATACTAAAAGCTTTCGCGAAGTATCTATGGGCATGAGCGCCGACTACCCGCTCGCCGTGACCGAAGGCAGTACGTTGGTGCGAGTGGGCAGCGCCATTTTTGGTAGCCGCAGCTAGTCAGCAGCTTGGCTTGCTTGCTTCATAATTCGCTGATCCCCAATAAATCTACTCCTTTTGGAACGTCATATTTCTGTCCGTCGCACGGCACGCTACCAGCAGCTTGGTGAAATTTCGCCAGCTACGCAGCAGCTCTGGTTGGTAGCGCACGGCTACGGGCAGCTGGCCGAGTACTTTATCCGGCATTTTGCGCCGCTCCAGGCGGCCGATCCGGCTGGCACGGTCATCGTAGCACCCGAGGCGCTGGCGCGCTTTTATCTCAACGGTACTGAGGGCCGCGTCGGTGCCTCTTGGATGACGAAGGCCGACCGCTTAGCCGAAATCGCAGATCAGGCTGACTACCTCACTACTCTACTCGACGAGCTTTCGGCGGGGCTTCCGCCCACGGCTAGGCTTACTGTGCTGGGATTTTCGCAGGGTACCGCTACCGTGAGCCGCTGGCTGGCTAGCCACCCTGCTAGATTGCGGCCGCAACAGTTGGTGCTATGGGCCGGCGATTTTCCCGTTGATATTCAGGCAACTGAAGCGCAAACCTTGCTCCGGGAGCTACCCGTGGCGCTAGTGAGTGGCGAGCAGGACGAATACGTGAGCCCTGCTAAACTGCACCAGCAGGCTGCCATACTACGGCAGCACGGCGCCCAGGTGAGCACGCATACGTTTGTCGGGGGCCACACGCTAGAGGCCGGTCTGCTGCGGCAGTTCCATGCCGCAGCAGACCAGAACCAAGCTACGCGTCGCGGCGAACGGTAGCTGCCGCGGCCTGGGCCGCCGGAAATATGATTACTTCGGCAATCTGCACGTGGGGTGGACGCGTCACGATAAACTGAATCAGCTCGGCTATGTCCTGCGCTTGGAGCGGCTCAACGCCTTTGTACACGTTAGCAGCTTTTTGGGTATCGCCTTTAAAACGCACTTCCGAGAACTCGGTTTCGACCATACCGGGAGCTACTTCAGCCACCCTAATGCCGCGCGGCAGCAGGTCAAGCCGCATGGTGCGCGTAAGCATCGCTACCGCTGCCTTGGAAGCGCAATACACATTGCCATTAGCGTAGGCCTCATGGCCCGCAATCGAGCCGATATTGACAATAAAACCGCCCTGGCCCATGCGCGGCAGCACGGTGCGGCTCACGTAAAGCAGCCCTTTCACGTTGCCATCGAGCATGGCATCCCAGTCGGCCGGGTCACCCTCCTGAATCGGGGATAGCCCGTGCGCATTGCCCGCATTATTAATAAGCACCTCAACGTGCTCAAAAGCCGCTGGCAGCTCGGCCAAAGCAGCTTCGACCGCCGCCCGGTCGCGCACATCGAATGTAAGCAAGTGCACCGGCACTGGAGCTAGCTGCTGAGCTAGCTGCTCTAGGCGCTCGCGCCGCCGGCCGGTTAGGATTAGCTGGAAGCCGGCGCCGGCTAGGGCTACCGCAGTAGCTCGTCCAATACCGGAGGAAGCTCCCGTTATTAAGGCAGTTTTCATACAATCTACTTAATCGGCACTCGGCCTGCACCGCCACTAGCGGCGCCAGGCACTATTCAATATTGAGGTACAGCGTCACCGTATTGGTCCGCAAGCTTTGTAGCGCATTGCTATACGTATTGTTGCGCGGCTCCAGAATATTTCGGAGGCCGTGCGAAAATCGCAGCTCCGGCCCAAACTTAAAATATGGGTAAAACAAATCGAGGCCGACGCCATATTCAAGCATCACGTCGTCTTTAGTAACGCTCAACTGATTGATAGCCGGGGTGTTCTGCCGCTGCGTTACGGCAAAGCTGGGCTTGATGCCACCAATCATGTAGAAGCGCGTATTGCGCCGCCGAGTCGATTGGTATTTGAGCAGCAGCGGTAGCTCAAGCTGGGTAGTGCCAACCTCTTGGGTACGAATGGTATCGGCTCCGCCCACCCCGCGCGCCGTAAACTCTACCCGGCGCGTCAGAAAATTGAGACCCGGCGTAAAGCGTAAGTGGAAAGGCGTGCTGGCATTACCCAGTCGGATATCTCCAATAAACCCAACGCCAAACCCTGGGCTGATGATCGCATTGGCTGCAATGCCCCGCCCCTGCTGGGCCGCTTGGATATAAGCCGCCGACTGCTCGATGAAGAAGCGCGAGAAGTTGGGGGCAATGTAAATACCCGGCCGAAAGAACCGGTCATTGTAGTTTGATAAGTTTTCGACCGTAATCCCCTGAATGTGCCCCTTGCGCGTGCGGTCGATGGCATCGCTGCGCTTACGCTGGGCCAGGGCTGGGCTAGCCAGCAATAGCAACGCCGCAAGCAGCAGGCCGCTATAGCAGCCTATTTGCGGGCGGTGTAGATGGAGCTGATACCGAACGTGAGGGGTTGCCATGCAGGATTGGTAAAGCCGACGCGGCCCAAAATGGCTACGAACTCGGCACCGTCGGGAAACGCCTGCACTGACTCGGGCAGGTAGGTATACGCGCTTTGGTCTTTGGAAATAACTTTCCCAAAAACTGGCAGTACCCGACTGAAATAAAAATTGTACGCTTGCTTGAGCGGAAAGGCGGTAGGCTTGCTAAACTCCAGGATGACGAGCTGGCCACCCGGCCGCAGCACGCGGCGCATCTCGGCTAGCCCACGCTCGAGATGGGCAAAATTGCGCACCCCAAACGAGGCCGTGACGGCATCGAAGGCATTATCGTCGAAGGGTAGATTTTCGGAATCGGCTAGTTCCAGCTTGATGCGGTGGCTTAGCTTCTTATCCACTAGCTTTTGTCGCCCCACTTCCAGCATGCCAGCCGAAATGTCGACGCCCGTCACCAGGGCATCGGGGGCGGCCGCGCGCAGCGTCTCGATAGCAAAGTCAGCCGTGCCGGTGGCAATATCCAAGATGCGCACCGGGCGCAGGTCCTTGAGCTCGTCCACCGCTTTACGCCGCCAGTAAATGTCGGTGCCCACGCTCAGGAAATGATTCAGAAAATCATACTTCCCAGCGATGTTATCGAACATCTTTGCCACTTGCGATTTTTTATCGGCGGCGTCTTCTTTGTAGGGTACTACAGCCATAGGAGGAATGCAAAGAACGGTAGTGCAGGACAAAAAATTGCGCGGCTTATCAAAAGCCAGCGTTACAAGCAGGACAAAAAAACGGCCGGACTGTTTGTCCGGCCGTCTTCTTTTTCAGCAAAGCTGCGGTTCCTTATTCGGCTTTGGCTTTCACTTTGGCTTTTTCGCCCGAAGCATCTTTAGCTTTCGAGTCAAGCTCGCCGTCTTTCGAAATCGTTTTCGATTTTTCGCCGGCGGCGCCTTTGGTTTTCACTTTTACTTTGTCGCTATCCTCATCCACCTTAGTTTTTACTTTGGTGCCATCGGCCATCCGCACTTTGCTCTTGCCGGGCAGCGGCTGAGCGGGGCTGCCAGGGGCCGGCGCCATCGGAGCGGAAGCAGGAGTTGAAGCTGCGGGCTGAATTACGGGCATCTTTTCGCCTTCTTTCAGCACCACCCGGAACTCGTCGCGACGGTTGAGCTGCATGTTCTCGGGCGAATCGTTGGGGGCCGCCGGGCGGCGCTCACCGTAGCTCACCGTAGTAAGGCGGCTGCTAGCCACGCCCTGCTTTACGAGGTAGTTTTTGGCAGCATCGGCGCGGTTCTGGCCGAGTACCAGGTTGTACTCATCCGTGTTGCGCGAGTCGCAATTGCCCTCAATCGAAATATTGAGACCAGTGTTGGCTTTCAAAACAGCCGAGATGTTTTTCAGCGTAGTGATAGACTCGGGGCGCAGGGTGTACTTATCCGTATCGAAGTAAATCTTCCCGAAACGGCTAATGTCGTTCTGCGTCGTATCAATGTAGTTGACATAGAAGTTTTTGGTGATGGTCGTCGAATCGTTAGTCGAAACCGGCACCGCAAACTCCTGGGTCTCAATATTTTTACCATCTTTATTGACGGCCACCTGGTAGGTGCGGCCCGAGAGCAAGCTCACGCGGTAGTCGCCACCCGGCGTTTTGGTTACATCGCGGAAGCTGATGGCCGTCTTATCAGCCTGGGTGCCGCTGAACACCAATTCTACGCCCGGAATTACCTGGGTACTATCACGCTTTGAGAACACGGTACCCATAATGGTCGCGTTCTTGATGTAGCTGATAGTGTAAATATCTTTCTCGCCGTAGCCACCGATGCGGTACGAGCTTAGGTAAGCATACGAGCCATCAGGAGCAAGGCGGTAGTACGAGTCATCGTCGGGCGTGTTGATGGGATAGCCCATGTTCTCGGGCCGGCCCCACTTGTGGCTGATGCTGTCGTACTTCGACTGGAAAATGTCGTAGCCGCCCATCGTATTATGGCCTCTAGAGCTGAAAAACAGCGTCTTACCATCACGGCTAATATACGGGCTGTCGTCGTCGTCTTTCGTATTAATGACACCACCCAGTGACTTAGCCGGGCCCCAGTCACCACCAGCTTTACGAGTGCTGTAGTACAAATCAAGGTTGTTGTCCTCTGAGTACTTACCCGTAGCGAAATATAGCGTCAGGCCATCGGGCGTGATGTAGGCATCGCCTTCGCGGGCCTTTGAGTTGATATTGCTGTTGAGCTTGGTAGGAGGAGCCCAATCCGTGCCATTGCGCTCCGACACGAAGATATCGCCATCTTCATCGTCGCGATACATCAGCAGTTTGGTGTCGTTGTCAAACAACTGGTTAGAGGCATCGTGACCTTTGCTGTTGAGCGAAGCAGCGAGCGAACGGGGCTTTTCCCAGTTATCGGCGTCGATACGCTTGGTTTCAACAATTCCCTCGAAATACTCACCGTCGGCGGCCACCGCTTTTTTGCCAGTAGCACGGGTTTGCGCCAAGCCTGGGATATCAGCGGGGTTAGTACGAGTGGTATAGATCAGCATTTTATCATCCGAAGAGATAACCGGGCTGTGTTCGGCATACTGCGTGTTCACCGTCGGGCCCAGGTTCTTCACGAAGATATCCTTGGGCGAGTTGAACAGAATTTTAGCGTTTTTGCTATGCTGGATGAGCTGCGCTACTTCTTCGCGGCGCGAGTCGGTTTTTTTCTTCAGCGTGGCATTGTACGCTTGGTAGTGCGTAATAGCCTCATCGAAATTGTAGTTGAGGTGGTCAACCCGGCCGAGCCAGTATTCCACATCACGCGACACTTTCGGCTTAATTTTCTGCGCCTTATAAATATAATCGCTCGCCTTTTCTTTGTCAAAAGCCAAGTAAGCTACCCCAGCCCGGAACAGAGCCGTCGCGTTATTCGGGTCTTTGGCTAGCACCCGCTCGTAGTAAGGAATGGAGGCGCGATAGTTTTCCTGGTTGAACAGCTTGTTGCCGGTCTGCAGGTCCTTGCGGGTGCTCTGAGCCTGGGCCGAAGTAACTACGGCTGAGGTCAGGGCTAGTGCGCAAGAAGCTTGCAGTAGCCTTTTGGAGAGGTTGTCCATTGAAAAAGGGTGTTTGGAGAATTTAAAAGAGAGGGCGGAAGTTGTAGATATCCGAAGAATTACCGTAGGGCAAAGCACTAACGCCATGCATTTCGGCGGCTTATACTATTTTTTTGCAGTAGGGTTGGCCGTTCGTACGACTCAAGTACCGCACACTGGGTAAGTACTATTTAGGTAATGGTGACAAATATACCAGCTTAACCGTATTGAATGCTTTTTAAAAAGCTTACTAGTCGGCCGGTATAAGCCACACAAATATAGTGGCAGCAGCTAAAAAACAAGGGGTTACTGAGCGATAAGCGAAGGGGCTAAACTGCAACTCGCTAGCTGCCGGCCGCAAGCCGACGCATCTTTGTACCCGCATTGTCCATTAGGTAACCCAAGTATGCTAATTCGTGAAGCAAGTTTTTTGAGCAGCAACACCCAGGTGGCCGCCTGCCCCCCACCCAACCGGCCCGAGTACGCCTTTATTGGGCGCTCCAACGTGGGTAAGTCGTCACTGATTAATATGCTTACGGGCCGCCTAGCCCTGGCCAAGACTTCGAGCACTCCTGGCAAAACGCAGGTCATCAACCATTTCAGCATTAATAATGAATGGTATTTGGTCGATTTGCCTGGCTACGGCTACGCCCGGGTAAGCAAAACCTCGCGGGCCGACTGGAGCAAAATGATCAATGCTTACCTGACCAAGCGCGAAAACCTGACATGCGTGTGCGTGCTGCTCGACTCGCGCCATTCGCCGCAGGCGGCCGACCTGGAATTTATGGAGAAGCTAGGGGCTAGCGGCGTGCCGTTTGTGATGATTTTTACGAAGACTGACAAACAGTCGGCTAGCCGCACCCATGAGTTAATCAATGCTTACCTGACGAAGATGCACGAAACTTGGGACGAGCTACCCCGGCACTTCGTGACATCGGCCGAAACAGCGGTGGGGCGCGACGAAGTGCTCAATTTTATTGAGGAGGTAAACCGCCAAGTAGCAGCCGATGCGGCGGGCGCGTAAGTACTTTTGGCCCGCCAATTGCCCAATGGGTAGCCTTACTTTCCAAGTCGCTTACTATTTCATGAAACAGCCTCTGCTTTTTTCGCTAGCCCTGGGCCTGCTGGCCGCTGGCGGCGCCCACGCCCAAACGGCTAAACCGAATACTACCCCAACTTCCCAGACGCCAGCGCAACCGGAGCAGGATACGGGCCTTAGCCACGTGGGGACGAATATCCCAGTGGCGGCCTACTATGAAGGCGGCCAGGAGGCAATGTATGCTTTTATCGCCCAAGAGCTTAAGTACCCGCTGCTAGCTAAGCGCAACCGCATGCAGGGGCGCTGCATCGTAAGCTTTACGCTTAATACTGATGGTACCATGCAGGGCGTCAAGCTGGTGAAGCAAGTAGGCGGCGGGACGGGCGAAGAAGCGCTACGCGTAGTGCGCCTGCTCAAATTCAAGAAGCCCGAATACCCAATTTTAACTAGCTTACCCATTGATTTCAAGCTCGGCGTGACGGGCTTGAACACGGTGGAAAATTAATTTTTACCTGCGACGTAGCGCGTACAAATTGCCTACTGCTTACCAGTTAGTTTGTCGCTGCTATTTCCTAAATTCAAAAAAGAATGCCTTACGATTTGAAAGAGCTGGCCGCCATCAGTGGCCAGAGTGGGTTGTTTCGGCTGGTGAAACCGGCTCGCCACGGCGTACTAGTGGAGTCGCTCGATGCCAAAGCCACGCGTACGCTAGCCCCGGCCAGCAATAAAGTATCGCTGCTGAGCGAGATCGGAATCTACAGCCAAGACTCGGACGAGACGGTGCCGCTGACGGAGGTATTTGAAAATATTCATCAGAAATACGGCGCTGATGTGCCCTTGACCAATAAGTCGTCGGAGGCGGAGCTAACGAGCTTTTTGGGCGAAGTACTGCCTGAGTACGACCGCCAGCGCGTGTATATTTCCGACATCAAAAAACTAGTAACCTGGTATGGCATCGTGAGCCAGAACGTGCCTTACGGGGCGGCCCCCAGCACGGAGCCCTCGACGGAAGAAGGTACGGAACAAGCTTAGGTTGGCGTAGCACCCATCTTTACGATAATGTCTCGTCCGGTTAAATGTTGACAGGAATAAGGCACGGCCCCCGCTCGGATTTTCCGGCGGGGGTTTTTGCGTGCCGATGGACTTGGTTGGGGGTTAAATAGTTCAGGGCTAGATGCGGCCGTTCTTCGTTGTAGAGGTGTACCGCCTGCTGGACCAGCAGGCGAGCCTGGGCCAGGTCGTCGGGCAGCACAAAGAGGAGTTCGTCTTTCAAAATGCCGTTAACGCGCTCAGCTAGCGCGTTCTGGTAGCAGTCGTAGCCATCGGTCATGGAGCAGCGCAGCTTCGCGTTAGTCAGGGCAGTCTGGTAGGCATCGGAGGCGTACTGACTGCCGCGGTCGGAGTGGTGCACGCAACCGCTGGCGGCCGCGCCGGCCTGGCGCACGGCCTGCGCCAGCGCGGCCAGACAACCGGCCGTGTGTAAGCTGCTGTGTACGTGCGCGCCGACGATTTTGCGCGAATAAGCGTCGGTGACCAGGCTTAAGTAGACGGTACCTTGACGGGTAGGCAGATACGTGATATCACTCACATAGAGCTGGTTAGGGGCCGTTGGCTTCGGCGCGTCTTTGACCAGGTTCGGGTGTTTATGAAAGCGGTGGTGCGAGTTGGTCGTCTTGGTAAAGCTGCGTTTACGGGGCACCAGCAACTGCTGGCGGCGCAGCAGGGTGAAGAGGGCATCGCGCCCGCAGGCCAGGCCCTGGGCGTGCAGGCGGGGGGCGATTTTGTGCAGCAGCTTGCGCGTGCCCAGGCGGGGCAGTAGCGTGCGCACGGCCTGCACCTCGACCAGCACCTGTTGGGCGCGGGCCGCTTGCTGGGCCTGGCGGTCCCGGCACTGGTAGAGGCCTTGGCGCGAGACCCCGTAGAGGGCGCAGCTGCGCTGAGTGCTCAGCTTTTTTTGGCCGACCAGCCGGGAAACGGCCGGCGAAAAGACTTTTTTGGCAGGGGGATGCCGTGGTCCTCCTCCACCACTTGTAGCATCGTACGCAGCAGCAGGTTCAAGTCCTGCGCATCTTTTAACTGCTTCGCTGCCAGTTTCTTTTGGTCGCGCAGCTCCGTTTCCAGCTGCTTGATGCGTTGCTCCGGGGTCTGCTCCACGGCCAGGGGCTGGCCGGGGGAAGTGCGTCCAGCCGCTTGAAAGGTAGCAAAGTGGGTGGCATACTTGCGGCACCAGACCAGCACCGTGGAGCGCCCTTGAATGCCGTAGCGGTGTTTTGCCTGTTTTTTGCTTAGTTCGCCGCGGGCTACCTCGCCCACCACGGCCAAGTTAAAGGCCAGGCTGTAGTCGCGCTGACTACGCCTAACTTGTTTCTCTTCGGGCTCTTGCATGACAGCTTGGAAAAAGGTGTCAACACATACCCGGACGGGACATAAAAGTTAAAAAGGCGGTTCCCACGAGTGGAAACCGCCTTTTTTAGTGGTCAATACTTTTTTTTACACAAACGGGCCGCACGAATTTGCGGGGGCTTAGTAAGCCAACGGGTCAGAAGTTAGCGCACGGCTAGCCACGGCCGAAACGCGGCGGCAGGGCTAATTTTGAGGCTTTATGGAAAAAGAACTGACGGGCTTACAAGTCTACAAATTCGGGGGCGCCTCGGTGAAGGATGCGGCGGCCATTCTCAACCTCAAGCACATTGTCGAAACGACGGCGCCGGGCCAGCCGCTGCTCATCGTAGTATCGGCGATGGGCAAAACGACGAACGCGCTGGAGGAGATTTTTAGGCTGGCGTATGCTGGGCAGGCCTACGAAAGCCAGGTTGAGCACCTCAAAGAATTTCACTGGGCCGCCGCGTCAGCCTTAAATCAAGAGCACTCAGCTACCAAGGCTAGCGATGCCGAGAATTTATATAATGCGGTCGATGAGCATTTTGAAGAGCTAGACCAGCACCTGGCGGCTGTAAACCCGCGTGGCGACTATGACCAGCAATACGACCAGATAGTAAGCTTTGGCGAGCTGCTAGCTTCGCGGCTGGTGGTGTTTGCGCTAAGCCTCCACCACCAAACAACGTGGCTCGACTGCCGGCCACTTATTCGTACTGACCGCAATTGGCGGGAAGGCCACGTTAACTGGATCATTACTGAAGCTGCAATTGCCAAAGTAGTACCGCCCTTGCTGGCGGCGGGCCCGGTAGTGACGCAGGGATTTCTGGGCGGAACGGTGAAAAAGGCTACTACTACGCTCGGCCGCGAGGGCTCCGACTATTCGGCCGCCATCTTTGCCTACTGCCTGCGGGCCGAGGCGGTGACCATCTGGAAGGATGTGGCGGGCCTGCTCAATGCCGACCCCAAGCTCTTTGCCGATACCGTGCGCTACCCCGAAATCAGCTACCAGGAAACCATCGAAATGGCTTATTACGGAGCCAGTGTCATCCATCCCAAGACGCTGAAGCCGCTGGCCGACCGCCACATTCTGCTGCGGGTGAAGTCATTTTTGGACCCGGCGGCCGAAGGCACACTCATCCACGATTGCCAACATCCACCGCTGGCCCCGGCCTTTATTCGCAAGGGCGGGCAGTGTTTGCTCTCGTTTGAGAGCAAGGATTTTGCGTTTATTTCGGAAGAAAACCTGGAGGTTATTTTTGGAGCCCTCGCCCAGGCCCGGCTCAAAATCAATTTGATGCAAAACTCCGCCATCAGCTTTTCAGTGTGCACCGACTACGCCGAGGCGCGCGTGCAGCGGCTGCTGGCGCTGCTGCAAGGGCAGTTTCGAGTGCAGTACAATAGCGAGCTAGTACTCTTTACCATCAAAAATTACGACCAAGCCAGCATCGAGCGCCTCACCGCCGGCCGGGCGCTGCTGCTAGAGCAGCGCACGCGCCATACGTTCCAGTTTTTGGTGCGCGAATAACTGTTTGGCAGGTTTTGGAGTAAGGAAGGCACCCAGGTTATTAGCGGCGCCAAAGGCAGCGCTGCTCCTACCCAATAAATCACGCTGGTGGGTCAGCTCCTCTCCTACTACTTCCTTTTCTACCCTTCTAACTCCCTTAAAATCATGGCTGTTCTCGTTGGTAAGCGCGCTCCTTCTTTCAAAGCATTTGCCGTTATCGGCTCGCAGGTTGAGGAAGAATTTTCGCTCGACCGTTATTTAGGTAAGCGCTACGTGCTGTTCTTCTTTTACCCGGCCGATTTTTCGGGCCTTTGCCCAACCGAGCTGCTGGCTTTCCAAGAGCTGCTGCCCGAATTTGAGCGGCGGGGCGTGGCCGTTATCGGCTGTAGCACCGACTCGCACCAAGTGCACCAAGCCTGGCTGCGCACACCCCAGGCCGAGGGCGGCATCGCAGGCGTTACCTACCCGCTGGTGGCTGATACGAGCAAGACTATTGCGGCCAACTACGACGTGCTAGCCGGCCATTATGACTACAGCGAAGGCGGCGAAATGGTCTTTGTGGGCACTCCCCAGCCCTACCGGGGGCTGTTTTTGATTGACCGAGACGGCATTGTGCGCCACCAGCTGGTGAACGACCGGCCGCTGGGCCGCCGCATTTCCGATACATTGCGCATGGTCGATGCCCTGCAACACTTTGAGGAACACGGCGAAACCTGCCCCGCCAACTGGGAAGCCGACAAATAAGCGCCCAGCCTACGGCAGGTTGTAATTTTGCAGCCGCACCCGGCCTGATGCCGGGTGCGGCTTTTCTAGTTGCGTTTTCTATATTCTCTGGGGTTAGCCCTCTACGCGTTGCTGCTGCGGCTAGCAGCCCCGTTTCATGCGAAAGCCGCGGCTTGGGTTGCGGGCCGGCAAGGCTTGCTGCCGCACATCGCGCAGACGTTGGCTGCCGAAGCTGCCCCGCGCCTGTGGGTGCACTGCGCCTCACTGGGGGAGTTTGAGCAGGGCCGGCCGCTCATTGAGGGCCTGCGGCGGCAATATCCCAGCCATAAAATCGTGCTCACGTTCTTCTCGCCCTCGGGCTACGAAGTGCGCAAGAACTGGCCAGGTGCCGACTACGTGTTCTACTTACCGCTTGACACGGCTAGCCACGCCCGCGAGTTTGTGCAGTTGGTGCAGCCCAAGCTAGCCATCTTCGTGAAGTACGAGTTTTGGTACTATTACCTGCGCGAGCTGCGGCAGTGCGGTATTGCGGCGGTGGTAGTGGCGGCTATTTTTCGGCCGAGCCAGGTATTTTTTCGGCCTTGGGGCGGATTCTTTCGCGAAATTTTAACCCAGCTTACCCACATTTTTACCCAGAATGAGGAATCGGCTGCGCTGCTGCGCCGGGCGGGGCTAACCCACGTGAGCGTGGCCGGCGACACGCGCTTCGACACCGTGGCCGCGACGGCGCTGGCGGCTCCGCGGTCGCTGCCGCTGGTGGAGGCTTTTGTGGCCGATGGCGCGCCGGCGCTGGTGGCCGGCAGCATCTGGCCCGAAGACCTGCCCGCGCTGGCGCCGCTATTGCGCAAGCACGCCCGCACGATGCGCTTTGTGGTGGCGCCGCACGAGGTCTCGGAAACCCACTTGCGGGAGGTGGAGGCCGCTATGCCCGGCCTCACGGTGCGCTACTCGCAGGCTAGCCCAGACACGGTGGCCGAGGCTCGGCTGTTACTCATCGATAACGTGGGAATGCTCAGCCAGTTGTATCGCTTTGGGCGCTTTGCTTACGTAGGCGGCGCGTTTGGGGCAGGACTGCACAATACGCTGGAAGCAGCGGCTTTTGGGCTGCCCGTTTTTTTTGGACCGCGCTACCACAAGTTTCAGGAAGCCCAGGAACTGATAGCACTGGGCTGTGCCTTTCCGGCGGCTTCGGCGCAGGAGCTGGAATTGGCTTTCGACCGCTTGTATTATAATGAAGAAGCCCGCCTTAAAGTCCAAGATGTGAGCCTCGAATACGTGCATACCCACGCGGGAGCAACGGGGCGCATTTTAACTCAATTAACAGTTAACAATTAACATTTATCAACTGGGCGCCGACCTCTAGCTGAGCTTTGCGTCGTCCTTAATATGTGGCCCTACTTTTCTGTTAAATGATAAATGATAGCTGTTAAATGACCGGAATTGTCGTCAAATCTACCGGCTCGTGGTACGTGGTGCGCGGCCAGGGCACGGGCCAGCTTTACCGCTGCCGGTTGCGGGGCAAGTTTAAGAATATTGGGCTGAAGGTGAGCAACCCACTGGCCGTGGGCGACGTGGTAAACTTTGACCTGCCCGAGCAGTCGGAGGGCGCGGGCGTGATTCATACTATTGCGCCGCGCCGCAACTACATCATCCGGCGCTCGGTGCATAAGAGCGAGCACGCCCACATTGTGGCCGCCAACCTCGACCAAGCTCTGCTGGTGGTAACGCTGGTATCGCCGGCCACCTCGTTTGGCTTTATTGACCGGTTTTTGGTAACGGCCGAGGCCTACCACATTCCGGCGCTGCTCATTTTCAATAAGTCAGACCTGTACGATGAAGACACGCTGGACTACCAGCGCCAGATTGCGGGCATGTACGCCAGCGTGGGCTATCCCAGCGTGCTGTGCGCCGCTGAGTCGGGCGATAACGTGGACGCCGTAGAAGCGCTTTTGCCGGGCAAAACCTCACTGCTCTCGGGCCACTCGGGCGTGGGTAAAAGCACCCTCATCAACGCGCTGGTGCCCGATCTGGACCTGAAAACGGCCGAAATCAGCGCATTTTCGGACAAAGGCAAACATACCACCACCTTCGCCGAAATGCTGGAAGTGGCGCCGGGCACCTACCTCATCGATACGCCTGGCATCAAAGAATTGGGCCTTGTCGACGTGCCAGCAGCCGAGCTAGCCGGCTACTTTCCCGAGATGCGCGCACTGCTCAACCAGTGCCGCTACCACAATTGCCGCCATGTGCACGAGCCCGGCTGCGCCGTCATCGCAGCCGTCGATAAAGGCCAGCTGGCCGTGCCGCGCTACGAAAGCTACCTCAGCATGCTAGCCGACGAGGACAACCGGCACTAAGGAGTAGGCCCACCATCGGCTCTTTTTATCGTTACAATACGACACTCTAGCGCAGGCAGAAGCCACTAGCCGCGACACCGGGGGAGCGCAGAGCTGTTAACTTCTGGGGTAGTGAGTAGGTTATAGGCGTTCAAACCACGTATAAATCATGGACTTGACCGCTTTCTTCGCTCAAATCACGGACCCGCGTCGCGCGCAAGGCCAGCGCTACCCGCTGTCCGCCCTACTCTGGCTCATCTTTCTGGCCACGGCCAGTGGCTATATCGGCTACCGCAAAATCAGTGCCTTCGGCCGCAGCAATGCCGCCTTCTTCACCGACTACTTCGCCTTGGCCCACGGCCTGCCCTCGCATGTGAGTGTGCGCAAGCTGCTGCAAGCCCTTGATAAGAAGGCCCTTGCCCAGGCCTTCAACCACTACTTCAATGCCCAGGCCCAGGCCGGCGACTGGGTGGCCGGCGACGGGCAAAGCCTGCGCTCAACCGTGCAGGCGGCCCAAGAAGCTGGGCAAACGTTTGTCTCTGTGGTGAGCCTCTACGCCCAACGCACGGGCCTAACGGTGGCCCTGCAAGACTATACGGACAAGAAAACGGGCGAAGTAGCCTTGCTGCGCACCCTGCTCACCGACTTCCAGGACCGGGGCATCGTGCGCACGCTCGATGCGCTGCACGCCCAAAAAAAACGGCCGCCGCCATCGTAGCCAGCGGCAACGACTACGTGCTGCAAGTCAAAGGCAACCAGCCCAAGCTACGGGCCCGTATCGCGGCCTGGCACCAGGCCGATCCCTGCCCCGCCCAGGCGACAATTCAGGTGCAGGAACACCGCCGGGGAGCTACTGCCACTTGGCAGACAAGTGTGTATGCATGCAACGAGGCCGACCTGGCAGCGACCTGGCCCGGGTTGGCGCGCGTCGTCGTCGTGGTTAAGACCGTACAACGGGCGCAGCTAACAACCCAGCAAACGCGCTACTACCTGACGAGTTTACGCACCACGCCCGTCGCCGAGTTGGCCGCGGGCATTCGCGGCCACTGGCGCATCGAAAATAAGTTGCATCGCACCCGAGATGTCCACTTTAAGCAGGACAGTAATGGCATCCGCCACCCCCTCGCTGCGGCTAATATGGCGCTTATTAATACCTTAGCTAGCAATTATTTGCTGCTACACGTCCAACAAGCCATCAGCGATGCTCAACTCTATTTCGCCCAGAATTTCAGACGTTTTTTGCCTGTCATCGCTAGAAGTTAACAGCTCTGCCCCCGACCCCTCCCTTTGGGAGAGGGGAGCCCGACGCTCGCTAGCGTTAAAAGACGAAAGGCTCCCCTCTCCCAAAGGGCAGGGACCGGGGGTGGGGTACCGTACATCAGCTTAAGAACCGCTCTAACTCCGCGCCTAGTCCCACGCCGTTATTCCTGCGTACACTCGGCTCATTCACATCTTTTCTTCAATTTTCATGGCTGATAAAATTGCTTTTTTGGGCCTGGGCAGCATGGGCGCGGCGATGGCTGCCAACCTGCTCAAAGCCGGTTTTCCTCTCACCGTATACAACCGCACCGCCGAGCGGGCTGAGCTCCTGCGCCAGCAGGGCGCCACCGTCGCCGCCACGCCAGCCGACGCCGTGCGCGAGGCCGATATCGTGTTTACGATGGTCACCGACGACCGCGCTCTGGAGGAGCTAACCACGGGCCCCAACGGCATCTTGAGCGCCCTACGCCCGGGAGCCATCCACGCCTCGTGCAGCACCGTCGCCCCAGATACCAACCGCCGGCTGGCCGAGGTGCACGCCGCGCACGGCTCGGCACTGGTAGCGTCGCCGGTGTTTGGCAAGCCCGACGTAGCCGCGGCGGGCAACCTATGGGTAGGCTCGTCGGGCCCGGCCGTAGCGCGCGAGCGCCTGAAGGCCGCGCAGGCCGCCATTGGTCAGGGCACCCACGATTTTGGCGACGACCCCGGGGCGGCCAGCGTGGCTAAGCTCTGCGGCAATTTCCTGCTCGGCACGGTCATTGAGGGGATGTCCGAGGCCCTGACGCTGGCCGAAAAATGTGGCCTCGACCGCATCGGCTTCTACGAAATGCTGACCAGCACGCTCTTCAACAATCCCATTTACAAGAGCTACGGTAAGCTCATTGCCGAGCAGCACTACCAGCCGGTGGGCGCACCGCCCGCCATCATTCGCAAGGATATGAACCTCGTGGTGCAGGAGGCTTACAAGAACGAGGTGCCGATGCCCTTCGCCAACCTCATCCGCGACCGCCTCACGGCCACCGTCGCGCTCAACCAGCCCGATGTGGACTGGGCCAGCTTCGCCCAGCGCGTATCGGAAGATGCCGGACTTTGAGTAATGGTTAATGCATCAGGGGTTAGTGGTTAATACCGTTCAATAATTTAGAACGGTATTAACCACTAACCCCTGATGCATTAACCATTATTTTTTATTGGGCTAGTGGCAGCACTACGGTGTCGATCACGTGGGTGACGCCGTTTTTCGAAATCACGTCGGCGATTTGCACAGTGGCCGGGGCATCTTTGCCATTGCCGATCATCACTTTGCCATCTTTCACCGTAATGTGTAACTTTTCGCCGTTCACGGTGGTCAATTCCTGGCCATCCTTGAGGTCGGCGGCTACCAGGCGGCCCGGAATGACGTGGTAGGTGAGCACGCCCTTCAGCTTGGCCAGGTTGGCGGGCTCGGTGAGGGCCGCTATTGCCGCCTTAGGCAGCTTATTGAACGCGTCGTTGGTGGGGGCAAATACGGTGAAGGGACCCGCGCCTTTCAGCGTTTCGACGAGGCCGGCCTGCTTTACCAGCGATACGAGCGTGCTCACGCTCTTAGCGCCCATTGCGTTGTCTACAATGTCTTTGTCGGCGGTCATCGCCACGCCATCTACCAGTACGCCGCCGGGCTTGGCCATGCGGGCCGAGTCGCCGGCCATCGCCGCTACCGAGTCGGCGGGGCTGGTGGTATTCGTCTCCGTGCTGGTCGTGGTTTCGCTGGTTTTATCGCCGCAGCTAGCCAGGCCCAAGGTCAGCGCCAACGCTGTGGCAACGGGTAACAGAATCTTTTTCATTAAAAAGAACAGAAAGGGTTGTAAGGAGTAACTATCCGAAGTTCGCTTTACGTAGTAACTGGGCCGTTCGGTTCGCCGAAACCCTCGCCCGCCGCGCCTGTTTTACCTTCGCAGGGGGTCCTACCGGTTAACCTGGGCAATTTCCTACCCTTTATTAAAAGTTGTTTCCGAATGAAAACCGCTGAAATCCACACGCCTAAGGGCGTTATGAAAGTTGAGTTCTACG
>CAZERY010000035.1:0-21947 GCA_964514915.1 uncultured Hymenobacter sp.
CCAGCGTGCTTTCGGGCAAGGCGGTGCTCCCCCACGCGGGCAAGACGGACCTCTACCTCACCGGCTTAGGCATGCTGCTCACCTGCGTCTACCTCGTCGGCTTGCTCTTCCGCCCGCGTCGGCAAGTAGCCGGCATGGGCCTCGATTCCTTGCTGGTGCTCGTGCTCTACGCCCTCGGCGTGGCAGGGCTGGTCGTGCTAAGTGGCCACTCCTGAGCAGCCGTTCACCAGCGTTTCTTTGCCAGGGTAGCAACTCGTCGTATGGCCTTCCGCTGAAAACAAAAAGTGCGTATCCTGGCCCTGAGCGCTATGACCAACAAATTTGTGCGGGCCTACCTGGCCGAATTTATCGGGACGGCCCTGCTGGTGCTGGTGGGGTTGTCGGCCGTGATTTTTATCAATGGCGCGGGCTCGCCCGTGCTGCGGCTGCTGCCGGGGGCGGGCGAGCGGCGGGCGCTGTCGGGGTTTTTGTTTGGCGCCACGGGGTGCCTCGTCACCCTGTCGCCGGTGGGCGAAATCAGCGGCGCGCACCTCAACCCCATGGTGAGCCTGGCGTTCTGGCTGCGCAATAACATGAAATTCAGGAACATGCTGGGCTATATAGGGGCGCAGATGGCCGGGGCCGCCGCCGGTTGCCTGCCGCTGCGGTGGTGGGGTGCGCAGGGCCAGAGCATGCATTACGGAGTCACGCTGCCCGCCAGCCTGCCGGCGGCCTTTGTGGGCGAAGCCTGGGCCACGTTCTGCCTGGTGGCGGTTATTCTGGTGTTTACCAGCCACGTGCGGCTGCGCAATTTCACTCCCTTTACCATGCCGGTGCTCTATTGCTTTATGGTGTGGCTGGAGGCCCCGGTGTCGGGCACCAGCACCAACCCGGCGCGCAGCTTCGGCCCCGCCCTTGTCAGCGCCGTCTGGACGGGCTACTGGCTGTACTGGCTGGCCCCGCTCGCGGGCGTGCTGCTGGCAGTGGTACTCTTCAAGGTCGGCGGGCTCAAGCACCTGCGCTCGGACGTGGCGAAGCTCTACCATTTTGCCGCCTACCGGTTCATTAGCCGCGATTTATAAGGCGGGTCAGCTACTTACCTTAGGGGGTGTTCTCAATTAGCAAAAACCGTCTGTCATTGCGAGCAAAGCGAAGCAATCGCACCAGAACGGCCGCTCGGCGGGGACTTAACCGGGGCGATTGCTTCGCTTTGCTCGCAATGACAATCGTTATTTGAGGCAAATGAGAACAAGCCCTAGGTGTATAGTCCCAGGGTGAGCTGGGTGGGGTCGCGGATAAAGATAGTAGGGTTTAAGTGCCATTGTTGGCAGATGAATTCGTGCGGAGTTTTGCCCTGTAGTCGTTTGAGTCTTTTGCCGTGGTTGTAGGCCAGTAAAAAGGCCTGCAAATGGTCGTTGAGTTGCGCCGTGGTCTGGTAGTGGTAGCGCTGCACGGTCGCCTCTTTGAGCGTGCGATTAAAGCGTTCAACTTGGCCGTTGGTCCAGGGGTGAGCGGGCTTCGTAAAGCGGTGCTCGATGCCGTGCTCGTCGCAGACGCGGTCAAATATATGCCGCCAGGCGTACACCTGGTGGGGCATATTACCGAATTGAATGCCGTTGTCAGTCAGTACTTTATGTACTTTATAGGGCATGGCGGCCAGCACCCGGCGCAGAAAGTCGGCGGCCAGCATTTTCGTAGCGCGGGGCTGCAACTCGGCAAAGGCCAGCTTGCTGGTGCGGTCAATGGCGACGAAGAGGAATACTTTCCCTTCCTCGGTATGCACTTCAGCGAAGTCCACGTGCAAGTAGCCAATCGGGTAATCCTTAAATTTCTTTTTCTCCGGGCCTGGCTCTGGGGCCGGTAGGCGACTGATGCCGTGACGTTGGAAGAGGCGGTGCAGGGCCGAGCGCGAGAGTTGCGGGATGGTTTCCTGTAAGGCGTAGAGGCAGTCATCGAGCGGCAGTTGGGTCTGCTGGCGAAAAGCGACCGCGCCAGCTTCCTGCTCGGCCGTAAGCACCGTAGAAACAGGCTTTGGCCCCATCGGCGCGTCCGCAGTCGTGCTACGGTTACGCCACTTGGTCACGGTTTTAACATTAACCCCGTGGCGCTTAGCTAAGCCTTGTGCGCTTTCCTGACTTTGCTGGATGCTGCGTCGTACTGCCGGCGTTGTGCGGGCGCTGCCATGAAGTAATTGTCCCATAAGTGCTGGCGAAGTTCGGTACTAAAAACCCTTCCACTACATCCTGGGACTATACACCTAGGGTAGCAGCTGGCGCCAGGGCCAGCAATAGGGCTGCCTACTTTGGCTTGGTAGTGGCTGCCTCGACCGAGTCGCTGCCCGGCACGGCGCGCAGCACCAGCCGCAGGGCCTGCCCCGAGCCGAAGTAGCTGAAGGTCCAGTCAATGAGCGCTATGGCTTTGTTGCGGAAGCCGATGAGGGTGAGCACGTGTACGAACAGCCACGTCAGCCAGCCCAGAAAGCCGCTGAAATGGATGCCCTTGGGCAGGTCGGCCACGGCCTTGTTGCGGCCCATGATGGCCATCGTGCCCTTGTCGAAGTAGCTGAACGCGACGGGCTGCTCGTGCTTGAGCAGGCGCTGCAGGTTGTGGGCCAGCTGCTCGGCCTGCTGCTGGGCCACGGGTGCCAGCATGGGGTAGCCCTTGGGATGGTCCTTATCAACGAGGCTAGCCACGTCGCCGATGGCAAAGACGTTGTCGAAGCCCTGGACCTGGTTGTAGGCATTGACGTTGAGGCGGTGGTGGCCCACGGCGTCGGCGGGCAGGCCCGGCACCACCACGCCCTGCACGCCGGCTGCCCATATCAGGTTGGCCGTCGGGATAAAATCCGTGTCCGAATAATACGCTTTGTCGTCTTCCAGCTTTTTGATGGACGTGTTCAGGCGCACCTCTACCCCGAAGCCGGCCATGTACTGGCCCGCGTCGGCCTGCGACTTTTTCGACATGTGGCCCAGCAGCACCGGGCCGGCCTCGACGAGGATAATTTTCAGGTCCGACACGCGCAGCTCGGGGTAGGCGCGGGGCAGCACGCGCTGGCGCATCTCGCCCAGCGTGCCGCTGAGCTCGACGCCCGTGGGGCCGCCGCCCACGACCACGATAGTCAGCAAGGCCTGCCGCCGGGCAGGGTCGGTTTCGAGCACTGCTTGTTCGAGGTTGCGGAAGAGCAGGTTGCGCAGGGCCAGCGCATCGGGCACGCTCTTGTTCTGCATCGAGTTCTTAGCCGCGCTGGCGTTGCCAAAGAAGTTGGTCGTCGAGCCGCTGGCCAGCACCAGGTAGTCGTAGCTGATTTCGCCAATACTGGTTTTCAGGGCCTTGCGCTGGTGGTCGAGGTGCTGCACCTCGCAGAGGCGGTAGGTGGAGTTGCGCTGCTTGGCGAATATCTCGCGCACGGGGTGCGCGATGCTCTCGGCCTCCAGCGCCCCGGTCGCGACCTGGTAGAGCAACGGCTGAAAGGTGTGGTAGTTGTTGCGGTCGAGCAGCACCACCTGCACGGGCGCGTCGGCCAGCTTTTGCGCCAGCCGCAGCCCCCCAAAGCCGCAGCCCACCACGACCACGCGCGGCTGCGCCGAAACGGGAATATTCGGGTCTGTCATACTGTTTAAATGATTTATAATATAGTTAATACCAAGGTATTATCTCTGATTATTGCCGCACCCCAAAGCGGTACTCCGTAGCGGAGTGAAACTGCTCGCCCGGCCGCAGCACGGTGCTTGGGAAGGCGGGGTGATTAGGCGAGTCGGGGAAGTGCTGAGTTTCGAGCACCAGGCCGTAGTGCGGCCCGTAGGCCACGCCGCCGTGGCCGCGCAGGTTGCCTTTCAGCAAGTTGCCCGTGTAGCACTGCATGCCCGGCTGGTCGGTGTACACGTCGAGGGTGCGGCCCGAGGTGGGCTCGTGCACCGTCACGGCCAGCGCCAGGGTCGGGCGCGGCTGGTCAGCCAGCACCCAGTTGTGGTCGTAGCCGCCCGGCACCTGCCCGATGCGCGCGCCGATGAGGTGCGGCTGACGGAAATCAAACGGGGTGCCGGTCACGGCTTGCAGCGCGCCGGTCGGAATCTGGGTAGCATCGACCGGCGTGTAGCGCTCGGCGTGCAGCGTCAGCTCGTGGCCCAGAATATCCTGGCCTGGGCCGTAGTGGAGGTTGAAGTAGCTGTGGTTGGTAAGGTTGAGCACCGTGGGCTGGTCGGTGGTGGCGGTGTACGCCAGGCGCAGCGCGTTGGCCTCGGTGAGGGTGTAGACCACCTGCACGTCGAGGTTGCCGGGGTAGCCTTCTTCGCCGGCGGGGCTGTGGTAGCGCAGCGTCAGCGTGGGGCCCTCGGCTGCCGTGCCGGGGGTAGCGGCCCACACCCGGCGGTTGAAGCCAACGGTGCCGCCGTGCAGCGAGTTGGGCGGGTCGTTGATAGGCAGCTGATACGCCTGGCCATCGAGCGTAAAGCGGCCCCGCGCAAGGCGGTTGCCGTAGCGTCCGATGAGCGCCCCGAAGTAAGGGTTCTCGTGCCGAAACACGTCGCTGGTGTAGCCGGCTACGCTGTCGAAGCCCAGCACCACATTGGCCAGGTGGCCGTGCCGGTCGGGCACGTGCAGGCTGGTGAGCGTGCCGCCCAGGGTGCTGACGGTAGCGCGCATACCCTGGGCATTTTGCAGCGTGAACAGCTCGATGGGCGTGCCTTCGCGGGTGGTGCCGAAGGGCGTGGCAGTCGGTGTGCCGACCTGAGCGGCAGGAAGGGGAAAAGAGCTCATAAGTAAAAAAATAGCAGCAATAAAAGCCAGGTATAATTTAATTTATTGCGCAGCTTGTCAGTACTAAAACAGCCTAAGTTAGGCGGTGAATAGGCTCCTGCTTATTATTGACAGACAGAATAAAAACGGATTTTTTCTCGTAACCTACTTGCCGGTCTTACGTTCTGTCTGCACCAGGCGTTGCTTGGTATTTTTATAAAACCAGAACTATAGTTTCTCACCCTACCCAGGCTAGCCGCCACGTTCCCAGGCGCTAGCTAGGCTTTATTCTTCAGGTATTTCCCGCTATGGCTGCCCCCCAATTTCTCTTTGCAACCGGCATCGAAAACAGCTACCCCACCATCCAAAATGGCAAAGTGCGCCAGGACGAGCTGGAAAAATGCGGCCACTATAAATTCTGGAAAAAGGACTTTGACCTGGTGCAGGAGTTGGGCATCAGCTTCCTGCGCTATGGGCCGCCTATTCACACCACTTGGCTGGGGGTCGGGAAGTACGACTGGAGCTTTGCCGATGAGACGTTTAACGACTTACATCGGCGCAACCTCATGCCCATCGTGGATTTGTGCCACTTTGGGGTGCCCGACTGGGTGGGCAATTTTCAAAATCCGGATTTCCCCAAGCTCTTCGCGCAGTACGCGGGCGATTTTGCGAAGCGCTTTCCGTGGGTGCAGCTCTACACGCCGGTGAATGAGATGTACGTCTGCGCCAAGTTTTCGGGCCTCTATGGGTGGTGGAACGAGCAGCTGGCCAGCGATAAAGGCTTTGTGACGGCCCTCAAGCACCTCGTCAAAGCCAACGTGCTGGCCATGCACGCCATCGTGGCGGTGCGGCCCGACGCGCTCTTTATCCAGAGCGAGAGCAGCGAGTACTTCCACGCCGACGACCCGGCCGCCATCAAGCCCGCCCAGGTGATGAACGCGCGGCGCTTTCTCTCGCTGGACCTCAACTACGGCCGGCGCGTGGACTCGGAGATGTACGAGTACCTCATGGGCAACGGCATGACTCACGACGAGTACCACTTCTTCCTGAATAATAACCTGAAGCACTTGTGTATCATGGGCAACGACTACTACCAGACCAACGAGCACAGTGTGCACGATGATGGCAATACCGAAGCCTCGGGCGAAATATTTGGCTACTACGCCATTACCAAGCAGTACCACGACCGCTACCGCCTGCCCGTGATGCACACCGAAACCAACCTGGCCCAGGGCCCTCGGGGCAACGAGGCTGTGCTTTGGCTCAAGAAGGAATGGGCCAACGTGCTGCGCGTGCGCAACGACGGGGTGCCCATCATCGGCTTCACCTGGTACTCGCTCACCGACCAGGTGGACTGGGACTCGGCCCTGCGCGACAACAAGGGCACCGTCAACCCCCTAGGGCTCTACGACCTGGAGCGCAACATCCGGCCCGTGGGCACGGCTTATAAGCAGCTCATCGCCGATTGGCAGCAGGTGCTGCCCGCCCAAAGCCTGTGCCTGCAGATTCCGCTGGTGCTGCCGCAGGACAGCGACACCGACCACGCCCAGCAGCAGAAAGACGTGGCCCGGCAAAACCACGCTAACACCTCCACGGCGACGGCTAATGCGGGGGCGTAAAGCGGCTGATTACCTGGCCCTTGGTGGCTAATTCAAATAAGATGCTGTGAACTAACAACCTAGTAGGTATTACCCATGAGATTTCAAGACAAAGTAGCCCTCGTAACCGGCGGGGCCAGCGGTATTGGCCTGGCTACCGCCAAGCGCCTGGCTTCGGAAGGCGCCCGCATTGTGCTGGTCGACCTCAACCAGGACCACCTCAACCAGGCCGTGCCGGAGGTACAAAAAGCCGGCGCGCCCGAGGTGCTGCCCAGCCTCTGCAACGTAGCTAAGGAAGACGAGGTGGAAGCCACTGTGAAGGCCGCGCTCGACAAGTTTGGCCGCCTGGATGTCATTGTCAATAACGCGGGGCTGATGCAGTTCACGCCCTTGGAGCAGCTCACCGGCGACGACTGGCTGCGGGTGCTGAGTGTAGACCTGCTGGGTAGCTTCTACTTCATCAAGCAGGGATTTCTACACATGAAGCCGGGCGGGGCCATCGTCAACGTGGCCAGCATCCACGCCATCGAAACCGAGGCGCTGGTAGCGCCCTACGCGGCGGCCAAGGCGGCGGTGTGCTCGCTCACGCGCTCGGCCGCCATTGAGGGCAAGCCCAAAGGCCTGCGCATCAACGCTATTTTGCCGGGAGCCGTGGATACGCCCATGCTCTGGAACAACCCCAACGTGAAGTCGGGCGTGGAGAAAATCAATCCCAGCGACGTGGGCAAGCCCGACGACCTGGCCGCCGCCATCGCCTACCTGGCCTCCGACGACGCGGCCTTCGTGCAGGGCGCGGAGTTGCGCGTGGATGGTGGCCGCCTCGACCACTTGTAGCCTCGGCCGCCGATGTTTACCCACTTTACGCCGGCCGAGCGGGCCATTCATGCCCCAGCCGACCGCCGCCAATACATCGGCCTCTCGCCGGGCACGTGGCTGGCCCTCGGGCTGCTGCTGCTCAGCACGGTGGGCGGGGCCTGGTTTCAATTCCTGGTGTTTGGCCTGCCGCCCGACCCCTCGGCCCACCTGCCGCCGCTCACGCCAGCCGACCCTAGGGGCTTTCCGTGGTGGGTGAGCGTGAGCCACTGGGTGAGCTTCTTTTTCCTGATGCTGCTCATTCGCAGCGGCTTATCCATCCTGGCCGACCACCCGCGCCTGTACTGGAACCGCGACAGCACGCCCGGCACCGAGTGGGCCCGCTTTACGCCCACGCGCGTGCCCGACAGCCCCACCTACACCTCCAAGGAAGATGCCCGCTACCTGAGCCCGGCCTGGGGCCTGCCCGGCTACCGGCACACGGTGGGCGTGGCCCGCAGCTGGCACTTCCTGACGGTGCCGTTTTTCGTGCTCAACGGCGCGGTATTCGTGGTGCTGCTGTTTTGTACCAACCAGTGGCGGCGGCTGGTGCCCACCTCCTGGCACATTCTGCCCGATGCTTGGAATGTTTTCGTGCACTACGCCACGTTTCACTTTCCCATCGAGCCCGACGGTTTTTACCGCTACAATGCCATCCAGCAGCTCTCGTACTTTGGGGTGATTTTCATCCTGGCCCCGCTGTCCATGCTGACGGGGGTAGCCATGTCGCCGGCCATCGAAAACCGGTTTCACTGGTTTCCGCGCATCCTGGGGTTTGGCAGCCGGCAGGGGGCGCGCTCGGTGCATTTTCTGGTGATGCTGGCCTTCGTGGGGTTCATCATTATCCACGTCACGCTGGTGGCCCTGACGGGGCTGACGCACAACCTCAACCATATCACGACCGGCACCGACACGCGCAACCCGGCCGGGCTCTACATCGCCTTGGCCATCGTGCTGGGCACGGTAGCCGCCTGCGTGGCTGCGCAGTGGGCGTCGTGGAACAAGCCGCGCACGCTCCAGCGCGCCGACGCCGCCCTCAACGGCCGGCTCTGGTACTACACGCTTAACCGGCTGCGGCCTAGGCCTTATTTCCAGAAAAAGGATATCTCGCCCTACTTTTGGGTCAATGGCAAAATCCCGACTTCGGACGCGTGGCAGCAGCAGCTAGCCACTAATTTCCAGAACTATAAGCTCACCGTGAAAGGCCTGGTTGATAACCCCGTGGAGCTGTCGCTGGCCGACCTCCGACGCCTGGGCCACGCGCAAACCATTACCATGCACCACTGCATCCAGGGCTGGACCAGCATTGCCGAGTGGGGCGGCCTGCCCATGCGCCAGCTCCTCGAGCTGGTGCGGCCGCAGGCGACGGCCCACACGGTAGTCTTCTACTCGTATGGCGAGGGGCTGTACGGCGGCCAGTACTACGACACGCTCAGCCTCGCCAACTGCCACCACCCCGGCTGCCTGCTGGCCTGGGAAATGAATGAGAACCCCCTGCCGCCCAAGCACGGGGCGCCCCTGCGCCTGCGCATCGAAGACCAGCTCGGCTACAAGATGGTGAAGTGGATTCACACCATCGAGTTTGTCGAAACTTATAAGACCGTGGGCAAAGGCTACGGCGGCAAAAGCGAGGACGACGAGTACTTCGATTTGCTGGCCAGTACGTAAGCACGGGCGGCTTGGCAAATCAACCTGCCTGGCCCCGACGGCTTGGCTACCTCACTCCCAGCTGCTCATGGCTACTCTCCACTCGGCCCCGGCGCGCCGGCTGCACTACCTGCTGTGGCTGGCCAACTTACCGGCCCTACCCCGGCTAGGGCTAGCCCTGGCCCTAGGGGGCCTCTGCGCCTGGCTGGCCCCGGCCGATTTTCTGCGCGGCACCCGCTGCCTAGCCGCCTGGGACGGCTTTTGCGCGGGCGTGCTGGGCCTGACCTGGGGCACGATTGCCACGGCCGATGCCGCCCACATCCGGCGCGTAGCGACGCACCAAGACCCCGGCCGCACCTGGATGTTTGTGGCCAGCCTGCTCGGGGCCATGGCCAGCCTGCTGGCCGTCGGCGTGCTGCTCAGTGGCCTGCCGCACCTGCCGCGGGCGCACCTGCTGGTGTCGGTGGGAGCGGTGGCCAGCTTGTGGCTGCTGCTGCACACGCTGTTCACCCTGCGCTACGCCCACCTCTACTACAGCGAGGATAAAGCTACCCTCGCGCCCGATAAGCTCGGCGGGCTGGACTTCCCGGACGCCCCGCCGACTACGTACTGGAATTTTGCCTACTTCGCCTTCGTCGTTGGCATGACGGCCCAAACGTCGGATACGAACGTCACCTCCCTGCGCATGCGCCAGCTGGTGCTGGCCCACGGCCTGCTTTCTTTGCCTTCAACACGGCCGTTATCGCGCCGGGCGTGAACGTGTGTCGAGCATCCTCTAGGCTCAGGTGGGCGGGAAACAGGTGTGGGTCGGGGCCGCGCAGCTGCCGCATACGTTCAGGTATTTAGTTCAGGCCTAAAAAAGGCTCTTGGAAGTTAACTTCCAGGAGCCTGAACGGTAGCGCCAGCTCGCGAAGCCAGCATTACTTCTTGTTTTTCTCGGCTTCTTTCTTGCTAGCCTGCCCACCTTTCTTGCCCGCTTCGACGTGCTTTTCGTGCTTGGCCTGCTCGTCCTGACTGGGCGTAACGCCCCCTTCGTAGTGCTCCTAGGCAGCGTTTGCCTGGTTGCTGCTGCGCTCGTTGTTTCCGTTGGTTGCCATCTTGCTGAGAAAGTAAAAAGGGATAAAAAAGAGGTGTCTATAACGCGGGCAGCGCGGCTAGCAGCTACTCGAAAAGCGACCTTATCCGCGCATTTACAGGTTTTTACGGAGCCAAGGTGCGTGCCCGTCCACGCAGGGCTACGTATAAAATCAGTGCGTAATAGCTAGTCGGTAGCCAGGGGGTCAGCAGCGCTAGGGCGCTGCTCAATTCCCTGTCACTGGCCTGCAAACCCAGCGGTAGAAACAGTTGCCGTGGCAACAGGGCGAAGCGGCCGGCACCCTGGTGCCGGCTATTTTGGGCGCCACCTAGCCGCGTCCAGGGCCAGCGTCACGAGCACGGCATGGGGTAGGGTCACAACGGAAGCCACCAGCAGGGCTAGGCTGATGAACACCGGCGTGCCTGCCGCCCGTAGTCCCGGCAGACTGTAGAGTATTGCCAGCGCGGCCACACTCACCGCCAGTAGCGGAGCCGCGCGCCGCAGAAAAAAGCCTAGCTCGCGCCCCAGCGTGGCCCAGCCGCTGGCGGTAGGCCGGCCCATCACGGCATTCATGCGCAGTATGTGCTGCAAGCTATGCCAGAACACGAAGTAGACGCTGCCCGACAGCACTGGCGGCAGCACCGCCAGTAGGACCAGTAACAGCAGGTTTTCGAGGGCATCGGTGTGGGCCAGGGCTAGTTGCCCAGTACTGGCGTAGCTGCCCCACAGCGCTAACTGGCCCATCAGCACCACCGGCCACAGCAGCCGCCCGACCGTGGCGATGGCTGCCGCGCTCACGGGCACGGCCCCGGCCAGCGTCAGCAGGCCGTTTATCAGCTCCCGCGTTTCGTGGGGCCACATTAGCAACGGCGCGGCGAAGAGCAGGCCGCCGCGCAAGCAACTGTGAACCAGCCACTGCGCTCGGTAACGAGCCGCCGCAGGCGCATCGCCCGAGCCCCAGTGCCAGGCCGACAAAACAAAGAAGAAAGCTACCGCGAGCCCCGGCCGCCACCACCACAGCGCCCCCACGACGGCCGCCAGACCCAGGTAGCCCCCTAGAAATACCACCCAATAGCGTCCCCGGTGGCGGGCCAGGGCTGGGTGAGTAACCGGCACCACAAACTGGTCGCAGGCGCCATGGGCCACGCCCAGCACCACCAGCCCCAGCAGCAGCACCGGGCCCAGTACCCAACCCGCCGCAGCCGGGGCCAGCAGCGCTAGGCCGACAGTCGCCAGCACCACCCCGTAGGAGTAGCGCTTGGGCCCGAGGGCCGGCAGGGTATTAGCCCACAGTGTAGCCATCCAGGATTTTCTTCTCGTTGAGCCGGGCATCGAGCAGCTCCTTTGCCACGAGGTAGGCAATCAGCGACACACCTACTTTGTTGATGATGTCGAAGATACTGAAGGCAATGTGCACGTAGTTGAGGTTGATGCTGGTGAGCGTCAGCATATAGCCAATTGGGTACACGCCCCAGGTCGTGAGGGTGGTGTAGCCAATAGCCCGGAAACCCCAGCGCTCGGTATCGTTGCCGCGCTCCGCAAAGCGCTTATACAGTCCATAGAGCGTCACCACGGCCACCACGTAGCCCACCGTCGAGATGGCGCCCCACAGCAGCTTGCTGCTTTCGATGATTTCGCCCGTGGCCGTGAGCTGCTGCTCACCGATGTAGCCGGTAATTACCATGAAGAAGTCGGCTAGCAGCAGCACCGTAATAGCCTTGGTAGCTTCCTCGTACTTGATGCGCAGCATGGACGTAGCCTTGAGCAGCAGCAGCGGCGTGGTGATGGCCCAGTCCATGTAGCGGTACTGCCCGATGGCTTGGTAGCTGCGGCGGATAAGCGCCGCCCGCTCCTCGGGCGAGTGCAGCCCGCTGAGGCCGTGCAGCATCTCATGGTAGAAGTGCGTGATTAGGAAGTACGATACCCCCGCCACGGCCGCAATAATGGCCCCGTACACCCGCGAGATGCGGTGCTCGGGCGCCACGCTGCCGCGAGTAGCCAGGCTGAAAATAACGTTCCCTAAAAAAGCATAAGCCGCAATGGCCATGAGAAAGTAAGTCACCATGGGTAGGATGCCCACTTCCCCCGCCGTAGGTACAAAAGAATCACCAAATGTCATGATAATGGTTGTGCTTATATGATGAAAATTAATGCATTATGCATTAAGCTATTGGGTGCTTACGGCGAGGAATTTAATTTAGTTAGCAAAACTCGCCCACGAAATCCGCTGGTTTTATAGCTGGCGTTCAGCTTAGTATTTCGCGTCTGCTCAACGGGTAGCCGCTTACCTGCTTGTCGGCCAAGTAGCAGCGCTAGCCCACGTAGCTGCCTTTATTCCGGTTATAAAAAACTGTTTTAGTTGTGGTAAACGCCCGGCTCAGTTGCGGCTACAAACACCTGAAGCGTCTCCAGTACCAGCCACTTGGGGCCGCACTGGCTAGCAGCGCGCCTGGCAGTCGAGTAGCTGGCTAGTAAGCTGGCTCCGCGTACTCTTGCCGCTCACGTAGTACGGCAAATGCGTAAGGGTTTCGGCATCGGGTGCCGGGGAAACAGCTTGCTGGTCAAGCAGGCGCTCGGCCGGGTAGCGGCGCTGGGTACCAATACTGTTTTTTTTTGCGCGGACGTAAGCCTGCTAGAGTAAGGCTGAAAGTGGGAAGCCATCGGAAGTAGGTAGGGTGGGAAATGCGGCCACTACGGGCAGTCGGGAGGTGCCTGCCTGCCCGTAGTGGCCGCCAGGCATCAAGCGGTGCTAGAACTAGAGTAGTGGGGCTGTAGCGTTCGCGCCAGTTGCGCCGACACCCGACCGAGAACCAGCTCGGCCCCTCGCTGCTGCAAACGGTAATGACAGGCTGCCAACAGCCGGGCCGCTGTGGGAGACACGGTAGTGAGCAGCCGGCAGTCGACCCACACGGCCGGCTTGCCGCTCTGCGCCGCAGCGCTTAGGTGCTGGGCTAGTTCCAGTTCCGAAGTGGTAGCTGGGTCGGGAGCCACCACGAGCAGGTAGGCATCGGACAGTACTTCGTGGTGGATAATGAGCATACGCAACGCGGCCCGCAAACCCCCAAAAACCGGCGGGCAGCCAGCTGCGGCTACCGCTAGCTACCACGGCAAAGGTCCGATGCTGCGGGCGCTGGCGGCCCCCGTTAAGTACTGATTTAGGCGGGGTAAGACACGCAAAAGTGCGCTCCGCCTACCTCGGCCAATTGGCTGCCTCGGCTCGTGCGCTGCCACGCCCACAGTGGGCCTGCGTGTATGTACGCTTCCCATCCAAGTGAACCAGTTGTAAGTAGAGAAAATCTTAATGATGCTACTAGCGCAACGACTAATAAGAATTACTTACCAGGAGTGCGTTTGACAACTCGACGCCGGAGACTTTAGGTACGATAAGAGTTAAAAATCGGGTGGTAGTCTTAAGCATAGTGATAAGCAATTTTCAGGATTGTCAGATTCTTTGTCCCAGGCGCTACCAGAGCATTTTTAACTCTGGGAATAAAAAAGGCTCATCACCAAGGTTGAGACCACCGCCAAAAATCGAACTCAACCAGTCAATGAACCTAGGTTTTTGCACCCGTTTACTCGCGAGGGAGAAGCTACCGTAGACCACGCCAGTGAGTCACGAGTTACTGGCGTACCCGTCAAGCGGTGTCGGGGCCCGGGGATACAACTGCGCCAGCAAGTACCCGCGCTTTTCTCGGTCTTGTTTGCCGTGCAACTGCCGGTGCAGGTCGCGGAACTGCTGCGCGCTGGCGAGAAACGCCTCACTGCTCGTCAACTTGCCTACCCACTCGGTCACATCCAGCAGGGTATGGGGGCTACCCAGCGTGGCAAAGTAGCGCGCATACGCCTCGGCGGCCAGCGGCGCGTTTTCCCAGGCTTCCGCGGGCGGGGCGGGCTGACCGAGAAAGTGGGCGAGCAACTGCCTGTCGGCCCGATAGGTCGCCGTTGCCTGGCGGGAAGCCTCCTTCAGCTTCCCCCGCTTGAACAGGATGATGGTGGCCTCGAAGAGGAAGTCGGCGAAGCCCCCGTCAGTGGGAAAGTTGCGCCAAAACCAGCGCAGGTAGGTCAGCCCGCCCGCAAAATCAGCGAGCTGCACGTAGTAGCGGGTGGGCAGGTAGCGCAAGCCCCAGCTATCATCATAGCCGCCAAACTTGCGCTTCTCCGCCGCCAAGGTCCGGCGAATAGCCATAATTTCCCGGCGGAGACGGTCAGCTTGTTTCGGAGTCTGCGCGCTAACCCCAGCGGAACGTCTCGCTAGGGTTAGCGCAAGGTACTCGCTTTTAGTGCCCGTCGGCCGGCTAGGGCCACCCAGTAACTACTGGCTTGTAGGTCAGGTAGCCAGGAACCAACCGAACTGGCCAGCCCCTGGAGGGCCTAACCAGGAGCGGGGACGCTGGCGCGTAGGTAGAGGCGCTTGACCTGCTCGGCTCGAAAGGGCTTACCGTAGCGGGTCACAAAGCGCAGGGCATTGAGCTTCTCAGCAATCTGGGCCTTGGTTAAAAGTTTGGTACAGAAGTCGCATTTGGCCCATGCGTGGACGTAAAAAACGTCCATAAGAGCACGAAAACGGCCCTTTTCGGATACCAGTGGTCACCCCTACTGCTATCTGCCAGTAACCCGAGAAAAGCGGTACCCGAAATAGGTTTACGTAATCAGAATACCGTTAACGCGCTACAAATAACTTTCCGGTACGCAGACTGGCCTTGCTAGCTGGCAAAGGCGACTTTCGGACCAACCTTTTAACCAAGGCCATTTCTACTTCGTTCTTAGCACTTAAAAATGGATGCTTAGCCGTGGCGCTGCTTCCACTCATCGGAAAGGCCCAGCTTCTTGGCAATGTCCTGGAACATTTCGGGGTCGAAGTCCAACTCGCTGGGCGAGTTGAGTTGCGGCTCTTCTTCCAGTACCGAGTAGGGCACGCCTTTGATAGCACCCTGCACTACGGTCAGTTCGGAGCCGTCTTCGGGGTGCTTGCCATTCCAGATGAGGCTGGCCTCCGCGTAGGCATTGGGCGAGAAAGTATATAACTCGCGGTGCAGCCCGTGCTCCATGAACTTCACCGCCTCGGGAAATTTGGAGTTGGAGAGCGGCGGCACGGGCATGATTTTCTTCACATCAACGCCCGTAATGACTTCCAGCGCCTTCGCGTAAGCGTACACGTGCTGGCCGCCCCGCACCAGCAGGTAGCCAATCATGGTGCGGGCGCAGGGCTCGGTCACCTGCTCGTAGGCCTGAATCTTGTTGGCCCGCGCCCCACATTCGAGGAAGAAGTTGTGCAGCAGGTCGCGGAGCAGGTTGCCGCCGCTGGTCACATACTGGCCCGTCTAAGGGTTGCCCATCGAGTCGAAGGGCGGCGCGGCCTGGCCGCTAGTTAGGAAGTGGCACGAATTGCGCGCATCCACGGTGTCGGCGAGCGGGCCGGGTTTGGAGTCGGTGCCGCGCTCAGTTATGCCGGTCAGCAGCAGGTTGATGACGTAGCTCACGGCCTCGATGTGCGAGTACTCTTCGGCCGCAATGGCTGAAGTGAGGGCATAGAATGGGCGAAGTCGGTCACGGTCCCGGAAGTTGAACGACTGGAACGTGTAATTCATCAGCGTGCTCATCTCCCCAAATTTGCCGCCCAGCAGTTCCTGAATTGCGGCGGCGGCGTTGGCCGGAGGGTGTTTGGGAATTGGCAGGTCCAGAGCCAACTCGTCGAGACGAAGTATCATAAGAGTTCGAAAAGGAGGGGAAGGATAAACGAGGAAAATGAGTTGAACCGGAAGTGTCTATCCGCTTGAGGCGCTACCTACAAGCACCAAACGTTGCGTCGAGAGGGTGACTGAAACAGTCCGTACGACACTGTTCATAAGCGAGTTAAGCAGAACAATGCGGCTATTTGACGCCAATAAAAAACAGCTCAACCGTAGCAGTAATCTCTTCTGCTATCCCCCAGGGAGATACTAACTGACTTATTTTCAGCATCCGCTCATTCCCTCACCGGGTAGTCGTAGTTGGCCTAGCTCTCATACTCCAAGCGGCGTATAAAACTCACTGGCTTGCGTTGACCACTTGCCCGTGCCTGCCTTAGTGCGCTGGCTTCGCCCTGTTCTGACTAACACCTCTTCTAGAAGGTCGCTTACGTCTGGCTACGTACTGAGTAGCTCCGGGAAAGCCCTAACCGCTCAGGCCAGGGCTTTCCCTTACGCCTAACTACGTGCCTGCTTGCGATGCCCACCTCGGCTACTTCTTCCTCAGATTCTCCTGA
The DNA here is from genome assembly GCA_964514915.1 of uncultured Hymenobacter sp. GTDB lineage: Bacteria > Bacteroidota > Bacteroidia > Cytophagales > Hymenobacteraceae > Hymenobacter. Next base: position 16,130 of record CAZERY010000035.1, read on the forward strand.
TAAACTGGACAGTATGGCCCCGGCCTCTACTAACTACTACCAAGCCATCCTCCACCAGTTGCCGCACGCCTTCTGCGTGGGGGAGGTGGTGTTTGACGAGCTCGGCACGGCGGTAGACTACCGCTTGGTAGAAGTGAATGCGGCGTTTGAGCAGCAATCCACGTTGCGCAACGCGGTGGGGCGTACCCTGCGCGAGCTGGCCCCGGCCCCCGAATCCACCTGGTACGAGCGGCTCGGCCAGGTCGTGCGCACCGGGCAGGCGGCGCACTTCGAGCAGCAAAATCCGTTCGGGAGGGGCTACTGGTACGAGGTGCAGGCCCTGCCCACCGGCCCGCCCGGCAGCCACCAGGTAGCCCTGTTGCTAACCGATAGCAGTGCGCGCCGCCAGACCGAGGCGGCCTTGCGCAGCAGCCAGGACCGGCAGGCGTTTCTGGTGCAACTCGGCGATGAGCTGCGCCCCCTGCCCGAGGCCACGCAGGTGCAGGAGGCCGCGGCGCGCCTACTCGGCCAATACCTGCGGGCCAACCAGGTGCACTACGGCGAAACGCAGGGTGACGACGTGGTCATCAGCCAGGGCTACGGCAACGGCTTGCCCGCCATGACGGGCCGCTTTCGGTCGGTGGACTTCGGCGAGAAACTCACGGCTACTCACCGAGCGGGCATCGTGCAGGTGGTGAGCGACACCGAGACCGAGGCGGCGAACACCGAGGCCGAGCGCCAGGTGCTGCGGCAGGCGCGCATTGGGGCCTACATTACGGTGCCGCTCCTCAAGCAGGGGCAGTGGGTGGCTACGCTGGCCGTACACTGCCTGACGCCCCGCGCCTGGACCGTGGACGAAGTGCGGCTGGTGGAAGACGTGGCCGAGCGCACCTGGGCCGCCGTGGAGCGGGCCCGCGCCGAAAAAGCCTTGCGGGAAAGCGAGGCTAAATACCGCGCCATCTTCAATTCTATCAATGAAGGCTTTAGCTTGCTCGACATCCAGTTCGACGCGCAGGGCGAGGCCGAAGATATCATCATCCGGGATGCCAATCCCGCGCAGGACCGCATTGACGGGGTGCGGGCGCTGATTGGCCAGCGCGTGCGGGAAATGCTGCCCAACTTTGAGCTGAAGTGGGTCCAGCGCTACGCCCGCGTGGTGCAGAGCGGCGAGCCCGCGCACTTCGAGGATTGGTCGGCAGCCACCCAACGCTGGTACGAGGTCGATGCCTCGCGGGTAGGGGAGGCCGGCAGCACGCTGGTCGCCATCGTGTACAACGACATTACGGAGCGCAAGCAGGCGAAAATGGCGCTGGAAAAAGCGCACGAGCGGCTGCAACTGGCGATGGATGTCGGGCGCATCTTCTCGTTTGAGATGAACCCGGCGACGCGCGCGCTGGACTTGTCGGAGAACGTCGACCTCGTGATGGGGTTTCCCCTGCCCGACCACATCGACAGCACGTTCGAGTTAATCCACCCCGACGACTTGCAGCCGACGGTGGACTTAATTAACGGCGCAATTGACTCGCGCGGCAGCTATGCCTCGGAATACCGGCTGGTTAATCCGGCCAACGGCGAAGTGGTCTGGTTTCACTCGCAAGCCGCCTTCATCCAGCATACCGCCGGCGGCGAGTGGCGCTTTGTCGGTATCGCTCAAAACATCACCGAACGCAAACGGGCGGCCGAAGCCCTGCGCGAATCGGAAGAAAAGTACCGCACGCTCTTCAACTCCATCGACGAAGGCTACTACCTGCTGGAAGTGCTGTTTGACGAGCGCGGCGCGGTGACGGACGTCCTTTTTTTGGAGGCGAACCCGGCCGCCATCCGCCTGAGCGGCGGCGCGCGGCGCGGGAAAAGCCTGCGCGAGCTGAGCACCTACGAGGCGCACTGGTATGAGCTGTGCGGCCGCGTAGCCCGCACTGGCGTGAGCGAGCGCACCGAGCAGTTTTCCGCTATGGCCGGGATTTGGGTGGACTCCTACACCTTCAAAGTAGGCGAAGCGGGCAATCGGGTGGCGGCCGTCTTTCAGGATGTTACCGCGCGCAAACGCCGCGAAGCGAATCAGGCGTTTCTGGCCGACCTCACCAACGAGTTCACCCGCTCAGCCACCGTCGACGACATTATGCAAAGCGTGAGCGCAAAAATAGGCGCTTACCTAAAGGTCGTCGCGGTCGTTTTCAACGACGTGGACGAGGCGCGGGGACAGATAACGGTAAGCCACGGTTGGATGCAAACCGGGGTGCTGTCCCTGGCCGGCAACAGTTACCGTTTCGAAGAATACCTCACGCCCGAATTTCAACGCTTGGCCCACGCCGGTGAGCTGTTCGTGGTGCGCGACACGCAAACCGACCCGCGCACGGACGCGGCGCTATACGCCGCCCGGCAGATTCAGGCCTGGGTGGTGGTACCCTTTCACCACGCGGGCGAGTGGCAGCATTGTCTCACCGCCTACGATGCGCAGGCGCGCGACTGGCGCGAAGATGAAATCGAGTTGTTCCGCGAACTGGCGAGCCACATTTTTCCGCGCCTGGAGCGCGCCCGCGCCGAAGAAGACCTGCGCGCCTCGGAAGCCCTGTTGCAAAAAGCGTTTGCCATCGACACCGTGGGCGTGCTCTTCTTCACCGCAGAGGGGCGCATGACGAATGCCAACCCGGCGTTTGCGCGCCTGAGTGGCTATAGCCGCGAGCAGCTGCTCGCCCTGCCCACGAGTGTGCTGACGCCCCCCGAGTTTGCGGACGTAACCGCCCGCGCCATTGGAGAGGTGGCCGAGCGGGGCGAAACCGCGCCCTACGAAAAGCAGGTGCTGCGCCCGGACGGCTCGCGCTGGTGGGCACTCTGCGCGCCTACCCGGCTCCGGGGCGAGGGCACGACGGCGGAGTGCGTAGAGTTTATCATCGACATCAGCGAGCGCAAGCAGGCCGAGGAGCAGCTCCGGGTGCTGCTGGCCTCGCTGGAGCAGCAGGTAGCTGAGCGCACCCAGGCGCTGCAAGCCAGCCACGAGCGCCTGCACACCATTTTTGAGGCCGTGCCCCTCCAACTGGGTTACTACGAGGCCGTGCGCGACGACCAGGGTCAGCTCGTAGACCTACGGGCAGTAACCGTCAATCAGGCATCGGTCAACCAAATGGAGCTGCTCGACAACACGCCGGGCCAGCTCATGTCGGTCCAACTGCCGGGCCTGCAAGCGCTGCCGGTGTGGCACACCATGACGCAGGTGATTGACACCGGCCAGCCCCAGCGCCTGGAGCTGCACCACGCGTTTGGGGCGCGCACGGTATGGTTTGATGTGCTCTACACCCGCCTCGGCGATGGCCTTATCTCGGCCTCGCTCGACATCACGTCCCGCAAGCAGATGGAGCAAGAGGTGCGCCAAGGCCATGACTTGCTGCAATCCATCTTTGATACCAGCCTCATTGGCATGGCGGTGCAGGAGGCCGTGCGCGATGCGAGCGGCGACATCGAGGATTTTCGTTTGGTATTCGTCAACCGGGAGTTGGAACGCACCACCGGCCGTACCGACCTGGTGGGCAAGTACTATGCGCAGGAGTATCCGGGTATTAAAGCCAACGGTTTGTTTGAGCTGATGCGCGCGACCGTGGAAGACGGCGAGCCGCAGCAAATGGAGTACTATTACCCCTATGAGGGCTTCAAGCGGTGGTTTTCCTCCATGTTTGTGAAGCTCAACGATGGGGTAGTGGCCTCCACCCTGGACATTACGAAACGGAAGCAGGCCGAGGAAGAACAGCTGCGCAACTTCACCTTGTTGCAGCAGTCGGAGGAGGTAGCCAGCCTGGGCTCCTGGGACTACGACCGCAGCACGGGCGCGTTTCAGTGGTCGGCCGGCATGTACCAGCTGTTTGAGTTGGCCCCAGACTGCCCCATCCAGCCGGCTACCTACCTCGATTTTGCCATCCCCGAAGACCGGCCCGTGGCCGAGCGCATCGTGCAGGGCCTGCGCGAAGGCCACACTAACTTCGAAGAAACATTGCGCATTCAGGTGGGCGAAGCCGTAAAAACGTTGCGCGTGAAAGCAGCCGTGGTGCTGGATGCCGCCGGGGAGCCACTGCGGGTGCTAGGCGTCGACCTGGACATCAGTGAGGTGCAGCGCCTCGAAGCCGACAACCTGCGCCTGCGCCTGACGCAGCAACAGGCGCTGTTTGAAGCCGTGCAGCAGGCCCAGGAAACCGAGCGCAAGCGCATTGCCGAAGGCCTGCACAACGGCATCGGCCAGTTGCTCTACGCCACCAAGCTGCGGCTGGATATGCTGCACGCCCCGGTGCTGAATGCCGAGCCGGCCCTGGCCGCCGCCCGCCACGAGGCCGAACGCCTACTAGCCGACGCCATTCGCCAAACCCGCGTTCTCTCCCACGAGCTGGTACCCACGACGCTGGAAGAGTTTGGCCTAGCCGCGGCCTTGGAGGATATTTGCCGCCAGCTCAGCACCCCGCAGCTCCCGCTGAGCTGCCACGTCCTGCTCGACGGGGACCTACCCCCGCTGCCGCTCTTGCTACAGCTGGCGCTCTACCGCATGGCGCAGGAGCTGGGCCTCAACATGGTCAAGCACGCCCACGGGGCTACCGAAGCCAGCCTGGAGCTGGAAACCATGCCCGGCTTTGTGCTGCTGCGGGCCGAGGACAACGGCGCGGGCTTTACCCCCGACCTGACCACCAGCGCAGGCCTGGGCCTGCGCACCATCCGCGACCGAGTAGCGCTGCTGAATGGTACGCTTGACCTGGGTCACCGGGCTGGGTTCGGCACCTTCGTTCGGCTGCGTATCCCACTCCCGGCGGCTCCTACGGTCTGACACTTATTTACCTACTTACCTTTGGGTAGTTAGCAAGGGTACCGATGGCCTCAATTATCTTGCTGAATGGCGATATAGAACTTGGCTTTGCCTTCGACTAAGCTGCCCTGCTCAAGCTAGGTCCTACTAGTTTTATTCTCTATGTGTTGGCCAAGCCCTCCTTGATGACGAGGGAAAGCGCCATTATCCGGCACACACTAGCGTCGATAAAACTAGCACGGGGTTATTGCGCGCAGATATAAGCGCTTGACCTGCTCGGCGCGAAACGCCTTGCCATAGCGGGTTACAAAACGCAGCGCATTGAGCCGCTCCGCAATCTGGGAGTAGTTGAACCCCTTCTCCCGCAACAGCAGGATGTGCGCGGCCGCCCGCTCATTGTGCTCATTGGCGTGCGCTATAACTACGCTCTGGTCTCGCCCTTTCTGGGTAGCCGCTGGTGTAAGGTTAGTCGGGGTGCCGAGCTGCGCACCCTGCGCGAGCTTAGCGGCCAACGCATCCTTGGTTCGCTTAGAAATCGTTTCGCGCTCATGCTGGGCGAGCACGGCAAAGATGCCCACGGTAAGGGTATTGGCATCGGGCATGTCACAGCAGACAAAGTCTACCCCCGCATCGCGGAGCTGAAAGATGAAGCCAGCGTTGCGGCTTAACCTATCCAGCTTGGCAATGAGCAGCGTCGCCCCCTTCCCCTTGGCCAGCGCCATAGCGGCGGCCAACTGCGGCCGCTGGTTTTGCTTACCCGATTCGACTTCGACAAACTCCCCCACCAGATTAGCCGCCGATGTGAAGGTTCCCACGGCCGCCCGCTGGGCTTCGAGGCCGAGGCCGGACTGGCCTTGCTTCTGAGTGGAGACGCGCAGGTAAGCGACGTAGGATTTCATGGGTAAGGGGGAGTTTGGGCAAAAGTACCCCCGACTTGGCAAATTTCACAGTCGTTAAACGTCCGTTTAATAAACGTTATAAACGCCACTATACAGGGTACTTTTGTACCAATTCCCGTTTTATGCTGCCCGCACCTACTTATTACGTCCCCTACTACCG
>CAZERY010000036.1:0-21734 GCA_964514915.1 uncultured Hymenobacter sp.
CCTGGCCCGCGTCCCTCGACAACGAAATTTCAATTCCACCTGGTCCGATTGAAGCGCCCCGCAAGCCTGGCCCGCGTCCCTCGACAACGAAATTTCAATTCCACCTGGTCCGATTGAAGCTTTGCTGCTGGCCGATGCGGGCCAGTTGGGCACGCAATTTCAATTCCACCTGGTCCGATTGAAGCTGAGGCAAAGCCCCGGCCCTAGCCAGTAGAGCATGAATTTCAATTCCACCTGGTCCGATTGAAGCTATGGCGTTGGCCTCAGCTACCACACAGAAAAACAAATTTCAATTCCACCTGGTCCGATTGAAGCGGAAATGAAAGAAGCCCCCCGCTACCAGGTGTAGCGGGATTTCAATTCCACCTGGTCCGATTGAAGCGTTAGCTAACCTTCTTTAGAACGCCCCACCCGTGCAATTTCAATTCCACCTGGTCCGATTGAAGCCCGGCGCTGGTGGTAGCGTAGCAGTCGCCTAAATATTTCAATTCCACCTGGTCCGATTGAAGCGCCTCGGCCACCACACAGAAAAGCAAGGGGTTTTTATTTCAATTCCACCTGGTCCGATTGAAGCGCCCGAGGAGCGGCGCGACGTGCGCACGATTACACATTTCAATTCCACCTGGTCCGATTGAAGCGCTATCTATACCCTAGAAACAAAACCTGGCAAAGAAATTTCAATTCCACCTGGTCCGATTGAAGCAGTCGCGGCCGGCGGCCCCGCGCCCCTAAGTAGCTGATTTCAATTCCACCTGGTCCGATTGAAGCCACGCAGGGCGTGTACGGTGGCCCTTACCAGATTTGATTTCAATTCCACCTGGTCCGATTGAAGCTCCTTCCGAGCTGGTTTTCTTCTTAGTTGGAGCGCTATTTCAATTCCACCTGGTCCGATTGAAGCGGCAGCCGCTGGTAGCGTTTTCCTCCTCATGTGCTATTTCAATTCCACCTGGTCCGATTGAAGCCCACACTTACCCCAGCGCCAGAGCGCGTTACAACGATTTCAATTCCACCTGGTCCGATTGAAGCCGGTCAGGTAGTAGTTCTTATTGCCCAGCAGCTCCGATTTCAATTCCACCTGGTCCGATTGAAGCCTACCACAAGGTCAACATGCAGAGCTACTTCCGCCAATTTCAATTCCACCTGGTCCGATTGAAGCCGGACTTGGCCACGCGCAGGCATTCGGCTAGATACAATTTCAATTCCACCTGGTCCGATTGAAGCCCGTCGATTAAGTTACAAGTATAGGCGTTTCCGTGCAGTAGAGCCACTTTTTTTCTGGTAGAAAATCTACTAAAGTCGTCGCTGGCTAATACTACGATTTTCCCCGTGAATAGACGACTCTGATAGTCATGCTGTTAGCGCAATAAGATGCGCGGCAGGCTTTGCCCAGCGAGTACCGTGCGCCAACCGACGATGGACCACTCTATAAAATGTTGTCCAGTGAGCTGCGCTCCCGGCCCACGACCTGCTTTTCCAACCACTGCTGGGTGCGGCTTTTGAAGAGAATGACGCTGTCCTCATCCTCATCCAGAATAGTACGGGCCTTGGCTAGCAATTCGGCTAGCTTCACCTCGCTGATTTCCCCCTCAAAAACGGAATTTTGAATCCAGTGCAGGTAGCGGCGGCACAGCTTCAGCATTCGTCCTACGCGCTGTTGCTTCATATCATACACTAAGATAACGTACATTACCACCAAGCTTTAAAAGGTTGATATTCTTCCATATTCAATAAGTGCTTAGTTAGCTTGTAGCATTCGAGCTTGATGAGATGCTGGTAGCTCACGGTGCGGTTGAGGCGACGATGTTGAATCGTTTCTTTCATTCGCTCTTCAAATACCCGTACGAACGTTTTGCGGCCAGATTCCTTGAGTAAGCAGCCGTCGAGTTCGCGCACGAAGTCGCGGGGCTGAATTTCCTTTTTGTTGAGCAGCCGGAAAATGGTGCGGTCCACGAGCAGAGGCTTGAAAATCTCGGCCATATCGAGGGCCAGCGAAAAGCGGCGAGTACCGGGCTCATGCAAAAACGAGATGGTAGGGTTGAGCTGGGTGTGATAAATCTGCGAGAGGCAGGCTGCGTAGCAGAGCATATTGCCAAAGGAAATTAGCGCATTCAGCTCATTCTGCGGGGGCTGGGTACTGCGGGTGCCAAACGTGAAGCCCGGCACGCTCACCAGCTGCTCGAAGCAGCGGTAGTACGTCTGCCGGATATTGCCTTCGTAGCCCATTATCTCGGCCACGCTGCTAGTATGGGGTAGGGCCGAGACATATAGCTCAATTTGCGCAATTTCCTCGCCTACCTGCCGGCCCCGGCTTTGGTAGTAACGCAGGGTTTTGAGCAAGTTGAAGGCCGCGCCCTCCACCAGCTTACGGGCCAGAACAAGGCGCTTTTTGAGGCTGGTGTAGTGGCCCGTCTGGGCTACTTGTAATTTACCCGCCAACAAGTACTCCTTAGCCATGAAGGAGCCGGTGTAGTGCTCGTAATAGTCGAAAAAATGCACGGAGATGCCGTTTTTCCCCAGAAAATTATACAGCGCCGAATTCGCGTCGAGCGAGCCAAACACATAAAGGTCAGCAATATTTTCGATGGGTAAAAACTTGGTTTGCCCTTCGGCGCCTGCCTCGTCGTAAGCTGTGTATTTCAAGGTATTATCTTGGCGGCTCATCCGGCCAGGATTGAAAATATAAAGGCTCTTCTTCATCGCGGGTTGACCATGTTTGTAGCAGGTAAAAAGTCTGTGGCCTTATTCGCCCACGTAGCACAGCTCGTAGTAGCTGCACTGCTTGCAAAAAGGCTTATTGATGACGGGCGGACATTGCTCATTATCCACGATGCGGCGGATGTCGGCCTCCCAGGCGGCGATGGCCGCGTAGTCTTCGGGCAGTAGCTCTACCTTTTGGGTCTGGCGCAGGCGCGGGTATTCCAGCAGGCCAGTGGCGCCGGGGGCGCCGTGCTGCTCCAGCAGCCAGAGGTAGTATTTGACCTGGGCCACGTGGGCCTGCTCGGCTTTATTGCCCCGCTTTATTTCGTGGACCACCTTGGTTTTGGGGTCGTAGAAGTCGATTTTGCTGCCGCCAATCATGATTTCGCGGTTGCGGTCGGCCCGCTGAGGGTAGGCCGTTTCGTGCAGCAGCTTGCCATCCTGCACGGTGTCGGAGAAAAACTCCATACGTACCTCGTGGGCATGCAGCCACAGCTCGCGGTGGCAAATGTGGTACAGGTTGACGAGCGTAGCGGTGATGGGGCGCATAGCAGCACTATTTTACAAGAAAACGGTAAACTCATCCACTGCCAGCTTATCGGAGCGAATGCCACTCTCGGGGTCGTATACCTCACGCCAGTCTTGCGCGTCGAGGGCCCACATTCCGTAGCAATCCCGCGCATGAATACTGGTTTGGATACGTTGCATATCCTTCGACTGGGCAAATAAGGAGCAGGTAAACAACGTAAGAATACCCTGTAATTTCTTTTTATTCAGCCGGTTTGCTTGCTTTTCTTCCCGGTCTTTACCTGGCTCTTTAATAAAGCTAACAAACAGGTCGAGCACCGTCTGACCCGATAAATACCCTTCAGCAAATTCAATATAATGGCTTCGTAAAAACTGCTGTTGGGCTGGGGTGAGCAGCCAGTTTTTAGCTTGGAAAATAGTCCATTCTTGCTCCGACGAAAAATCTAACGGGCCGGGCTGCCGCCATTCGCCAGCGGCCCAGATATCAGGGTAGCGGCCCATGGAACACGGGATGAACAGCGTACCAGTTTCCTGGTCAATCAGCTTCAGGTTCTCATCGACCGCCGGGAAGTTCAGATGGCGGCACTGCTCTTGGTATGTGCTCAGGTTGACTCCACCTGCTTTTGCGTTCCAGCTGTCAATGCCCTGCATTACCTCGCGGTAGAGGCGGTCAAAATCTTTGCTGGCCAGAATGCTGGCGGCTTCCTGCCGAAATTCCCGGCTTTCCTGCACCCCGTAGCGCTTATCGTGGCCGTAGAGCAGCTTGGCCGAATCGAGCCGGAATAAATAGAGCACACTCCCTTGCTTCGTAGCGTTGCGGTTAACGCGGCCGGCCAGTTGTTCCTCGCTGTCGAGCAAAGACCGGTCCTTGAAGCCCAGGTCCATGTCGATATCTACCCCCGCTTCTACCACTTGCGTAGTAATGAGTAGCACCTTGGGGCAAGCGGCGGGCTGGTTTTTTAGGAAATAAATAATAGCCCGGCGGCGCGGCTCCAGGATAGTGCCCGATAGTACCAGCAGCGTGTAGCCTGGTAGTAGCTCGCCCGCTAAGGAGTGAAATTCAGTAGCTGTTTTCTTGAAAATGAACTCAATAACTGTGCGTACCCGGCCGTCGTGCTCGTCGGCCCAGACTTCGGAGCGCGCTAATACCTGGCCCGCCAGCTGGCGTAAGTACGCTTGGCGGGCCTCGGTGTCTTTACGGTCGGGCGTGGTCAGCTCCGTTTCTAGGCTAAAATCGAAGCGTACCCGCTGGCCGAAGTTGGGGTTAAGAAAAAAGCGTTGCCGGGCTTCAGGCAGCAATTCTCGAAACGGCACCCGCACGTAGTCAGCTTCGCCGAGTTTTAGCGCGTTGAGGCGGGGTAGCGTGGCCGACATTAGCACGAAGCGAATGTTGAAGGTCCGGGCGTATTCTTCAAATAGCCACGCCAGCTTGTCCCAATGGCGCGGGTCGTAGCTCTGGAGCTCATCAAGGATGACGATGGAGTTGGCTAGGCGGTGCAGCAGGTAATTGGCCTCTTTGCGGCTGGTTTTGAGCACGTCTACGAAGCGCACGTGCGTGAGCAAGCACACCGGGAAGTTGACAAACAAGTTGTCGAGTTGCGTACGGTGCTCACGGCCGTAGCGTGCATCGGGCTCAGGGTCGCCAGGGTAGTCTTTGCGAGCGTAGTCGGCGCGGCTGTGCAGCTGCACTACTTCGTCAGCGGTCAGGCCTAGGGTATCGCGCAGGGCTTGCGCGGTTTGGGTGATGAGCGTGGTAAAGGGGAAGACGTAGTAAATCTTGGTCAACTCGGGGTTGGCGGCCAGCAGCTCAGCGGCGGCCAGCATCGAGAGGTTAGTTTTACCGCCGCCGGTGGGTGCGTGCAGGTAAAACAATCGCTCGTGGGCGTGCTGGCGCACGTTGGTAACTACTTCGGCGGCCATGCGGCTGCGCAGCTTGTTTAGGTTATCGGCGCTCGGCACTTGCCAAGCGACTTGCGTGGGGTCTTCGGCCAGCCACTCAGCTAGCTGCTCAGTTACTTGGCGGTTGTAGCCTTGCAGCATGCGGGCATTTTGAATAATCTTTGCCCGTAACTCGCCCGTTATCAGCCCAAAGTCTTCATACGGATGCGCATCGTCCCAGCCATTGTAATAATGCGCGGTACCATAAAAATCGGCTGCCGTGAGCAGCGAGAAGGTAAGCCGCACTAGCGCATACAAGGCAAAGGCAGGCTGTCTGGGTTGGGTGAGCGCAGCCAGCGTTTCGGTGTGGCCATTGTGTTTTGGGGCATCCGCACGCTTCCCAATCAATTCGTGAATAAATTGCTGGTTTTCAGTCGAAACGTTAGTATCAAATAGTGTCAGGTAAGCTTGCAGTGCTTGCGCAGGGCCTTGCAATGACGTATTGCCCTGCGCAAGGTCGTCGCCCAGGCGGGGGCTATGGTGGCGCTCTACCGGGTAGGCCAGCGCCAGCAGCGTAGCCGCAAGTGCTTTCTGCGTGGTAGCCGGCTCTTGTTCCAGAATAGTGTGCAGTTCCCGCACCACGAACAAATAGGTGCTGATAAGGGCGTGGTGCGAGCTGAAATCGTGCTTCACAGCCAGAAACTCCGGCCGGCCCGGATTCTGAATGTGAGCTTGGTAAGCCGCGTTCACCTTGCCAAAATCGTGGTGCCACACGGCTTGCACCAGCAGGCGTTTTGCCAGGCCGGCTACGCGGGCCTGCTCGGCGGCGGGCACGGCCCTCGCTGTGGCTTCCTGGGCCAGCGTGTCGGCCACGGTATCGAGGCCGTGGGCCTGCGCCAACTGACCAAAGTATAGCATCACGCGGTGCATGTGCTCAGCTAGACTTTCCGGGGCTACCGTGTCGTTATAGGCACTGTGGCCGTGGTAGGCGTGGGCGTGGGCAAGCGTGGTAGCCAGGGGCGGTATCCCGGCCAGTAGCTCAGCGAAAGTAGGTAGCGCAGGCATAGGGCAGCGAGGGTAATTAAGAGAGCTGTACTACTTGGTTATCAATCCATTCGTACAAATCCACTAGGGGCGTAGTGGCCTCAAAACGAGCGTTGCTGAAGACAAAATCGGCGTAGCGGTACTGCATTAGGTATTCATCAAAACCTATCGGCAGCCGCTCGAAATGCAGAAAGGGCGGCTCGGTAGCATTGCCCTGACGGGCCCGCAAGCCTACGGCCCGTGCGATGGCATCACTCACACGCTCCGTCTTGTAAAACGCTGATGCCACCTCGAAGTCATGCCCGCCCCCAAACGGCTGGGCATTAGGTATTTCTTGCACGTTGTCCCAGCTCAGGGCAAACTCGTTTTTGCCCAGGTAGGGTAGGTACTCGGCTTCCTGTCGATGCAGCCGCTGGTAGACGGTTTCCTCTACCGGGTTGGCGCGGTTCAGCAGCACGAAGCAGCGGTAGGCGGGGCGGATGAGGGTGCTCTCGCGCAGTATCCAGGTGCCATCGGCGTTGGCGTAGCCCACGGTGTTGGTGTATTCAATCACCGTTTTGGCGAAGCTGCCGCGCTCGTGGCGGGGCCGGTCGCCGCGGGAGGCGGCTTCGGGGCCGGCGTAGGCCAGCGGGGCCACACCCACGCGCAGGTGCCCGAGCTTGTCCCAGTATTCGGGGCGCTGCCCGCGCCCGGCGTAGCCACCCAGGCCCGCTACCGCGCCCAGCAGGCCCAGCAGGGCCGGCCGGTGCAGTAGGTTATAGCTCAGGCTCAAACCATCGTTCACGTCGGGCTTGCGCAGAAAGCCAAAGTCGGCCCGCACGTCAAAGGAGAGCAGCGTAAGGGGGGGTAGGGCCGGGGCCGCGGCTGACTGGGCCATCGGCGCGTCAAAGGAAAGTAGCGTTTGCATATGCGGCCGGGCCTAAAGCGGCAGCTCTTCGGCCCCGGCAGGCAGGTTGATTACCTCAGTGCCAGCCTTGTGATAGTATACTTCGATGCGCGCTACCTGCTCGGCCACCCGCGGCTCGGCCAGCAAGGCACTCACCTTAGTTAAGTCGATTTTGCGGTCGAGGCCCACGCTCACCAGCTCTACCAGCGAGGGTAGTACCAGCTTCGAGCCTTCTTTTAGCTCTACCCACAGCAGCAGCTCGTTTTCGGTGCCGGCTTTGGAAGCCGAGTCGTAGAAGGTGACGCCGCTGCGCAGGGCTTCTTTGAGCTTTTCTACGTCGGCAGTACTTAGGCCGCTGGTGCCTTCGCCGGCCCGCTGCACATGGTCGGCCAGGTTCTGCGGGTTCACCGAAAAGTGGTGCACGTAGTGACCTTCGCGTAGGCGCACCTGTGTGCCCAGCGTAGACATGGTGGAGTCGATGCTTTTATCGCCGGGGTTGCGGAAGGGCGACATAATCTGCTCCGAGAAAATAGCGCCCTCCGCGTAGCGGTTCATGCCGTGCGTAATCTGCACTGGCCCGTGAATAGAAATGTTGGTTTCGCCCGCAAACGTGGCTCCGAACAAGCGGATGTCCAGGCACTTCAGCAAATTGCCCAGAATAGCCAGCCGCACCACGCTATCCTTGTTCTTGCCTTTTTCCTGGGGGTAGGGGCCAAACAGGTTGTTGTACGTTTCATCGAGCGTGCGCGGGGTCATGCTCTCGTTGAAGGTCTTGAAGTAAAAAATCTTCTCGTCGGCGTAGTTGCGAATGAAATAATTCTTAATGGAATATTTCAGTACCTTGTCCGTGGCGTACACCGTGCCATCGGGCAGGGTACGCGGCTGGTGCGTAAAATCAGCGTTGTAGTTAGAATTAACGCTCTTGATGACGGCGCAGCCGTAGGCGCGGCGGGTGTAGTTCTGGGGCATGAGGCGGGGAAAATTTCTGGAAAAGATTAAGCTTCGGTTTCATCGGTATCGGCCGCGGCGGGGTCAGCACCCGCCGTAGGTTCCGGGGTTTCCCCTTTTCTGGCAAACAAGCCGGAGGGACTGAAGTAGCCGCACAAAATGAAGGCTAGTAGGTCTTTGGGCGTCTTGCGGGCCTCGTAACCCAATACCTCCTCGGCCAGCTTGCGAAAGCGACGGTTGCCAAACGAGATGGCGTGTTTGTAGCGCCGAATGGTTTGGGCCAGCGCGTCCTTAAACAGCACGTCGTTGGTCTTTTGCAGGAAAGGCTCCAGCAGCTCGTTGGTCTTGTCCTCGGTCTTGCTCTGGTAGAGCAGGTAGTAGATGAGCTGGCCGGCGGCGAAGGCGTAGTCCTCGTCGGTAGCCAGGTGCTGGTCGGCGGCCTCGTCGGCCAGCAGGCGGCTCAGGGAAGCCCGCAGCTCGGGAAGGTAGGTGGGCATGTCGTGTCCGGTGAAGTTGGAATTAGAAGAATCAAACAGGTGGTTGAGGCTCAGATAGATATTAAGCTTTTGCTTGGTCCGGTAGCCTGCGTACTTGTCGGTCGCTACCACGTCGGCACCAATGCCCGAGAGCAACATGTCGCGCCAGGCCCCCGCCGTAATGGCCTGCCGCCGCGACTTGTACACGAAATCGTACCAGGCCTGCCGGTACTGCATGACCAGCCGGAACGTCGTGGCCGAGCAAAACTTGGGGTCGATGTCGTCGAAATACTTGTAGGCCCAGGCCCCGCTTTTCTGCTCCTGCACCAGGGCATTGCTGAAAATAATTTTCAGCACCTGCGTTTGCAGCTCAAACACGGTAGCCGGCTTTAGCACTTGGTTGATGCCAAACAGGTCCTGCACCCGCCAGTAGGCTGTGTCCTGCGCCTCGTCGCGCAGCCGGACATCGAAGCGGCTCACATAGTCAAAATCCTTAACCTCGCCGCGCTGGTAAAACAGCAGGTAGTAATTATTAAGGTCATGGCCGCCTTCGAGCAGGCGGGTCATAATCTCGCGGTAGCCGGGCACGGTGGCCGGGTCTTCGTTGAAAATAGCTACGACCTGCCGGTTCAACTCGTCGGCATCCACGAACACGGGGAGCGGATTGGGCAAGATGCGCGGGTTACGGTCGGCCAGCAGCCGAAAATCGTTGAGCCAGCGAGCGTCGGTGTCCGAAATACGGCTGCTGATTCCCGAGGCCATCGGGCTGCGGGCCGCATTGGTACCGAAAGGCGCGGTTTGATGCAGCAAAAATGGCTTTTTATCGCCGTAGCCGTTGAAGAAGTTGCTGGTGCCGTACACCCGGTTATGTGCATCAGGCGCGGTATTTTCCTGCTCGGTATTGAAGAGCTTGTCGCGCAGGTAGCGGTTGTTTATTCGCTCATAGTCGGCTAGGCTGGCCTGCGGCTCACCCAGATACACCACGATGTAGTCAGTTTCCTTCAGCTTCTCATACTCGGGCAACGCCGCCAGCGTCTCGGCCAGGCTATTCTGGCAAAAGTGCTTGAATTGCAACGTCACCTGCCGCTCGCGCTCCTGCTCAGGCTCCAGCAGGGTGATGGCCCGGTCGAAGTAGCGCCCAATGCGCTGGTCGAGGGGCTTTTTATTTTCCGCCTGCTTTTTCAGATAGGCTTCCCCGCCTATCCAAGCCGCCCGCTTAAACGCCAAGCAGTAGGGCGAAACCGAATGAATTTCCTTTTCCGGCGCGTCCAGACACTTCCAAGTGTCAATCATCCAAGCCCGTTGCTCGTGCCGAGCACAGTTCAGCAAGTACTCCGATACGTGGGTATCGGTGCGCCGATGCAGTTCCGGCGGCTGCACCTGTACTGCGCCTTCTCCGTCGAAGCTGACTACTATGTGCAGCCCGTCCTTGGGCCGCAGGCCGTGCTCCTTGAAGCCGTTTAGTACCCGGTCGGTGTAGGTGATAAGCTCTTGTATCATGGAGTGAAGATAGTGGAAATCTCAGTGAGAGTATAATGGGTGCGGGAAATAAAAATTGAGATTATTAGTAAAAAGTAGTTGTACCTTTACCGCCATGCAGCGGTGAAATTGAAATGTGAGCGTCTACAGGGTATCAATCGGATTGTAAGCTGCATGGCCCACGAATAGCAACCCTATTCGTGGGCCTATTCGATTAGTCACAAGAAATTACTTAAATGCGATGGACGACCTCAATCTGAATTTTGACCTAGACCTGAGCCAACTCAGCGCTGTAGACTTGCAACACATTAGTGTAACTATGGCGCAGGTGCGAACTGCGTATACCAAGCCAGTGGCGACTATTGAACCAGAATCAGCATTTCCGGATGTGTGGCAGGTGTTGGGTTTCATTGGCAAGGGTCGGTTTATTTTCGTAGCTTTGAGATATGACGACCACACCGGAAAACTCGCAGCCCTTGGAGTCGAAGTCGCCGAAGACCTTGCCGAACTCCGCTATTACCTCTGCCGCATCTAGTGCCTCCAATCCTTTTCAGGGGCCGGGGGCGGAGGATGCCTGGCGACGTTTGCGGGCCCAACCGGGCCGGGTCGTCAGCCGCGAAGAGATGATGCGTCGCATTCGGGAGCAGGCTCAGCGAAAAGCTAGCGAGTAGATATTTCAAAAAGCCGCCCAGCGCGGCTTTTTTCATGCCCCTATACCAGCGCTCCGCACCCAATGCCGGTGGAATGCCCTACGCCTACCTCCCAGGCAAACTGAATCTGCGCAGCACTGCCGCTCACCAGCACCGGGCAGATACTGCCGCGGCCCTGCACCTGCTTATAGCGAAAGAGCTTACTCTTCGCCGTGGCGACGAAGGCAGGGTCGAAACGCACGGCGGCACCGGTATCGTCCAGGCCCGCCCGGCGGAGCTTGTGGCGCAGGGTGGCGGTGAGCAATTCGTCAGCAAGTGGGTGGTCGGGCAGGAGGTGGTCGGCGGGTTTACCTTTCTCCACCTCGTGCTTGATGAATACCGGGCCAGCTACGCGGAAAGGCTGCTCGCCGGCGGCAAAATCGGGGGCACATTGCATGCGCACATCGCGCACGGCTAGGCCCAACTCTAAGGCCGGAGCCCGCACTACACCGCTCACCAATTCATGAATCAGCGTTTCATCAGGGGCGGAGATAAACCAACTAGCTCCTTCCGCAAAGCGGATGCCCGCGCGCCCGGCACGCCCGCCGTGCAGCCACGAGTACGAGTAGAGGGAAAGACTATCGTGTAACGCGGGATTGTGGCCAGCCCAGCGGTGAAAAGCGCTTTTGAGCGTCGATAGGTAGTCGAAGGGAACAGTGGACGGAGCGGTTAGGCAGAGATGCAGGCGCACAAGGAGAGGCTAAAGAGAATAGACTGTCAGTGACTGAAGCTGACTAATTTTGCTAATGCAAGTAGCAGCAAATTAAGCAAATTTCCTAGCATGAAGGTTATAAAATGTTTTTGATAGCTATTTCATTTTAAATGAGAGTTGCTGCTACTTGTGCGTTGAGGGGCGGCACAGTGCTACGATGCCCAACAACTTGTCATTAGTGTGTGGTTTCTAGCTATCAGCCTACCCCTAGTGGTCTTGCTAAGGATTATACCCGAACCTACTGACTTGATTTTTCTGTAAGCCGGGAAATAGCTGCGCTCAGGTAGCTTATTCGTCGAGGACGTTGTGGTCATGACCTCCGCTCGCCGACTGGTGCGAAAACCGCTTCTATCTACGCCCTAGCGTAGCTTTATTGTCATATGACCGTTGACCAAGTACGCCGCCTGCTAGCGCAGGGCGAAGGCATCCAACTCGAATTCAAAGAAGCCCAGCAGGCGCTACCAACCAATTTCTTTGAGACTGTTTGCGCCTTTCTTAATCGGGATGGGGGCACCATCCTTCTTGGCGTAGAAGATGATGGGGCCGTCTGCGGGATACTAGCCAGCGCGGTGTCTACGCTCAAAACGAACATTGCTAACCTGTCGAATAACCCCGAGAAGCTCGACCCGCCTTGCGTACTGTTTCCCAGCCACGTGCAACTCGACGGCAAAGAGGTACTGTGCGTCCAGGTGCTGGCCGATTCGCAGCTGCACCGCACCCGGGGCGTGGTCTATGACCGCAGCGAAGATGGTGATTTTACTGTCACGGACCCAGCCCGCCTGGCGGCGCTCTATCAGCGTAAGCGCCTCTTCTACACCGAAAGCACCGTGTACCCCCACGTGCGCCTGCAGGACCTCCGGGCGGACCTCTTTCCCAAAGTCCGGCAGCTGCTGGCTAGCCGCAACCCAGGTCACCCCTGGCTCACGCTCGACAACCACCAATTGCTGATTAAGGCCGGCCTCTATCAACGCGACCAGCAGCAGCAGGAAGGCTATACCCTGGCGGCGGTTCTGCTGCTGGGTACTGACGAGGTAATTACGCAGGTAGTGCCTCACTTTCGGGTTGATGCCCTGCTGCGCCGCCACGATGTGCAGCGCTATGATGACCGCCTCGACATCCGCACCAATCTCATCGACGCTTACGAGCAGCTCATGGATTTCGTAGGCAAGCATTTGCCGGACCCATTCTATCTGGAGGGAACCACCCGTATTAGCCTGCGGGACAAGATTTTTCGGGAAGTAGTGGCCAATATTCTCGTGCACCGGGAATATACGAATGCCCGTCCTACCACCTTTATTATCTACGCCGACCAGGTAGTGGCCGAAAATGCGAACGTACCGCACCATGGGGGCGCCTTGTTGCTCGATACGTTCGCGCCGTATCCGAAGAATCCGACCCTGGCCCGGTTTTTCCTCCAGTTAGGCCGCGCCGAAGAGCTAGGCTCCGGCGTGTTGAACGTGACGCATTACCTCCCCCAGTACGTACGGGGAGCCCTGCCCCGCTTTCTCGACGGCCCCGTCTTTCAAACCATCTTGCCCTTGACCGTGAGTCAAGTAGGGGAGGAAGCGGCAACGCTACTGCTGCAAATGCTGAATTTACCCGTTGACGTTACAACTAAAACCAGCCTGGCGGCGCTTGCCCAGCGCCCGGCGCTGCGGGCTGCCTATCCGTCGGCCTCAGCCCTGCTCTATCAAGTGGGCCTAGGGTGGGTACGCGATGGGACTAGGCTAAACCTAGACAAAATGGCTCCTGAGGCTTCGCTACCCACGTTCGAGCATTGGCAGGGACTAGGTGCCGAAGAAAAAGGGACTAGGCTGCTGCCCATGCGGCTGCTACAACTGCTACGCGTACTCATGCTCTGCTTGCAACCACAACCGCTAGCCGCCGTGCTACAGGTGTTAGCGGTGAGCAATCGCACTAAATTTCGCACGAGCTATATCGACCCGCTCCTTCAACGTCAGTTATTGACGCTTACGCTACCCGAGATACCCAGCTCGCCTAACCAACGTTACCAAACCACCGAACAAGGGCAACTGCTGTTAACTGGCGGCTAAGCGTTGCGTCCCCCCTACCCGACTCCTGCCCACCTGTTTTTAGTAATCAGTAGCCTTCGCGCATTATGCTACTGTTCGAACAAGTTAGGTAAGTGCTAAGCCATATTTATTTTAACCATGCCAATTAGTAAACTGGATGGTGAACTGCTGGCCAACGCGGTCCAGAATATGCCAGACGGCCGTTTTCAAGGTCTGGAAGGTGGTGTAGGCTTCGGGGCGGAGCCATTCGTACTTGATTTTGCGCCAGAGCGTTTCGATTTTGTTGAGGTGGGGGCTGTAGGTAGGCAGGTAAAAAACGTGTACGTCCTGTTCTTCCCAGGCCGCCAGCCGGGCCTGGAAGGCGGCGGCGTGGTGAATTTTGGCGTTGTCGAGTACGAGCACGGTGGGCCGGGTGCGGGTGGCAGCCCAGGCATCGAGCGTGTCGATAACAAAGGCCGCGTTCAGACTCCCTTCGCGGGCAGCGGCGTGCAACTCGTTGGTGGTGGCGTTGTAGAAACCCAACACGTGGAAGCGCTGGCTGTGACGGGGCCGGGTGGCGACGTGCTCGCCAGGAAACTGCCAGCCGTAGGGGATGGCCGAGGTCAGGCAAAAGCCCGATTCGTCGCCGTAAAACACGTCTACCAGTCCGTCTTTTTCCAGTTCCTGCACCCAGGCCAGCCGCTCAGCTTTGTCGGCGTAGTCGGCCGGGTCCTGCGCCTCTTTCAAGTCATGGCGGAAACGCCGCCACGTCCCCCCACGCTTTTTAAAAAACGGCGTAAGGTTCTAGCCGAGAAGTCTTTGGCCAACTCTTGGCGTAGCGTTGCCGTCACGTCCTTGAGTTGCTGCCGATTAGCCCGCACGGCGGCGGCCACCGACACCTCATCGGCGGCGCTTAGGATAGGCCGCCGGCCCTGTCCGGCGGCGTTGGCCAGGCCAGCCAGGCCCCCTTCTTCCCAGCGATTGAACCAGGAATAAACGGTCTGGCGGCTCACGCCCAGCACCGCCATGATAGCAGCCACTTACTGACCGTCAGAACTTAATAATAGGCCGTGGCAGCGGTCGCGGAACTGATACTGTTTGTGGTACTGCCGACCCGCCAATAAGGTGGCCCGCTCGTCAGCTGTCAAGGTGATAAAACGCTTTTGCATCCCCAAAGATAGACCAACCAGATGGTTAGGATAAATATGGCCTAGCACTTAGTCAGTTCCTCTTCGTGCTAGCTGGAAACAGGTATAACAAAAAGACTGATAGCGGTACTCCAATTAAGGGTCAGCGAAAAAGGCCCTGAGAAAGCGCCTCCGCGCGCTGGAAACGCCTCCTATAAAAGCATCCAATAAGGGCCCGTGGCCGTTGCAAAACTCATGGCAACACGTTGAAAGAGGGCCCCACGCGTCAAAACAAGCTAAAAAGGTTATTGCGCTGTCGTCGGAACACAACGTGACTTCGACGGGCTAAAAAGAGCCCTGAGTAGAAACCTGCTTGACAATTAAAAGGAAAAGGCCAGCGAGGTGGTCAGGTTGCCGTAGGTACGGGTGGGCTGCTGGGCAGCATCGGTAAAGAGCAGAGCGCGGCCGTGCAGGACGCGGCCTTCGACCCGGGCCAGCACGTGCGGGGCAGGAGCATAATCGAGGTTGAGGGAAGCCCCGCGCACCAGGAAGTTAGGGGCGGTGGGGGTGGGGGCCACGGCAGCGATGAGGACGCCGTGGTCGGCGTAGTAGTACTCGGCCCGAGCCGTGGCAGCCCACTGCCCGCTGAGCTTGTAGCGGGCAAAGGCCGCGCCCGCGTGCCAGGTATCGACGCCGGGGCCGGGGGCGCGGCGCTGCTGCCCGATGTCGAAAACTACGGCCAGGCTGAGCCGGTCGGTGGCGGCGTAGGTAAGGTAAAAATCGTGGAAGTAGCGGTAGCGGCGGGCCGAATCCTGGGGCTGCTCGTTGCCGAAAAATGTACTGGAGTTGAGCAGCAGCTTCGCGGTGGGCTTCCACTGGAGCTGGGTGCCCAAGGCCTTGCCGCGGTTGGTATCGCGAATGTTCTGCCAGCCATTGAGCACCAAAGCGGTGAGGGTGAGCTTGGCGGAAGCTTCGTAGGTAAGGCGGGCCCCGGTCTCGAAGTAGGGCGAGTTGTCGGCCAGCAGCGAGCGGGTCAGGGTGAGGTTGTCCTTGCTGATGGCCGATTCCAGGCCGATATGGGAGGTGAACACGCCCACGTCGAGCCAGGTTTTGGCCGTGGGCCGAAACCCGGCGTAGGCCTCGTAGATGTTTTTAAACGTGCCGGGCTCGGCAGCGTAGTTGGCCTCGGGATAGGTGCCGGCGTGCAGCCCGAGGGCGGCGCGCACATGCTCGTCCTGGTAGCGCGCCCCGATGAGCCCTTGGTTGAGGGCAAACTCATTGGTGCGGTTATGGGAGTAGAGAAAGCCCGGCCGGGTGTGGGAGGCTGGGTCGGCGAAATCGTAGCCAAAATAGCCATCGACGAAGTCGTAGAACGTGAGTGGACTAGTGGCGGGGCTGGCCGGTGCGGGAGCCGCAACGGTATCAACCGCGGCCGCTTGGGCTTGCGCCAGGGCGGGCAGGAAAAAACGGAAGAAGAACATGCGCTAGTTGCTAGCAACGAAAAGAACCAGGCCGCCGTCGGCAGAGTAGTAGCCCCAGAGCCGACGGCGGGCCGAGCGTTTAGTACCGCTACTGGGCTAGCAGCGCACTGGCCACGGCAGCGGCCGGCCCGGGGGCAGCCGGGCCCGCAGGCGGCACGCGCACGAGGTCGAGCTGACGGTAGGGCTGGATGGTGAGGGGCACGTTTTCCACCACCACGTCGCTGGTGTCGAGGCCGAAGGCCTGCTGGTCGGTGATGGCGAGCTTGTTGAAGAAGAAATAACCCCGGAGCACAAACTGCTCGAAGAACGTGAGCTGGTTGTCGTAGCTGAGGACTTTATCGAGCACCACGAAGCGAAAATCGCCGGGCAGCCGGTGCTTTTGTAGGGTGGCGTAGCGCGAGGTAATGTCGATTTCGCCCTGGGCGCCCATGTCCTCCAGCACGCGGCGGAAAAGCAGGTTGATGCGCGGCTGAATGCGGAAGCCCAGCTGGAAATTGATTTTGTAGGCCACGTCGGGCACCAGCGTTTCCAGGGTGTACTTCATGCCGAAGGGCTCGTTGAGCAGGCTGATGTTGAGAAACCAGTAGCGGTCGGCCCGCTTGGGTTTCTTGCGCAGGATAGAGTAAACAATACGCGATTCGATTTGCGTGGCGTTTTTGCTGCGCGTGAGGTACACCAGGTTGGAGGCGTACTTGCTCACGGTAGCGTCCTGGCTGAGCTCTTGCAGGATGGGCAGGTTCTCGGCCCAGTCGGTCATGTCGAGGTAGCGGTTCTTGATACGGCGACCCTGGTAGCCCACCCACATGCCGAAAATCAGGCCCCATTCGAAGACCAGGATGCCGAGCCGGTTGAGCAGCTTGGTGATGTTGGCGATAAGGAACGACAGCTCCACGCTAAGGAACACCAGCATGATGAGCCCCACCACCGGCAGGGCCCAGTGCTTGACGCCGCGCAGGTATTGTGAAAGCAACACGCTGGTCATGAGCATGGCTACCGTGATGGAGAAGCCGTAGGCCGCCTCCATGTTGGAGGAGGTCTGAAACCAGAGCTGCACGGCTACGCAGCCGCCCCACAGCATCCAGTTGATGCTGGGCACGTAAATCTGCCCACGCTGGTCGGTGGGAAACAGGATGCGCACCTTGGGCCAGAAATTCAAACTCACGGCTTCCGAAATCAAGGTGTAGGAACCCGAAATCAGGGCCTGCGAGGCAATGATGGTGGCCGCCGTGGCCAGGATAATGAGCGGCACGATGCCCCACTGCGGCGCGATGAGAAAGAACGGGTTCTGGTCGCCGTTCAGGGACTTGCCCACGAACTGCATGGCCCAGGCGGCCTGCCCAAAGTAGTTGAGCACCAAGGCCAGCTTTACAAAAAGCCACGACACGCGAATATTTTGGCGCCCGCAATGGCCCAAATCCGAGTACAGGGCCTCAGCCCCGGTGGTGCACAGAAACACCGCGCCCAGCAGCCAGAAGCCTTTTGGGTACACCGTCAGCAGCTCAATGGCCCACCGCGGGTTCAGGGCCTGTAGCACGGCCGGGTGGTGCAGAATCTGCGCGCCGCCCAGCACACCGATGGTGCTGAACCACCCGAACATAATCGGCCCAAACGAGGCCCCCACCACCTTGGTGCCAAACTGCTGGAAGCCAAACAGCAGGGTGATGATGACCAGCACGAGGCCAATAATCGTGGTTTCGCTCAGGCCAGGGTCGATGATGCGCAGACCCTCAATAGCCGACGACACCGAGATGGGCGGCGTGATGATGCCATCGGCCAGCAGCGTACCTGCCCCGATAACGGCCGGCCACAGCAGCCACCGCCCGCGCCGCCGCACCAGCGAGTAAAGTGAGAAAATGCCGCCCTCGCCGTGGTTGTCGGCTTCTAGGGTGAGCAGAATGTACTTGATGGAGGTTTGCAAGGTGAGCGTCCAGAACACGGCCGACACGCCACCGTAAACCAGCAGCTCGCTGATGGGGCGGTCGCCGAGAATGGACTTGAACACGTACAGCGGCGAGGTGCCGATATCGCCGAAAATGATGCCTAGGGTAACCAGCAGGCCCGCCGCCGTCACGGTGCGGGTATGAATACTAGGGCTCGAAAGCGCAGGAGAAGTCATGAAAAACGGGGATAAAGGGGCACGACCGTTAGGCCACGCCGGTGGCAAGGGGCAAGGTGAAAAAGAAGGTGCTGCCGGCACCGGGCGCACCGCGCACGCCGAGCTGGCCACCCTGGGTGGTGATGAACTCGCGGGAAATACTTAGGCCCAGGCCGCTGCTGCCGCGGGGAACTTCGCCGACGGCGGGCCCCTGCACAAAGCGTTGAAAAATGCGCTCCTGGTCTTCGGCCGCGATGCCCGGGCCGTGGTCCTGCACGCTCAGCTGCACGGCGCGGCCATCGGGCGTGGGAATGGCGCGGAGGGTAATCTGGCCCGCCTCGGGCGAATAGCGCACGGCGTTGGCGAGGAGGTTGAGCAGCACCCAGGCGGTTTTTTCGAGGTCGGCGCGCACCAGGGGCAGGTCAGCGGGCACGTCCACGGCGAGGGCGAGGTGCTTGGGGGCCAGCTGCAAGCGCAGCGGCGCGGTGGCCGCGGCCACTAGGTCGGCCACGGCCGTGCGCTGCGGATTGAGCGGAATGGCCCCCGCTTCGAGGCGCGACACGTCGAGCAGGTTGCCGGTGAGCTTGAGCAGGCGCTGGTTTTCTTGCTTCAGCGCCACTACCAGCTCCTGCTGCTCGGCGTTGAGCGGCCCCACGCGCTGGTCGTGCAGCAGCTTGAGGTGAAAGTTGATGGTGGAAAGCGGCGTTTTAAGCTCGTGCGACACGGTGGCCAGGAAGTTGGACTTGGCCTGGTCGAGGCGCTTGAACTCGGACACGTTGTGCAGGGCCACGATGGTGCCGACCGCCTCCATCTGCTCCCGCACCGGGTTAAACGACACGGCCTGGTGCACCAGTAGGCGGTAGTGCCGCTCCTCCCCGGCCACCACCAGGGCCAGGGGCTGCGCCTCGGCCGGGTGGGCGGCCGCCGGGGGCAGCAGCGGCAGCAGGGCGGCCATGGCGGGGCTGGCCGCCGCGAGGTGGTCGGCCGTCTGGCCCAGCACCTGCGCCTCGGGCAGGCCCAGCAGGGCGCAGGCGGGCGGGTTGGCCACCAGCACCACGCCGCTTTCGGTGAGCAGCAGCAGGGCCTCGTCGAGCGTCTGCACGATGCTGGCCACCCGGTGACGCTCGGTGAGCACCTCGGCCAGGTTGGTGGTGCGAAACTCGTTGAGGTGCACCAGCAGGTGATTAAACGCCTGGGCCACCTGCCCAAACTCATCGCGGCTCTCGACCGGGATGGAGGCCGTGAAGTTGCCCTGCGCGGCGTGCTCGATGCTGGCCGAAAGCTTGCGCAAGCCGCCCACGGCGGCTTCGGGCACCCCGAGGGCCAGGCCCAGGGCCACCAGCAGGCTCAGGGTGATGAACACCAGCAGGTACCGGCCGGCCCCCACGGCCGTACGGTTGGCCTGTTCGTTTTTGCGGGTCAGCGCCTGCATGTTCAGCTGCACCATGCCGTGAGTAAGCTGGCGTAGGTGGGCCAGCGCAGCGGGCCGGGCCGGGGCCGACAGCTGCCCGTAGCGGGCGAGGCTGGCGGTGAGGCTATCGACCAGGGGTTGCTCGCCGGGCTCGGTGACGTTGCCAGCCTCACGCCGGAGCTGGGCGCGAAAATGAGGTAGGCCTTGGGGCGATGCAGGGTCGGCTTCAGCCGCATCCAGCGCCCGCAACAGGCCCTGGCCGAGCTGCACCGAATAGAAATTATCTTGCAGGATGGCGCGGGAGCTGCGGTCGAGGCGCTGCACGGTATAGTGGGCGTAGCTGCCCATGGCCAGCAGCAGCACCAAGATGGCCAGGAAGCCGAAAGTAATTTGCGTTTTGATGTTCATGGCCGTCAGATAAAAGGCAGGCTGCCAATGGCAGGCCAAGGCGAGGCATATCTTGAAAAGCAGCAGCCAACCATTTGTTAATCAGTTAACTGATTTTATTCAGCGTCGCCAGTCCACTAGCCCCAAAGCAGCAACACCCTATCCTTTTGACACGGTAGGCGGTCAAAAGGATAGGGTGCGCGGACGGGCCGGCCAGTCTAGAGGCCGTACTCCTGAATTTTGCGGTAGAGGGTTTTCAGGCCGATGCCCAGCACGCGGGCGGCCTCGGTTTTGTTGCCGGCCACTTCTTGCAGTACCAGGTGAATCTGGCGGCTTTCCATAGCCCGGAGCGAGCGGCTGTCGGCGGCTTCCTCGGCGGTGGGTAGCTGCTGAAACTCGGCGGGCAGCGTGTCGGGGGTGAGCAGTTCCTCGTCGGCGAGGATGACGGCACGTTCCAGCACGTTTTTCAGCTCCCGGACATTGCCGCGCCAGTCGTAGCGGTGCAGCAGGTGCAGAAAGTCGGCATCCATCCCGCGCAGGCGCTTGCGAAGCTTGGCGGCGTAGAGTTGCAAAAAGTGGCGGGCCAGGGGCTCGATGTCGTCGCGGCGGGCATTGAGCGGGGGCACCGGCACCACAAACACGGACAGGCGGTAGTACAAATCAGCGCGGAAGTGGCCCTGGTCAGCCTCCTGGCGCAGGTGGCGGTTGGTGGCAGCCACCAAGCGTACGTTGCCTTTGGTGGGCTTGGTATCGCCGAGCTTAGTGTACTCCTGGTTTTCGAGTACGCGCAACAGCTTGGCTTGCAGGTTAATGTCGAGTTCGCCAATTTCGTCCAAAAACAACGTGCCGCCGTGTGCCTCCTCAAACAAGCCTTTCTTATCGGCGAGTGCCCCGGTAAAAGCGCCCTTCTTGTAGCCAAACAGCTCGGATTCGAGCAGCTCTTTGGGAAAGGCCGAGCAATTGACAGCCACAAAAGGCTTGGCACGGCGGGGGCTGGCGTGGTGAATGGCCTGGGCAAACAGCTCCTTGCCGCTGCCGGTGGGGCCTTCGAGCAGCACAGCGGCCTCGGTGGGGGCCACGCGCTCGGCTAGGGCCTTCGCTTTAGCTAGGGCGGCCGAAGGCCCAATCATGGCAGCGAAGCTGTAGTGGGTGCCGACCTGCTTTTCCAGGTCGGCCACCCGGCGCTGTAAGCGAGCCTTCTCCACTGCGCGCTCCACGACGACCAGCAGCTGGTCGTCGGAATCGCCCTTGGTAAGATAATCGAACGCCCCGCTTTTCATAGCCTGCACGCCGTCGGCGATGTTGCCGTAAGCGGTGAGCAGAATAATTTCAGCGGTGGGGGCCTGGGCTTTGAGACGGAGCAGCAGTTCAACGCCATGAGCGTCGGGTAACTTCACGTCACAGAGGATGACCAGCACCTCGGCGGCATGCTCGTGCAGGGTTTCGAGGCCCCGACGGGCGTCCGGAGCTTGCAGCACAGTATAGCCCTCGTAGCCAAGCACCCGCGAGAGTACTTGCCGTAGGTTGGGTTCATCGTCGATGAGCAGGACGGTGCCGTCGGGCATGGGGCAGCTGGCGTAGAGTAATGGCAGAAGCTAGCAAAGTACGCGCTGGCGCAAGAGACCGAAGCCGTTTCTTACCATGGCCCCAGTTCGACGGCCGCTCGCTGTAGCTAAACCGGGTTTGCTGGGTTTAAGTAGTTGGCCAAAAGCAAACACACATTGGTCGTTCAGTAAGATTCTATTAATCAGGAAATAAGCTACAGCTAGTAGCTAAAAGCTAATGGCTGACTACTTAGAAGCAAGGTTACTTGGCTAAACTACTTACTAACTGATGTTACGCAGTCGCTGGATAAGGTTGCCCGTTTAGTAGTCTTATGGAGAG
>CAZERY010000037.1:0-21430 GCA_964514915.1 uncultured Hymenobacter sp.
AGCAGGCGGTCGAGGCTTTCGGCCTGCGCCACGGTGCGCGGAAAGCCGTCGAAGATAAAACCCGCCGCTTGCTTATTAGCGCTCAAAGCGTTGCCAATCATACCAATAACTACTTCATCGGGCACGAGCAGGCCTTCATCCATCAGTTTTTTAGCTTGCAGGCCCAGGACTGTGCCTTCCACAATCTGGGCGCGCAATAGGTCGCCGGTGCTCAGGTGCACGAGGTTGTACTGGGCAATGAGCTTTTGGCTTTGGGTGCCTTTGCCCGCGCCGGGGGGGCCGAAGAGGACGATATTATGCATAAAACGAGTAGGATAAGGCGCGAGCGCCAAAGCAAAAAGGAGGAAAGCTAGCTACGCGAGGCAGACGCTACGCGGCCACGTACACGTCGGGCAGGTTGCGGCCGAGGCCGTCATAATCAAGGCCATAGCCCACCACAAAGTCGTTGGGAATTTCCAGGGCAATATAGTTCAGCGTCAGCGGGTAGCGCAGGCTAGCCGGCTTGTAGAACATGGCGGCAATCTCAATAGAAGCCGGGTTGTTGGCTGCAAGCGTGGGCAGCAGGTGGTGCAGCGTGGTGCCGGTGTCCACGATATCTTCGATCAGGACGATATCGCGGTTTTTTACGTCTTCGCGCAGGCCCATGATTTCCTGCACCGTGCCCGTGCTGTTGGTACCTTCGTAGGAAGCCACGCGGATGAATACAATCTCGCACTCGCCGGTGTAGCGCTTGAGCAGGTCGGTGGCAAACATGAAGCCGCCCGTGAGCACTACCACAAACAGCGGCCGGCGGCCGGCATAGTCGGCATTGAGGCGAGCAGCCACCTGGTCGATGGCCGTGGCGATTTCAGCGGCCGAGAGATAAGGCCGAAAGGCCTTGTCGTGGAGCGTAATAAGCGGATGACCCATGTAGGTAGGAGCGGCCAGAATAGCCGTTTCGGGCTGCAAAGGTAAGTGTCTGAACCGCGGATTTATCGGATTCAGCGGATTGGTCGGATTTTGTGGGCGTCCACTGTCGCGAGCAGTAGCCTGGCACTTACCGCTTGCGGAAGTCACCCTGCGAAAAGTATTTCTCGATCAGGCAATAGATCATGATGAAGAAATAGCGGCTGCCCATTTCCTTGATTTTCAGTTTCGACTCGCCGTATTGTCGGTTGGTCCACGAGTTGGGGATGACGGCGTAGCTGTAGCCCCGCACAATGGCCTTGAGCGGCAGCTCGAGCGTGAGGTTGAAGTGCGGCGACAGAAACGGCTTGAGGCCTTCCATCGTGCCGCGCCGGTAGAGCTTAAAGGCATTGGTGCAGTCGTTGTAGCGCAGCCCAAACATCACCTTTACCAGGTTGTTAGCCAGGCGATTAATGTACTTTTTGGGGCCAGGGTAGTCAACAACGCGGCTCCCCGCCATCCAGCGGCTACCAAACACGCAGTCGTAGCCTTCGAGCAGCTTGCGGTAGTAGCGCACCAGGTCGGCGGGGTCGTCCGAGAGGTCGGCCATCATCAGGGCTACGCAGTCGCCCTGGTAGCGCTCCAGGCCGTAGCGCACGGCGTACCCAAAGCCGTTGGGGCCGGGGTTGGTGTAGTAAACGAGGGTCGGAATCTGCTGGGCCAATGCGCGCAGCCGGCCCAAGGTGTCGTCCTTCGAATTGTCATTCGTCACCACTATTTCGTGGTCAATCTCTTCGGTCAGCAGCTTGGCGTACAACGTGTGCAGCGTTGCGCCGATGCTTTCTTCCTCGTTGCACGCCGGAATGACAACGCTCAGTTTCATACCGGTTGGCGATGGCGCGACTCATTAAAAATCTGGATTAACGTGCTCGTCAGGTCATAGCTGAATTGCCAGGCAGGATAGTGCTCAGCAAAGCGGCTCACATCCGACACGTACCAGATGTGGTCACCCATTCGGTTCTGGTCAGCGTAGGAGTAGTTCATCTTGTTGTCCGTACTGGTTTCGCACAGCGCAATCGCTTCCTGCATCGAGCAGTTGGTAAAGCGCCCGCCGCCCGCGTTGTACACTCGCCCACCCGCCCGTGGCTGCTGGTAAAAGTGCCAAAACATATTCACCAAGTCGTAGGCGTGAATGTTGTCCCGCACCTGCTTGCCTTTATAGCCAAAAATGGTGTAGTGCTGCCCCGTGATGGCACATTTCATTAAAGATAGAAAGCCGTGCTGCTGCGCCCCCGAATGGCGCGGCCCCGTGAGGCAGCCACCCCGAAAAACGGCCGTTTTCAAGTTGAAATACCGGCCGTATTCCTGTACCAATATAGCGGCCGCTACCTTCGACGCGCCCATAATAGAATGCGTCGTATGGTCGATACTCATCTGCTCGTCGATGCCACGCTCAGAATACGGGGGGCTAGGGTCGATCTCCCAGCGCGTTGCCAACTCCACCAGCGGTAGCGCGTTCGGATTGTCCCCGTCCACCTTATTGGTCGAGGTGAAGACAAAAACAGCTTCTGGCGCGTATTGATGGGTCATTTCCAGCATATTGAGCGTGCCAGTTGCATTCACCGAAAAGTCGGTAAGCGGCTCGCAGGCAGCCCAGTCGTGGCTGGGCTGCACCGCCGCGTGCACCACCAGCCCAATGCCAGTACCATATTCCTGAAAAATGGCAGTCAGCACGGCCAAGTCGCGGATGTCAACGGCGTAATGGCGGTAATTAGCAAAATCAGCTTGCAAGCGCATCCGGTTCCAATCGGTAGAGGCCTGCTCGCCGAAAAAATAGCTGCGTATGTTATTATCAATGCCAACTAGCACATCAAACTTATCAGTAAAAAACGCAACGGCCTCACTGCCAATTAGCCCACCCGCCCCAGTTATAAGCGCAACTTTCATATTTACTACGTAGAGCTAAGTACCTGGAGCAGTGGCTAGCTCCAGGCAGCAAGCGCTAGGCCAAAAGAGGTTTTAGCTGCGCTTCGTTTTCGCGCAGCCAGCGGTACACATCCGTCACAATTTGCTCGGCCGAGCGCTTAGGCTGCCAGCCAGTTAGCTCGCGCACGCGGGTCGCATCGGAAAGGTAAAGCGCAATATCGGTCTGGCGGTTTTCAACCTGCGAAGTGATAGGCACCACGTGGCCTGTTACGCGCTGGCACATCGCGGTCAGCTCCTGCAAGCTCACACTGATGTCCCGGCCACCGCCCACATTCAGAGTTTTGCCATTCACCAAGTCTAGGTGTTGCAGTTGAAAGTTGACGAGGTCCGCCAAATCGTCTACGTGCAAAATATCGCGCACTTGCTTGCCTGTACCCCCAAAGCCAAAGTAGCCGAGTGGCTGCTGCCACAAATGTCGCGCCACCCACAGCACAACCACGCCTTGGTCCACTTTGCCCATCTGCCAAGGCCCCGTGAGCACGCCGCAGCGGTTAATTGCTGTGCGCAGCTTGTAAAAGTGATGGTACTCCTGAATCAAATACTCCGAGCACAGTTTGGTGGCGCCGTATAGCGAGCGGTAGCCTTCCAGCGGAAAATCTTCGGCAAGCCCGCGCGGCGAAATGCCGCCAAATGGCTGCTCAGCACTTAGTTCAAACCGGGTATCTGCTTCCAGCAAGTGAATCTGCTCAATCTGGTTGATAGGATAAATTCGACTGGTGCTCAGAAATATAAAAGCCGCGTCGTGCCGCCGGGCGTAATTCAGGCAATTGACCGTCCCGCTCAGGTTGGTATTGATAAGGTAGTCGGGCGCCGAGGTGAGGCCCGCCAGCACCGAGGGCTCGGCCGAAGCTTCAATAATGGCCTCGACGGGCGGCAGCGCGTCAAAGTCTTCCTTATTGCGAATATCACCGTGCACAAACT
Organism: uncultured Hymenobacter sp.; assembly: GCA_964514915.1. Taxonomy (GTDB): domain Bacteria; phylum Bacteroidota; class Bacteroidia; order Cytophagales; family Hymenobacteraceae; genus Hymenobacter. Next base: position 3,793 of record CAZERY010000037.1, read on the forward strand.
CCACGCCCGCCGCCCGCAGCCGAGGCAGGTTAAGCTCCGAACCCCGGCGCTTGAGATTGTCGAAGGCAATAAGGCGGCAGTCCGGATGCATCTGCTTCAGCTGCAAGGCCAGCGCCGAGCCCACGAAGCCCGCGCCTCCGGTAATGAGAAGAGATTTCACTGGAATACCTTTTGCGCCCCAAAATTACTGGCTAGTTCGTGCTGCTTCGCTGCGCTTGCTTATAGTTTGCGCATCAACTCTTCGTACAAAGCGAGCATGCTAGCAATATCCCGCTTATCCACGATTTCATTTGGGGTATGCACATTGTCTTCGGCCGCGCCCACAAAACACCAGTCCCAAGGCATTTCGCTACGCTGCAAGTCCTTGGCATCGGAGCCACCGCTACCTTCTACCTCTACCTGATAATCAATACCTGCCGCCGCGGCAACACTGCGGATGCGCTCCACGTAGCTGCGGCGCGGAATGAGCGAGTCGCGCAGCGAGATGACGCAGCCTTTGCCGGGTTGCACCCCTTCCGTAACCCAGGTAATATCCGAAATCAATGCCTGCCGCACGCCGTACGTTTCATAAATAAAGCGCGCCAAGTAAGGCACCGACCCACCCCCGTGCTCTTCCCAGCACGAAAAAGCGATAATGCCGTGCTCCAGCGTTTCGGCTAGCCGCAGGGCATTCCACACCCCGAGGCGGTTGTCGAGGTAGCAGCTTTGCACCGTCGTGTCGGTTTCGCGAAAGTCGCAGGCAAACGTGAGGCTGGTGCCAGGCTCAATGTCGCGGCTGAACTCATACCCCAGCGACTCAGTTTCTTCGTCAACCGTTAATCTACAGTCTATTTCTCCTTGCGAATCGCGCCCCACCAGCCGATAGCCGGCCGCACATTCTGGCCCCCCGATTGGCACCAGCTCGCGCCCGTAGCGCACCGTGAAGCCGATGCTATCGAGGTGCGCGAAGACGGCCGTGCGGGGCTGCCCAAATACCAGCAGCAGACAGTCCTGAAACCGGGCCTCATCGTGAATCACGACGGGCGGCTGCCGCCAGCCAGCCCCGTGGGCCTGCACGTAGTCGAGCAGCCAGCGCGTGAGCCCTGCTTCTTCGCCCGAAGGCGCCGGAAACTGGCAGAGGGTTTGAAGAAGTTGCATAGGACAAAGTTCTGGGGCAATGGCAGGCCAAAGCTAGGACTACTGCCGTACTTTCGTCAGCTTATCGCTCATTTCCCGCTGCTAATGTCTCGGGTACTTCCTGTTTTTATTGCCCGTATGCCCGCCCCCATTCGGTTTTCACGCCTGCTATTCCTTTTCCTACTGCTAAGTGCTGCGTTGGCTAGCCGGGCACAACAGCCCGCCGATACTTCTCGCTTGCGGGTGGGCCAGGTGCCAGCCATGCGCACCATCGCCGTCGATACGGTCAATGTGCTGCCAACGGCGGCCGATACCCAGGGCTGGCTGCTCCTCGATAAGGATATTCAGCTGGAGCTGGACGGTGCTGTTCAAAACCTCTACAACTTTAAGTACGACAAGGCCGAAAAGCAATTTCGCTCCCTACGTCGGCGCTATCCCCATCACCCCATGCCTTACTTTTTGCTGGGCCTGAGCACGTGGTGGAAAATTATGCCGACCAATTTTAACGGCACGCAGTACGACAAGCTGTTTTTTGCCTATATGGACACGGCCAATACCTACGCCGAGCAGCTCATCAAGGCCGATGCCCGCAACTACGAAGCTTATTTCTTTCTATCGGCGTCCAATGGCTTCGACGCTCGCCTCAATGCCGAGCGCCACAACTGGCGTAAGGCAACCGTCAGCAGCAAGCGGGCGCTCAACTATTTGCAGAAGAGCCGCGAAGCCAACGGCCTGAGTCCAGAGTTTCTCTTTGGCGAGGCCCTATTTAACTATTACGCCGTCTGGATTCCTAATAATTATCCGCTGCTCAAGCCCGTGCTCCTGTTTTTCCCTAAGGGTAATAAGCAGCTGGGCCTGGCTCAGCTGCGCACGGTAGCCGAAACCGGCTTTTACACTGGTGTCGAGGCGAAAGTATTCTTGATGAAGCTTTTGCACAATGATGAGCACCAAACGGCCGCGGCCATGCCGATCGCCCGTGGCTTGGCGCTTAAATATCCCGATAATGGATACTTTGCCCGCTTCTACGCGCTACTATCCTTCGACCAGGGTGATTTTGGGGAGTGCGAGCGCGTTAGCCGCGACATCCTAACGAAGATTAACACTGGTATGCCCGGGTATGAGGCTTCGAGCGGACGCTATGCCAGCTACTTTCTGGGCTACCTTATGCAATTCAAATACCATGACCTAGCTAAGGCCAAGGACTATTACCAGCGCTGCATCGTCTTTGCGGAAAGCAATGGCGAAACGGAGGGGGGCTTCTACCTTTTTGCGAACGCGAACCTTGCCCGCATGTCCGACCACGACCACGATGTACTCGCTGCCCGCCGCTACTACGAAGTAGTAGTCGACAAAGCAGACCATAAATCGGAGCAGTATAAGGAGGCTAAAACCTACTTAAAGAAGAACCCTAAAGGCTAATTTGCAGCGATGGAATTAAGCGACTATTTGCTCACCCCTTTTTACTTGGCACTATTTTATGCGCTGGCCTTCGCTATCAGGCCAGCTGTAACCAATAAATACACCAAGCGCTATTTTATTCCAGCTCTGTCCGTTAAGCTGATTGGTGCGCTGGCGCTTGGCATTCTATATCACACTTTTTATGGTGGTGATACCAATAACTATTTTAATCAGGCTTCTATTATTTATCACGCTTTTGGCGACTCATTTAGTACGGGAATTCATTTAATCACTACTAATGGTAACCTTACTCCCGACATTGAACCCTATGTGAGTCAAATGACGTGGTTTGGGCCTGATAGCAAAGAATACTTCGTTATTCGGGTAGCTGCAGTATGTGCTCTACTGGGCTTCAATACCTATTCAGTAACAGCCTTATTTTTTGCGGCCCTAAGCTTTAGCGGTATGTGGGCCATGTACATAACCTTTGCCAAAATACGGCCGCAGGTGTACGAGGAACTCGCTACCGCAGTGTTTTTCCTGCCATCCGTGTTCTTTTGGGGTTCGGGGCTGCTTAAGGATTCATTATGCATTGGCGGACTAGGGTGGCTGTTTTATACTTTTTACCGGGGTGCTATTGAAAAGAAAAATATTTTGCGCTGCCTATTTATCGGATTCTTAGCAATAAGTATTATCTCTTCGATGAAAGTCTATATTCTGCTGGCTTTTGTCCCCCCGGCAGCGCTTTGGGTTTTCAACGAGAATACTGAGCGGATACGCTCGACAACTGTGCGGTGGGTGGCTAAGCCGATATTGCTTTTGGGGGGCTTGGCCGTTGCTATCTATGCGATGGGCTCTATAGCGGAAGCTGATGCGCGCTTCAACATTGATAAAATCGGTGAGCAGAGCAAACTCACTGCCACTTACTTACAAGGCGTTAGTCAGAATGAAAATGGCTCTGGCTACAATATCGGTGAGCAGGACGGTACGCTTGAGGGCATGGTCAAGCTTGCTCCGAAGGCAGTGGTTGTGGCACTGTTCCGGCCCTTTCTGTGGGAATCACATAACCCTACTATGGCCCTCTCGGCGCTAGAAGCTACTTATTTTATTCTGCTCACGCTTCGCATCTTCTACCGGACAGGCCTGTTGAGATCTTTACGCATTATTGCTAGTACACCGGTGCTAACGCTTTGCTTCATTTTCAGCCTGATATTCGCTATTTCGGTAGGTATATCTAGTGGAAACTTCGGCACGCTGGTACGCTATAAGATTCCATTTATGCCCTTCTACCTAGCAGGCCTCTACATCTTGCAGAGTATAGCTGTCCCCACCCCGGCCCGTAGTCGAACGGTGGCTACCACTGGCAACTCCAGGCAGCTTGTAGGCTGATGGCACGCTTCAGGAAAACAGCTTCAGGAAGTTAGGAGTATTAGATACTACAGAGTAGCGCTGCTCGATGGTAGCGCGGGCGGCTTGCCCCAGTGCTTGGCGGTGTGGCGCATCGGTGAGGAGTTGGCGTAGGTGACGCTCCCAATCAGCAGCATTGCGGCAGATATAACCATTATGTCCGTTCTGGACTACATCCGTGTTCATGCCCACTGGCGACACCAACGCTGGAATGCCTAAAGCCATGTATTGCAATGCCTTGAAGGAGCACTTGCCCTGGGCCCAGGGGTCGTCTTCTAGTGGCATCAGCCCTACGTGGAAAGTTAGTAAGTCGGCTATTTCGGTGGCTTTCTGCCAAGGCACGAAGCGTAGCGAGCGCAGCAGCTGGTCGAAGTCGGGCGGCTGGTTGGAGATGACGCGAAACTCAAAGTCCAGCCCCTCAGCTTCTAGTTGGGCCAGCACGGGTACCAGCGGCCGCAAATACTTCAGCGTCGAGTGCGTCCCCGTCCAGCCAATAACCAGCGGGCCCGGGGCGGCCTGGTCGCGCACCCGGTTATGCAGGTACTTAGTGTCAATAGTAGTGGGGTTTATAATTGAATTATGGTTATATTTCTGGGCGTAGGAAGCCAGGTAGGCGTTCCCGCAGCTGTTTTTATAGGCCCAGCGGCAGATATTGGCTACTTTATGATGCCATTTTAGGCCGGCAGCTATCTTATTGGTCTCCGAAGTATTTGCCAGCCAGATGGCGTCGTCGAAGTCATAAATAATGCGCTTACGCAACAGCTTGGCCAGCAGCCATTCAAATACGGGCGGGCCCAGCGGCGCCGCCTCTCGGTGTACAAATACGTAGTCGTAGCCCCGGGCCGCCAACACGTGTCCCAGTCGCCGCCCAAAGCCGCGCCCGATGCCCAATGCTTTACTAGCTGCCTGCCCGGGCTTGTAGAGAATCTGCCAAGTAGCCTCGTCCAGAAATGGAGCCAGCCGATAGTGGTACCCGTGCTGACTCAGAATACCTAGGTATTGCTCGAAGCGAAACCGCTGCGACGGGGCCTGCCCGGGGGGGTAAGGAATTAAGAAAAGAATGCGCAAAATAAAGAAAACCGGCTTGACTGGATTACTGAAATCTACTTACAAAAGTACGGCTACTCTCCGTCACCGGCCGCTCCCACCGGTTGCTGCTCACTCGGCCAGCACTTCGTGATACAGCCGGCCCAAGGCCCCATAGGTATTGGGCGGCGCAAACTTCTGGCGCACAAACGCCCGGCCCGCTGCTGCAAAGTGAGTGCGTAGCTCGGCATCAGCAGCAAGTTGGTTAATAGCCTTCGTCATGGCTGGCACGTCACGGTTGGGCACCAACAGCCCCGATTGGCCGTGCTCAAACAGCTCGGCTGGCCCCCCACAGTCGCTGGCAATGAGTGGCGTACCATAATAAAGCGCATCTAGGCATGTCAATGAGAATGATTCTGACTCCGAGAAGTTCAGTAAAATATCTGCCTTTTTTATCTCTGCTTCTACATCTGCCGCAAACCCAGCAAACTGCACCGCCCTATGGAGCCCGGCTTGGAGTACTATAGCTTCGAGTTGTTGTCTAAACAGTCGATTTTTAGCCATTCCCATATCTCCTCCCACAAACCGAAGCCGCAACTGTGAATTTTGGGTATAAGCTTTCTGAAAAGCCTGAAGGGCAATGTCCTGGCCTTTACCCTGAATGTAGTTGCTAAGATATAATAGTTGCACGGTGCCATCAGGTTGGGGCAGGTGCATAGGCTCAGGATGGTCCTCTACCGCTGGCAATGGGTCATAAATCACCCTGATTTTAGCTGCTACGCTAAAATAACGTCGCACTGCTTCCGACACACATATTACTTTGCTTGCCCCCCGTTCGGCTAGCCAGCGCCAAGTACGAGCTAGTGGTTGAGGCAGGCTCTGAGGTAAAAACCGCACATGGGTTACTATTTGGAGTTGGCCCAGGCTTATTAGCCGTGCTACGTAGCCGGTTAGATTATAAAAATCATTTAAGTGGATGATAGTAGCCTTCTCGCGCTGCGCCAGGCGGTAAAGCCGCCAGCCATTTAGTAGAAGCATGGGTACATAGCGCAACAAATCAGCCTTGCGCCGACTAAGCTCCACAAATGGCAACTCATAGACGGGGTATCCATCAGCTTCAAGTACAGCGCGGCCTGTACTGCCAGCCGGTAATACATAAGCAAATCTGAAATTCTGCTGGTTGCACAGGGGAGCAGTTGCATTACGCATAGCATTCAGGGCCCCAGTTACCGCTCGCGAATTATCAACTACAAGTACCACCAAAATAATTAGGTAATAGTAAGTTATAGCGGTTTCGTGACCACCGTACCCTTTTTGATTGCCTTGTGTGCTGACAATCAGTAGCTTGATAATTTAAAGAGGGTAATTGGTTCACGAAACCGCTATAACGGGAGAATAGAAACACGGAATATTATCTTAAACTGTCGTTTTCTCTGGTTCCAGATATTTTTCCAGTATACCTTTCATATGGGTAGCTACTGCCGGCTCGAACACTACCTCCTGCCACCACTTAAGGGTTGCCAAATGCAATTCTTCCATTTGCTGTGGATTTGCGAGCAATCCTTTTATTATTTTATCTGCTTGTCCCCAATTATCTACCTGAATAATAGGGGAAGCGGACAAGAAATAATTCTCAGGCAACCGCTCCGATATGATGATACAACCGCATTTCACCGCCTCATAATGTCGAAAGCACTCTTCTGCTACTGACCCATGAGGAGTTAATACTATTTTACTGTTTTTAATATACTGAGCATACTGCTCAAAACTTAATCCTTGCATAAACCCATTAGTAAATTGCAAATATGAATTAGGGTACTTTTTGTCATAAACTAAATTGATTCCACCTTGTATTCTATGCTGCAGAAAAAAAGGCAGGTATCGGAGATAACTATAATAATTAAATATTCTGCGGCGCCCCTTATGCAAATTGCCGGAGAAAAAAACATTGATCGTTCGCTCGTTAAAAGCTATTGGTTTTCTAAGTCTAGTTTGCTATTAAAACCTAGCGGGAAGGGAAATATGCGCGAGTATAAGCCGCTAAATTTCGTACCGGAGTAATAGGACTGAAAGATAATATTGCCGTTGCTATATAGGTAAGGGCGAGGCTGCTGGTGTTCGTCTGCAATAATGAAGACGTTTAGAAAGCCCTCATTTGGTATTGCCTCTACCGTTCGATTGCCAAAAACCAAATGAAAATTCATTTGGTCAAACTGCACTTCTGTGAGTAATCCACGCAGCGCTGCTAGTATTCTATTCCAATAACCAAGCTCCAGCAGCCCTTCAGGAGGAACCTCTGGCCTAGTGACTAAAAATGTATTGTGCGCGATTTGCTTCGAGATAATCATATAAGATATATTTTATATATTACGACTTTCAGCATTTTATGAGCATCAAGTAATTCCATGCTGTTAGTCACTCCTGCTATTGCAGCATATTTAGGCCTTCTTTGGGTACTTTTTGGCGTGTTACGGAGCTAAATGAATCTGCTCCGAATTAATGTCGAATTAAGTAAGTAGGCATGTGCTTGATTTTCAGTCAATAGTAACTCTAATGGCTAGCCTGAACAAGCTAGTTATCTAGCTTAACTTGATTCTTTATGACATCATCCAGCAATCGCACCCATTGTCCGGCAATACGCTCACGGGTAAAGTCGTTCATACGACGGCGGGCAGCCTGTCCCAGGCGTTGGCGCGTAGCCCCATCGGCTAGCAATTGTAGTAGCGTAGCCATCCATACGGCTTCATCGGCTGGCCGGGTAGCTTCATTTGTGAGCATGGGCATTAATACCCCAAACTCAGCCCACTCTGCCTGGCGTAGCGGCTGCACCGAAGCGGCGGTATTAGGGGCTAACATTTCGCGCGGGCCGGTAGGGCAATCGGTCGATGCTACAGGGATGCCGCAAATCATAGCCTCGCCCAATGCCATCGGAAATCCTTCCCACGCCGACGGGAAAACGAACAGCGTGGCCGGCCTGATATACTTAAAAGGGTTAGTTTGCATGCCCATAAAGTAAACGTCATAATCAGTGGAGAGTTCAGCACTGCCCCAGGCTTCGTACACGCGAAGACCGCGCTGCCGGGCCGCACTTACGATGTCATCGCGCAATTCGCCATCGCCCACAAATACCAACTTAGCTGGCTGCTGGCGCAGCAAATATGCAAATACCGTGAGCAGTGGCACCTGATTCTTCTGGCGCGTAAGGCGGCCCGACGTTACTAGTATGGGGGCGGAAGCATATACTGCCTGCTCGGCTGGCGATAAGGGTTCCTGAGCTTTAGCTTCGATACTAGCTACCTCAAAAAAATTATTGATAGTTAAGACCTTTTCAGGCTTTACTCCAAAGAAATTAACGAGTTCGGGCTTAATATCGCGGCTTACCGTCACGATAGCATCGGCTCGGTTGTAGAGCCACGGCATAAGCACGCGCTTGCGCAGCCACCCTACCGGGCCACTGATATTAGCATCGTGCAGCTTGGAGCCATGGATGCACAGAATAACCTTCTCCGGTCCTTTACTAAGCAGGTTGATATAATCGGCACCTTCCAGGTGGCTGATGCTTACTGCCACGTTCAACTGGCGCTTCAGGGCTTTGAGCCGGGCCACGCGGTGCCAGAAGTTACGCAGCTTAGTGATGGGGCTGCCCGCGCCGGCTACGTCCAGGCTCACCACCTCGTTGAAGGTGGGATACATATTGCCGCCATCCAAGTTGAAGACAGCTTCCGTGACGTGGTAGTGGTGGGCCAGCTCTACGCTGTGGTCATGAAAAACTCGCTGCGCCCCCCCCAGGCCAAAGTTCGGAATAACAAGTAATACGTTGGGTTCGGGCAGCATGAATAAATAGGCAGCTTACTAACTGATGTTACGCACCACCTGCGTCAGTTTACTGGAAATAGGCTTTTGCATTCGATAAAACTGCCCTTTCCAGCGAATGGGAGCAGGTGGTGCGTAACATCAGTTACTAAGCACTAATAATTTTTAGAAAGGCTTTCGCATTGATTTAGCCCACATTTTGAGTCGCTGCCTGGTTGTGAGGGGATAATAAGCCGCCAGCTGGCTTTTGCTAAAATGCCGCAAGCTGGCGAAAAACGGCTGCGGATGGGTGTAGCACACCTCAAACCAGCGCTTGCCCAGCCCTTGGTGCAAGGCTGCGGAGTCGAAGCGTGGGTGCTGCTCATTGTGGGCAAGCAGGCGACAGAGCCATTGTTCAATTTCGGCTAGCGTCAGGTCACCTAAGGGAATATTCAGCAGCGACACCGCACTATGAATATGCTGCTCGCGGGCCGACACTGGAAGCTGCCAACTGGCAAACAGCTGCGCCTGTACCTGCCCGGAAACCCGCGCCCGCTCGGCTAGAATTTCCTGCTTAACTACGCTGGGCAGTACCCGGTATTGTACCAGTACCTCCGGAATGGTGGCAATAACCAGCTCGTCAAGGTAACGTACGCAGAATTCATAATCCTCCGTCTGGCGCAGGCTGGCATCGTAGTGCATGCCGCGCTCACGCAGCAGGTTGGCGCGCAGCATAAAGCAATTATTGCCACCCGGCAGCGTAAACAGAGTTTCTACCTTTAAATCGGCGGGACTAGCGGGGTAACGGTGCAAATACGTGCTGGCCCCGAAGTTTTGCAGCCAGCAGCCTACCATATTTACTTCCGGATGCTGGCGCAAAAAGGCTACCTGCCGGGCCAGCCGCTCGGGGTGGCACAGGTCGTCGCCATCCATTTTGGCAACGTATTCGCCCCGCACATAGGGCAGCGCCGCATTGTCGGTGCCGGCCCGACCCAGGTTGCGCGGGTTTTGCACCAGGCGCAGGCGCGGGTCCCGAATAGCCTGCACTTTGGCCACCGTGCCATCGGTGGAGCAGTCGTCCAGTACCAGCAGCTCAAAGTCCGCAAACGTCTGCGTTAGAATGCTGGCAATGGTGGCCTCAATGTAAGGGGCAACATTGTAAACAGGCAATACGACGGATACACAAGGGGTCATCGGCAAGGAACGGGTTGGAGCAAGCAGGACACCGGATGAAGGCGTGGGTCATTCAGCGGCGTCCTGCCATGGTTAGGCGCTTTGCTGCATCAGGCCCTGGACGTCGGCCAGCCACAAGTCCAGCAACTCCAGTTCCTGGGCGGTTACAATGTTTTCCTTCGCCAACTCGGCGTAGGCCCGGCGCAGATTCTCGGCCACGGTTGCGCCGGCGTCGATGGCACGGCTCACGGCCGCAATTACCCGGTTGGGGTGCAGGTAGCAAGGAATCTCCGATTCAAAATCCTTGACGTAATCGTGCGGGTTGCGCACCTGAATTACTGTGGCCTCGGTGAAGCCCAGCCGGTAGCCGTGTGCCCACATGATAGGCTGGGCCACGAGGCCGCGCAGAATATCGGTGAAGCGGAACGTGACGTACGCCGGCAAATACAACAGCGGAAACAGCTCGCGGCGCACAGCCGTGTTCTGCGAGTTAAACGGGCAGAGCGTGCCTTCGGGTAGCACAATGGGGGCGCGCTTATCAAAGAAAACTTCGGTATTGTCCACCAACCGGTAGATGGCGTCCACGTCGGGGTCGCTGTCGGCTAGGCCCTGCCAGATGCCAATTTTGCTGGTCTGCTGCGTGAGCTCGTCGTTTTGCAGGTTGTGGGTTTCGTCCAGAATCAGGTCAAGCGGGTAGCCCCGGGGCCAGATGTGGTGCGGCGTGAAGCTCTTGTAGATGTTGACGAACCCTTTGTTGGCCGGGGCCGTCGCAAACGCACCCTCCAGGGCCGGGAACGCCCAGTCGTCGTAGGGAATGTTGTCGTCGTCGGTGTCGATAATCAACTGAGCGCCTTGCTGCATGGCGTGCAGGTAGCCCATCATTTTGCGTCCGTAGTGGTTGAAGGGCAGCTTACTCGCCAACATGAAGCCCTGCGCTTCCTGGTCGGCAACGGAAAGGTAGCTTACGCCTGGGGCCGCCCACTGCGCTGGCGATTTCTTGTCGCCCACTACGGTGAGCTGGTAGTCGGGCAGGGCGGCAAACTTCGTCACGGCCTCAGTCGGCGCGAAAATGGACGTGATGACAATGGAGGGCTTCGAACTCATGGACGAGGTAAAAAGAAAGAAATGCAACTACCGAGGCAATGCGCCTAGTCAGGAAGGTAAGGTTAGGCAGCCGGCGCCACCGGCTGAAACGTGTCGGCGTAAACTTGAGTAATGCCTTCGCGCAGGCCAATGCGCGGCGCCCAGCCCAGTGCTCGCAGCCGCGAAACGTCAAGCAGCTTGCGCGGCGTGCCGTCGGGGCGGGCGGGGTTCAACTCGATGGCGCCCGCGTAACCCGTCACGTCCCGGACCAGCTCGGCCAGCTCCAGGATGGTCAGGTCTTCGCCGGTGCCCACGTTCACCAGCGAAGCTTCGTCGTAGTGTAGCAGCAGATGCAGGCAGGCCGTGGCCAAGTCGTCCACGTGCAGAAACTCGCGGCGGGGCGTACCGCTGCCCCAAATTTCTACCGCCGGCTGCCCGCTAAGCTTGGCCTCGTGAAACTTACGCAGCATGGCGGGCAGCACGTGGGAGTTTTCCAGATCGTAATTGTCGCCCGGCCCATAGAGGTTGGTAGGCATGGCGCTGATGAAGTTGCGGCCATACTGCCGCCTATACGCCTCGCACAGCTTGATACCCGCAATCTTAGCAATGGCGTAGGCTTCGTTGGTGGGCTCGAGCGGACCGGTCAGCAGATACTCCTCGCGGATGGGTTGCGGGCACAGCTTTGGGTACACGCACGATGAGCCTAAAAACAGCAGCTTGCGCACCCCGTGCGCGTGGCTCTGCTCGATGACGTTGGTTTGCAGCTGAATGTTATCGCGCAGAAAGTCAACTGGGTACGTGTTGTTGGCGTTAATGCCGCCCACCTTGGCGGCCGCCAGCAACACGTACTCCGGCTTTTCTTGGGCAAAAAAATCGGCTACTGCGGGCTGGTCGCGTAAGTCCAGCTCGGCCGACGTCCGCACGACGAGGTTGGCGTAGCCGGCTTGCGTGAGGCGGCGCACCAGGGCCGAGCCCACCATTCCCCGGTGGCCCGCCACGTATATTTTAGCGTCTTGCTGCATAGTAAAGCGGTGCCGGAGGCTATTCGTAAGCGTTGGGAATAGCGTGGCCGCCAGCTTGCAGGTAGGCGTCGCGCTGAAACAGCTTCAGGTCGGCCTGTACCATTTCCTGCACCAGGGCCGGCAGGTCGTAGGTCGGCTTCCAGCCCAGCTGAGTTTTGGCCTTGGTGGGGTCGCCAATCAGCAGCTCCACTTCGGTGGGGCGGAAGTACCGCTCGTCGATCTGCACCACCACGGCGCCGGTTTCGAGCTGAAACTCTGGGTTGGTGCAGGCCACTACCTGCGCCAACTCATTTATTCCCTCGCCACTAAAGGCCAGCTCAATGCCCAACTCGGCAAACGCCAGCCGCACGAACTCGCGTACGGTAGTAGTTACGCCTGTGGCAATTACGTAGTCCTCGGCCGTTTCCTGCTGTAAAATCCGCCACATAGCCTCCACGTAATCCTTAGCGTGGCCCCAATCGCGCTTGGCATCCAGGTTACCCAGAAACAGCTTTTGCTGCAGCCCCAGCGCAATGCGCGCCGCAGCGCGGGTGATTTTGCGGGTTACGAAGGTTTCACCGCGCAACGGGCTTTCGTGGTTGAACAGGATGCCGTTGCAGGCGTACATACCGTACGCTTCGCGGTAATTAACTGTAATCCAGTAGCCATATAGCTTGGCTACTGCATAAGGCGAGCGTGGATAAAAAGGGGTGGTTTCGGACTGCGGCACTTGCTGCACCAGGCCGTACAGCTCCGAGGTACTAGCTTGGTAAATGCGCGTTTTCTTTTCCAGGCCTAAGATGCGGATGGCTTCGAGCAGGCGCAGCGTGCCGATGCCGTCCACGTCGGCCACGTACTCGGGGGTATCAAACGACACCTTCACGTGCGACATGGCCCCGAGGTTGTAAATTTCATCGGGCTGCACCTGCTGCACGATGCGAATTAGGTTCGTCGAATCCGACAAGTCGCCGTAGTGCAGCACAAAGCGCACGTGGCTTTCGTGCGGGTCTTGGTAGAGGGCATCAATGCGCTCGGTGTTGATGAGGGACGAGCGCCGCTTGATGCCGTGCACTTCGTACCCTTTGCTGAGCAGCAGTTCGACAAGGTAGGCTCCGTCCTGACCGGTTACACCGGTGATAAGGGCACGCTTCATGTAATTTTAATCTGAATGGTCGGTCAAATGGTGAGGTGGCGGGCGGCTCGGCGGCTAGGCCAGCTGCAGCCCACGCAGCAGTTCAGCGCGCTGCGAAGTGTAATGTTTCTGGAGAATCTCGTCGTAGAGCGCCAGCGGCGCGGTTTCCTGGGCCAGGTAGCGCAGCATGGTTTCCTCAAACTGCTCGTAGGACGTGACGTTGGGGCATACCCGCGCCAGCTCATAAAAGCGCGTTTCCTCGTTGTCGGGGTAGCGGCCCAGCAGCAGACACTGCGCGTTGAGCAACTCTAAATAGCGTGGGGTCACGGGGTTGAAGCCGCCGGTGCGCTTTTCGCCCCCGTCCAGGCCTGGCGTACTGTAAAAGGAAATTTTGCTGGCGCGCAGCAGCTCCAGGTATGATTCGCGGCTCTGAAACTTACCAATTGGCCCGCGCTGGTTCGACACATAATGAAACTCGCCGTCTATCTCCTGCTGGTAGAGAAACTCCACTTTGGGGTGCTTCTGCGCAAAAGTCTGCAGGTAGTCGCGCAGTATCTGGCTGGTGCGCACGTCGAGGCGGCCGGCCAGCAGAATGTCGTACTTTTTCTCGTACACCGTGCCCGGTGCCGCGCGGTGCCGGTCGGCTAGGCTAAGGGGAAAGTGCGCCAGGTTAAGCGCGCAGCCAATACTTTTCATGTACTCCAGCGTTTCCAGACTGGAAATCAGCACCAAGGGACAGGCCCGGTACAGTACCTCAAACGCCTTCCAGTCCGTGTGCTTCCACAAGTCAATAAACGCAGGAATGGCCTTGGGTGAGGTAGAAAAACTAGGTTGCGTGCCGGCTCCCAGCTCGAATACCAGGTACGGCCCGGCCGACGGGCGAAACACATTAGCCGTTTCGGCAGCATTGCTGGCGGCGGCCAACGCCTGTGGGCCAAAAGCCTTGAAAATTTTTCGGCTCACCGGGTTGATAAGCGCCCGGCGAAACGGCGGCAGCGCGTTCAGCACGGGTACCCGGAAGTCCGCTGCTAGTTCATCCTCCCATTCATAAATCAGATGATACAACGGCGCCTTTAGGTAAGAGCGGGTCGATAGGATAGCGGCAATACTCATATACACGAAACGAATAGCCAATCAAAAGCACAGCAAACCGCCGACAAAGATACCGAAGACGGCCAAGCAGGCATAAAAATTATTTTTCCAACAACTCGGCAAAGATAAGTGGGCGCCCGGCAACGCAGAGCATAATACTATTATTAATTATTTAATAATCTTTATAACCATGTTCCCCACACATGACCTACTATATGCGCCCGCTGGTTTACGTCCACCAGTAGGTCGTCGCCCTGCACGGTAAGGGTTAGGCCGCTGAGCGCACAGAACAGGTAGTAATAGTCGATGGATAGGTCGGCAGCCAGAATGTACTGGCAATGGTTGGTGCCGTCGTCCTGCATCTGTAGTTCGATTTCGATGAAAAGCAGAAACGTGTACTTCTGTGAAGCAGCCCAGCACCTCAAAGATGCTGTCAAGCCAGCCTCCAAAGAAACCTGAATCCAGAATTTTTGTCGCGAATTAAGCCCTAACTGAGAGTGCAGCGACATCGGTGAGCCGGGAGCAAATCTAAATTTATATCCCTGCCCACATCGTGCGGCTCATTCGCCCTAAATCCTTAAATCATCTTGAGAATCACTCTAAATTTTTACCCAACAAGTGGCGCACTAAAATTTCCATAGATTTTTTTATCAGCTGGAGCATTCAGCATCTTCAATACTGACTTTTCTAGCTTAAAAACATCTACTTCATACTCCTTTAAGCCTTCATACCTTTTGTGATTACTGCTTGACATAGGCACTCGGTCAATGTCTTCCCCCAAAACAACATCATAGTACTTAATTCCCAAAGAATAAGCCTGGCAATAGTACTCAGGCATCAACCTGTTTACCGGAATAATTTCGATAATGTGCGCCTTTTCGTAGGACATAAAGAATTGCTGTATAAGTCCCATCCCTGTTAGAGCGACGAGATATTCGGTTTCCTGAAAAAGCTTTACTTGCTCGTCAATGGTTAAGTGTTCCGCATATGCTACCTCAAATCCGTAGTTATGAAGCATACTAATTACTTCCTGCTCGTTGCTTAAACCTCTGGTATAGCGCTTCTTATCCCTGCTAAGAAATACCTTTTTGCTAGGAGTAACTTCATCAAGATTATACAACTTCCTGGTAAAATCCCAACTTTCGCTTCCAAAGTAGAGAGCTTTAGGCCGATATAATTTCTCTACTTGCAACCATTCATGCGGCTCTTGAACAAGCCAATTGAAGGATTTAAAATAAGGACTCTTAGAAAAAAGATACTGAAAGAAAGGGCTATCATAAACAGATCGATTTACAATGATAGAAATATCTATTGGTAAATCTGTTTTTGACAATACCGAGAGGCGGCACACCGTTTCTATGAGGTGATGATACAGGTTTCTGGTTGCGGACCCGTCATAAAGCACAGCTGCTTTTAGAAATTTGGGTTTATCCCTATGAAGCAGATGCGGAAGTATATAGGGGTATTGGTAGTCAACGGTAAAGACAACCGTTTGCTCTATTAATTGGTTTAATCCTTTTGTCCCTAAGCTACGTTCCGGCTCTACCAGAACATCATCTACTTCAAGAACATACTCAGCTTGCTTTTGAATAACCCACTTACCTAAATTATCGTGAAGAAATTTATTAAAAGTTTCTTCCTCAAAGCAAATTGGCAAATCTCCTATAACACTTGCCTCATTGTAAAAAAGGTAGCGCATATCATCACCCGCGTTCCTTCTTTGCCAAAATTTTTCTGCTGTAAACCTGCCAATTTTGGAACGCCATAAAAATGAGCGTATAACTCGCGTAAATATATTCATTGCCCGTTTTGAGTTTTGTAAATTGGAGAATTTACCTCCCGCTCATAAATGACTTGGTAAGATGTATCTTTCAGGTACTGACGGGTGGAAAGAATTTCCGCTAACGACGTATACATCGCCAAAGACAGTTAGGTAAAAAAACGACAGATTAGGCACTCTAAGCAGCACAAGGTCACGAACAAACCAAGTAACCCAGCCAGCCCGACATCGCCCTGTTCAAGGCTTGCGGAGCTTTTCCCTTTGGCAACCAGCGGCCAGTTCAGGGGTGGCCAGCGGCTTGCAGGCACTGCTGGAGCTTTTTCACTCTACTAAAGATGCGCGCGGCCTCCGCGCGACCCGTGAGGGCAACGCCAAGTGTGTGCAGTTGCCGCATCGTATCAAACGCTTCCGGGTGCGCTTCATCGTGCCGTTGCAGCCAGTAAGTGAGTACCCGCCCTGGCTGACGTAATACCTGCCAGCCCCTCCACGCCAGCCAGCGGTAGTAGCGGCGCCCAAAGGTGGCCGCATCTAGCGTGGGCTCGCGCAACAAAACGTAATACACGAGGCCCGTTAGATCCGACGTGGCGGTGCCGCTGCCGACGCGGAGCAGGTAGTTCCAGTTCAGGCGTTCCTTGTACATGAAATGACGGAAGCGCAGGCGCTCGTCATACCAAGTCTTGTAGCCCGCTAGCTGCATGGCATTCCCCAGTTCTACATCTTCGCCGCCAGAAAGCACGGCCCCCCGCTTAGCCGAGTTATTAAATTCAAAACCACAGGCCCGCAGCAACTGCCAGGCGTGTTTGGATATCACCGAACCCGCCCCCGCCACATTTGCTCCCCGCGCTAACGGTCCCGACGCGGTGCCTGGCGCACCTATCGCGTACACGGCCTGAAACTGCTCGAACCACGCGGGAGGGACTATCTCAAATGCGCCTTCGGAATACGCGCCGAGTATACCAATCTCTGGGTGAGCCTGCATGATGGTGACTGCTTGCGCCAAGTAGTCTGGATAGAGCCAGTTGTCATCATCCACAGTGCAGATGTACGCGTAGCGGGCCTCATCAAAACCTCGAATAAGCGCATTTTCCTTACCGGGCTGTGGCTCGTCAAACACCCTTAAAGAGATCGGGGCACCCAATTCGGCCCATAGTTGCGGAACCACAACCAATGTGTCATCGGTACTGGCATTGCTCACTAGCACTACCTCCCAGGCCACACCAGCCGGCACCTGCTGCGCCGCCAGATGAGCCAGTGTCTGGGGTAAACGAAGGGCCCCGTTGTAGGTGCAAACAAGCAGTGTAACACCCAACGGAGCGCCGGCAGCACTTGGTGAGTTATATTCTGTCATATACTTTTAGCAAGTAATCCAAGAGTTAGGTAGTGGCGGCTTACCCCCGCCCAAACCGGCGTACCACACCCAGAGACAGGGTACCTACCAGCATTTTAAAGTTACCAATAGTAGGCCCTTTTTTCTGCCCGGCCAATTGCAGCCAGCGGGACCTCAGTAGGTAGCGGCATACCAAGTAGCGTAGTTATAGGCAACATAAAGCACATCGGTTGGCAGGAAGGAATCAGTGTGTTGTAATAGAGTTGTTATTGCTTGTTAGCCAAAACATTGAAGGCTTATACCTGTTCCCC
>CAZERY010000038.1:0-21057 GCA_964514915.1 uncultured Hymenobacter sp.
AATAGTATAATTGACAACCTGTCAATAGAATAGGCAAAGATAAGAGACAGTTTGCTGGCGATGTACAACTCCGTTGATTGATGGCCATGAGCGCGAGCAAACATCCAGCAACCTTGTGGCGGCTGTGGGCGGTGTTGGGCTCGGTGTGCGTGGTAGTGTTTAAGGGCACGTTGCTGCTGGGCCTCCAAGCGCCCTGGCCGCCGAAGTCCGATGTCCAAGTCCCTTCCGCCAAGCTCGTCCACTCCACCGATCCGGTAAGTAGTGCACGGGGGCTGCCCGCTTCGCTAACAAAGGCTGTCTCTATTGCCACCAGGTAGGCAGCCAAGGCGGCATTCGCGGCCCCAACATAACGCTGGTCGGCCGCTGCCTTATGCCCGGCGAGCTGCGCATTCGCCTCGTGAATGGCGTCGGCACATACCCACTTTTGGGGCGTTATTTTGGAAAAGGAATTGGCGCCGCTGATTGCGTTTTTGACTACGCGCAAGTAGGGTGGGCCGGGGATGGGGATGGGACCGAAAACTAGTTTTCGGGGGTCGCCTGCTCGGCTTGTTGCGCCTGTCGGATTTCAGCCCGCGACTGGGGCACGTCGCCTTGGCCAGCTGGCCAGCCCTCGCGCTGGGTTTTGCGGTCGCCGTCGGTGGCTTCGGTTTGGTCGTGCAGCAGAATTTGCTGGGTCGGGAAGGGCAGGTCGATGCCGTGAGCGGTGAGCGTGTTTTTGATAGCTTCGAGCACCCGATCCTGGGCATCCATCACGTCGGCGCGGCGGGGCGGGTTTATCCACCAGCGGGCGCGGAGGTTGACGCTGCTGCCGGCCAGGTCCACGACCAGCGCCTCGGGGGCCGGGTCGGCTAGCACGCCGTCCACGCCCCGCATAGCCTCCAGCATCAGCTGCCGGGCCTGGGCAATGTCGTCGCTGTAACCAATGCCGATGTCGTATTGCAGGCGGCGCTTGTCGTAGGCGGTGTTCACCGTCACGGCGTTGATGAAGAGCTCCGCGTTGGGGATGACTACCCGCCGGCCGTCGTAGGTTTTGATGGTGGTGGCCCGGGTTTGAATCTCTTCGACGGTGCCCTCAAAGTCCTTGTAGGTAATCTGGTCGTTGAGTTTGAACGGCTCGGTGACCAGCAGTAGAATGCCGGCCAGGAAGTTCTGGAAGATGTCCTTGAAGGCAAAGCCGATGGCCACGCCGCCTACGCCCAGCGCGCTGAGCAGGCTGGCCGGCGTAAAGCTGGGCACCACGATGGTGACCGTGACCAGGATGCCGAGGATGAGCGCCGCCACGTAGGAGAGGCGACCCAGCAGCAGCTTCAGGCTCTGGCTTGTCTGCCGGCTCGCCACGACGCGCTCGACCAGCGCCTTCACGCCCCGGGCCAGGAAGATGAACCCGATGAATACCACTAGCCCAAAAATCAGGTTGGGAAGCAGGGCCATAAAGCTGCGGCCCATTTGGTTGATTTTCTGCCAGGCAATTGAAAAATCCATAGTCTTTGGTGCTAAAAGCGGGGAGTGTTGCCGAAAGGCGGGTTTAAATTTACTGATAAACAGCCTATTTTGGCTTGACTAGCGGGTTCGTCCGCCTGTTAGCCAGTAGCTTCCCGTGGGGTTGTACGTTCCGGGGATAATATTGCTTAGCTTTCAACCGGGCGCGCCCGCCGCTGGCCGCTCCGGCGGAGCCTTCCTTCCTCCCAGGCCGCCCTTGTGGCGAGCCGCTTCCTCGCCGTGCATATGCGCAATCGCTTACTTTTCGGACTGCTGGCCCTGGGCCTCCCCGCCGCCGCGCAAACGACTTCGCCCCCAACTTTGCCCGCCGACAGCGTGCGCTACTGGGCCACCCACCTGCGGGCCAGCCTCAACGCCAATGAGGCCCTCATCTCTAAAAACTGGAAGAGCGGCGGCACCAGCTCGCTGGGGCTTAGCTTGCTGTTCAATGGCAAAGCGAACTATCAGCGCGGCGTGCACAACTGGCAGGGCGAGGCCGATTTCCTTTATGCCGGCCAGTACACGCAGGGTGAGGACGGCGGCTACCGCAAAAACAACGACCGGCTGTACCTCGACACCAAGTACGGCTACGACCTCACCCAGAAGTGGGGCTTGTTTGGGGCTTTGAACCTGCTCTCGCAGTTTGCCCCCGGCTATAATTATGACGATGACAACCGCGCTACGCTCATCTCCAGCTTTCTGGCGCCCGGCTACCTCACGGGCTCGGTGGGGGCCGAGTTTCATCCCAATGACCGCTTCAACCTGCGCCTGGCTCCGCTAGCGCCGCGCGTGACTACCGTACGGCAGCCCGAGCGCTTCCGCCACCCGGCCGACACCACCATCTACGGCGTGCGGCCCGGCCGCTCGGCCTACTGGCAGGTTGGCTTCCAGGCCCTGGCCCAGCTCGACCAGCCCCTGGGCCCCAATGCCGACCTCAAGGCGCGCTACGTGCTTTTTGTGGACTACGCCCGGCCCCGGCTGGTCGATACCTCGCACCGCCTCGACCTGACCCTGACGGCGAAGGTCAACACCATTATTAACGTGACCCTGGGGGGCATCGTGCTCTACGACTACAACCAGGACCAAAACTTCCAGTACAGCCAAAACCTCTCGCTGGGCATCATGGTCGACCGCAACCGACCCGCCAAGCAGCCCAAGTAGCGCGTTAATTGGGCGGCAGCACCAGCTCGATATACAAGGGGAAGTGGTCGGAGCCCACGTCGGGCAGCCGCTTCAGCTCCGCTACCTGCCACGGAGCGCTCACAAAGAAGTGGTCGAGCGGCCAGCGGGCCAGCCGCGAGCGGGCATCGAAGGTGGGGAAGAGGCCACGCCCTAGGCTCACATCGTGCAGCTGCCCCGAGCTGGTGAGCTGGTGGATGGTACTCGACCAGCTCACGTCGTTGAAGTCGCCGGCCACGATGGTGGGCAGGGTATCCTGCCGCACCAGGGCGGCCACTTTGCGCAGCGCCACGCCGCGCTGGCCCACCCCATCGGGGTAGTTGTCAGGAATGGGTGGCGTGGGATGGATGCCGAAAAACGTAAGCTGCCGGCCATCGGGCAGTTGCAGGTGCGTGCGGATGGAGGGCACGCCGCGTTGCAGCAAATCCTGCACCTGCGTGTCGGCCAGCGGAAACCGGGAGTACAGGAGCATCCCGTAGGCATCGGGACGCGGCAGCTCGACGCGGTAGGGGTAGGCAGCGCGCAGGGGCTGTAGCGCCTGCACCCACCAGGCATCAGGCTCCAGAGCCAGCAGCACGTCGGGCTGAGTGGCTTGCACTAGCTGCCGCAGGCGAGCATCCTGGCGGTTGGTCATCAAGACGTTGATAACCAGTATACGCAGCCGGCTAGCCCCAGTAGCTTGGCCCGAAGGGGCCATCGGCACGGCCTGGGGTACCACCGGCAGGTAGGGCCACAAAAAGGAGGCTTGTACCACCGCCCCTACTGCGCAGCCCAGCAGCAGCCACCGACGCAAGCGGCGGTGGGCCGGCCAACTCAGCGCCAGCCAGCCCAGCAGGGATATTGCTAGCAGCACTAGCAACTGAAGCCGCGGAAAGCCCAGCACCTGCACCCACCACACGGCGGAGGGCACCACCGAAACCAGGGTGATGAGCAGCGCCAGCGCGCTCAGCCCGGCCAGCAGGTAGCGCAGGCCAGTCAGAAAATACCGCATAGCTGTACTTTACTAGCTGGTAGCCAGCTACTATTGAACTTTGGCCTGAGTTTTCACGCCCTTCAGATTTTGCTTGGCTCCGTTAAGCTGGTCTTTCAGGCCGTCGAGCTTTTTCTTCTCAGTATCGGTCAAGTCCTTCTGGTTGTCCACAGCCTTCTCGCGGTTTTTTACCACGTCTTTCTGGTCCTTCACCACCTTCTCCTGGGCATCTACCTGCTGCTGGAGTTCCACTACCTTCTGGGCTTGCTGGGCCACGGCGGGGTTATTGGATTTAACATCATCACTGGCCGAGTGGCCGAGCGAGCAGCTACTGAGCGTGCAGCCGATGACGGCTACGCTGGCAAGGGAAAGGAAAGATTTCATACGTGCGTGAAAAAGAGAAAATAAGGTGAAGCGTAAAGTAGGGATTAAGGCGAAATGTTCGAAATAAAACACCAATTATTCTTGGCAAAATTTGGTTGCTGACTTGTCTCACCGGTCAGGGCAACGCTGGACCAGCAGCGGCCACCGGCGCTACCAGCAGCTGCACGGGCTGCCGCCCGCCGGCCCGCACGCGCAGCCAGGCGGCCAGGCGCTGCTGCTCGGCGGCCGGCAGCGCCGGTCGCACGCGCACTGCCACGACCACCGTCGTATCGGCCCGCAGTGAGTCGGCGGCGGGCTGCACGAGGCGGCTCAGGCCAAGCTGGCGCACGCGGGGGTGCTCGACTTGCACCTCATGCAGCAGGGTGGCAGCCGGGGGTAGGCGGCTAGCAGCGGCGCTGTCGGTGTGGGCCAGTAGCTGCTGCATCTGGGCCAGGCGCCCCTCGTAGCTCACCCGCGTTTGCTCGGTACGGCTGCGCACGTCGGCCAGCACGCTGGTGCGTAGAGCCTGGGCATCGGCCGAATCAACGCGGGCCAGCCCCTGGCGCACGGTGAGCTGGGCCTTATCCAGGTGGTACTGGGGCAAGTGAGCGCGGGCGGCCCGCAGCTGGGCGGCAGTAAGCCGTTGCCCGGCCAGCAGCACGTTGATGGTCTGGGTCTCGGCCGTTAGTCGGCTGGTAACCACGTAAGTACCCGGCTGATTAAACTGCTCTTCCACAAACTGCTGCCCATTGTGGGTAAAGGCCCCGTCGCGCACGATGCCAACGGCCAGGTACACGCTGGGGGCAGCCGTGAGCAGAGCCAGCCCCAGAATGCTAGCTCGCACCCGCCGCGCCTGCTGGTCGTCGGCAAAGGCGTGGTTGGGCAAGGGCAGTAGCTGCACCACCAGGAAAGTGGCTAGGCTGATAAAGACGCAGTTAATCGAAAACAAATACAGCGCGCCGCCAAAATAAGTCCAGTGCATCGTGGCCAGCCCATAGCCCGCCGTGCAGAGCGGGGGCATGAGCGCCGTGGCAATGGCCACGCCCGGAATCACGTTACTTTTGGCGCGGCGGGTGAGGCCCACCGCCCCGGCCGCCCCGCCAAAGAGGGCAATGAGCACGTCCCAGGTAGTGGGCTGGGTACGGGCCAGCAGCTCGGAGCCCGCGTCGGTGAGGGGCGTGAGGCGGAAGTACAACGCCGAGATAGCCAGGCTGATAACCGTAGCCGTGAGCAGGCTCCGAAACCCGCGCCGAATGAGGGCCAGCTCCAGCGTGGCCGCCCCGAAGCCGATGCCCACAATTGGCCCCATGAGCGGCGAAATGAGCATGGCCCCGATGATAACGGCCGTCGAGTTGACGTTGAGCCCCACCGACGCTACTAAAATGGCAAACATCAGCACCCACAGGTTAGTCCCCTGAAAGGGAATACCGGCCTCCACGGCGGCCTGAATTTCGGCTGGCTCGGCCATGTCTTCGGTCAGCAGGAAGCGGGAGCGCAGAAAGCGCCACAGGGTAGTCAGTAGGGGCATGGATGGGAGAAAAGAAAAGTATACTGTTGCGAACACCCGTATCGTAGCGTGGGCTTTCAGTCCGCGAATAAACCAGCTTGGCTAGCTGTTTTACCCGCCTAAGCTGGTCGCTTACGAAAGTCCGCGCTACTAGCTTGCCGGGCGATTGAGGAAGGTCAACAGTTTCTTCAAGGTGAGTCCCTGCGCTACAGCCGAAAACAGCACCACGGCAAACGTCATGGGCACAAACACCTCGGGGTGCAGCGCGGCCGGCAAACTCAGGGCCAAGGCCAGCGAAATACCCCCGCGCAGCCCGCCCCAGGTGAGGATGAGCAACGCCCGCGGCGGAAGCTGCTGCGTGAGGCCCAGCAGCCGCGTGGGTAGCGCCAGCGCCACGAAGCGTACTACTACTGCCAGCACGGCCGCTGCCAGCCCCAGGCCCAGGTAAAACGGACTCAGGCCAATCACGACCAGTTCTAGGCCCATCAGCACAAACAGCACGGCATTGAGCACTTCATCCAAGGCTTCCCAGAACTTTTCGAGGTACGCGCGGGTGGTGTCCGACACGGCTTCGCTGCGGCTCACGTTGCCGATAATCAGGCCTGCTACCACCATCGCCAGCGGCCCCGACACGCCCAGCTTGCTGCACAGCGCATAGCCGCCCATTACCAGGGCCAGGGTCAGGATGATTTCGGTCTGGAAGTGGTCGATGCTCTTGATGAGCCGGTAGCCCACGTAGCCCAGCGCCGCACCGGCCAGCAGCCCGCCCCCGGCCTCGCGCAGCAAGAGCAGCCCGGCCGAGCCTAGGCTCGGCGTGTCGCCCGGCGTGGCCAGTTCCAGCAAGGTCGCGAATACCACCACCCCAAAGCCGTCATTGAAGAGCGACTCGCCCGCCAGGTTGGTTTCGATGTGCGGCTCGATGGCAGTCGTTTTCAGAATGCCCAGCACCGCGATAGGGTCGGTGGGCGCAATGAGCGCCCCAAACAGCAAACACGGCAGCAGCGGCAGCGGTGCGCCAGCCAGGTACAGCAGCGCGTAAGTGCCCACGCCCACCAGCCCCGTGGCCAGCAGCACGCTCAGCGTGGAGTAGCCCGCAATGCTGCGCCACACGGCCCGCAGGGCCTCGACCCGCACGTGCAGCGAACCAGCAAACAGCAGAAAGCTCAGCACCGAGCCCAGCAAAAACTGGGTGAAATCGACCTGCACCAGTGCCGCCCGCACCTGCTCGGTGAAGGTGGGCACTACCCGGCCCGCCGCCAGCACCAACCCCGCCGCCCCCACGCCCAGCAGCAAAAACATGATGCCCGCCGGCTGCCGCAAAAAGCGGGTGTTCAGGTAGGAAAACAACCCGGCCAGGGTAAGCAGTGCGGCTAAGAAAGAAAATAAACTCATCTTTTGAGCTTAACGCCGCTTGGCCCGGTAGGTTATGGCTGGCCGGGTGGCGGGTTAGGCACGGGAGTAGCAACGGATGCCGCCTCTGCCTGCTCCATACTCTCCCGGATGAAGCCCTGGCGCAAGTGCTCGTAGAGCGAATGCGGATCGACGAGCGCGGCCACGGCCTGCGCCAGCAGCGCGCCCAGCAGCAGCTGAAAAATGGCCGAGTGGCGGTCCGTCATTTCTAGCACCAGGATGGCCGCCGTGAAGGGCGAGCGCACCACCCCCGTCAGAAACCCCACCATGCTCACCAGAATCAGCAGGTTGCGGTCGGCCACGGCCACGCCGGCCAGGCGGGCCAGCCCATCGCCGAGCAGCGCGCCCGCGCTCAGGGAGGTGGCAAACACGCCGCCCGCCCCGCCGCTGCTGTAGCTCAGGGCCATGCCCACGAAGCGCACCGGAAACAGGTAGCCCGGCACCACGCCACTGTTCTGAAACAGCAGCTGGTTGATAATCGGCTTGCCCGTGCCCACCCCATCGGGCCCCACCGCGTAGGCCAGCCCGGCCAGCAGCAGCCCGCAGCCGCCCACCCAGCCCGCCTGCGCCCCGAGGGTCGTAAAGCGCTGGCGGTAAGCATTGAGGCCCAGCAGCGTTTTGGCGAAGAGCGCGCCCGCCAGGCCGCAGACCATCGCCGTGCCCATCGCCAGTACCTGGTACCAGCCGGCGGGCGAGGTGACTTTGGGGTAGCCCAGGTACAGATAGGAGCCCAAAAACTGCTGCGCCGTGAGCCCCGCAATAATCACGGCGCTGAACACGGCCATGCGAAAGCGCGATAAGTGAATCTGGGTCAGCTCTTCCACCACAAACACGATGCCGCCCAGCGGGGTGTTAAACGCCGCTGCCAGCCCGGCCGCCCCGCCTGTGACGAGCGCAATCTGGCGCGAGAGCTTGGGCCAGCCCGCGGGCTGCAAGCGCCCAATGGCGCGAAAGATGGCCGCCGCCACCTGAATCGTCGGCCCCTCGCGCCCGATGACCCCGCCGCCCAGTAGCAATACTACACTGCTGAGCACCTTGACGATAGCGACCCGCAAGCTGAGCAGATAGGCCGTGTGCTGGTGCTGGGCGGGGTTAGACAGCTCAATGCCGGCCATCACCTGCGGAATGCCGCTGCCCCGCGCCGCCGGGGCAAACCGCTTCACCAGCCCCCACGAAGCCAAAAAGGCCAGCGGTGTGAGCCCAAAGGCCAGCAGTGGCGCACGTTGCAGCCAACTAAAGCTGATGGACTCGGCCCAGGTGAAGAGCTTTTCGTAGCCCACGGCCATTAGACCCGTCAGTAGCGAGGCTACCCAAAAGGGAAAGCTTTGCAGAATGAGCCGCCGCACCCGCGCCGTATAAAGCGGCCGCAGGAGGCGGCGGTCGAGCCAGGCCAGCACCTGGGCGTAACGAGAAGTAGAAGAAGCATCGGACATAGGCCCGCAAAGGTGCGATGCCAGGACTGCCTAGCAGATCAACCAGGCCGGGTAATTTCGCCGCTCGCCCCGGCCCGCTCGTCCAACCACGGCCGCTTGCCTTGCGTTAGGCTTGGCAGGTGGGTAGTTTGCTCACCTATTGGTTTTTATTGTCACTTCTTTCCCGCTTCACATGAATACTACCCGCCAGCCCACCACCCCGTCACCCGGCCACTACCGCCGCTTCCTGCTAATGCTCGCCGCTTCCTTTGTCGTCATGCACGTAGTCATGTACTTCAACACGTACGAGTTGGACCACGTCTACTTCAGCCTGAATCGGTTTTACATGACCTGCCTGATGATTGTGCCAATGGCGTTTCTGATGCTGCTTTTCATGCCGGCTATGTACCCCAGCAAGCGTATAAATGGGTTCATTATGGGCGTAGGAGCGGCCCTATTCGTCGGCGTGCTGGGGCTACTGCGCACTCAAACGTTCGTCAACGACACCCGCTTTATGGAGTCCATGATTCCGCACCATTCCATTGCCATCATGGTCAGCGAGCGGGCCACTATTCACGACCCCGAAGTGCGCAAGCTGGCCGATGGCATCATTGCGACGCAAAAGCGCGAAATCGCGGAAATGAAAGCGATGCTTCAGCGCTTAAAGCACTAGGGAAAGAACTGGTGTTGTTGATAAGTTCTAGGCTCGCCGGGCGTGGGGTCCACGCCCGGCGAGCCTAGAACTCCCCTAAAGCTGCCCCAGGCTACGTTCCCAGCGAAAAATCAAAAACGACCCGTGACCCGTCGGGGGCAATCGCCAGCAGTTTAATCAGGCCCCGCTGGGCGGCCAGCAGCGCCGCATCAATATCCTGGGACGTACTCACCGGCTTGCCATTGAGAAAGGCGATAATCGTGCCGCTGGGAATGCCGAGCTGCGCAAAAAAGCCGCCTGCCTGCACGTCGGTGACCAGTACGCCGGCCTGGAGCTGAAACTGTTGTTTTAATGAGTTTGGCAGGGGCGCGAAGCTGGCCCCCAGCTTCGCATGAATCGCCGCCAGCGCGGCCGTGTTCGGGGGGAGCGTCCCGGCGGCTTGCTCCCCTTTTAGCGTCACCGATACGGTAGTGGGCGTACGGTTGCGCAAGTAGGTGAGCTGCACTACATCGCCCGGCCGGTGGCGGGCAATGCGTTCGGAAAACTCAGCCGACGAGCTCAGCGCTACCCCATCAATGCGTTGAATGACATCACCTTCGCGCAAGCCAGCGGCAGCGGCGGCACTCGTGGGCAGCACCCCAGTGATGTAGACGCCGCTGACCGAGCCCGGCTGCACCCCTTGCTGGCTGAAGTACTGCTCTTCGGCGGCCGGCGACGGAAACGCCACGCCGAGTACGCCGCGCTGTACCGACCCATACTGCTGCAAATCGCCCAGAATCTTTTTGGCCAGGTTCACCGGGATGGCAAACGCATAGCCCGCGTAGCTGCCGGTTTGCGAGGCAATAGCCGAGTTGATGCCAATCAGTTCGCCGTTGGTATTGACGAGCGCGCCGCCGCTGTTGCCGGGGTTGATAGCTGCGTCGGTTTGCAGGAAAGACTCCACGCCGGTGTTGCCCGTTGGCGGCTGGCCCTCCTCAGAGTTGCTGGTGCGGGGCCGGTTGATGATGCCGATGCTACGAGCTTTGGCGCTGATAATGCCGGCCGTGACGGTAGTATTGAGCGAAAAGGGATAGCCCACGGCCACTACCCACTGGCCAACCTGCACACTATCCGAGTTGCCGAGCTTTATCGTCGGCAGGTTCGTGGCCTCGATTTTGAGCAGCGCGAGGTCGGTATTAGGGTCCCGGCCCACCAATTTCGCCGCGAATTGCCGGTTGTCGGGCAGAATAACCTGGATGGTGGCGGCGTTTTCCACCACGTGGTTGTTGGTGGCGATGTAGCCGTTGGCGGTAAGGAGTATCCCCGAGCCGGAGGCGCGCGCTACCCGGCTTTCGGCGGGCGAGCCATCGCCCTGGCCGTAGGCATCGTCGGAGTCGGCGGCCTCATAGGTGGTTTTAATGTGCACTACAGCGGGCGTAGCGGCTTTGGCGGCCACGACAAAATCGCCCATCTTACTGCCGGCCGGGCTGCTGGAGGTAGTGGCGGTCTGAAACTGCAAGCCCCCGCCGGCCGCCGCGCCCGGCACTTCCTCGGCCGGATTTTGCCGGGTCGTGCACCCACCTCCCACTAACTGCGCTACGCAAAAAATACCTAGAAATAAGGGGACGGTCGAGTGAGGGCGGTGCATGGTGTGGAGAGGGCAGTGACGTGACGACTAGCCTGCGCTGGTAACGCGTACCGCCACCTAGGCGGTCGTGGGGCAAAAAAAGAACCTATCATGCAGGGTAACTGCACTATCCACCACGGGCAGCCGCGGTTAAGCAAATAAATCGTGCGGACGCGAACAAGTAGCTATTCCTTCTATACCAGCGGGTTGGTTGAAAGGTTGAGGTAGCGTGCTGGCCGTAACAGTCGAAGCCGCTTTCGGCACGTAGGCAGGCGCTGTTGTCAGTGAAGTCCGGACACCCTATCCCGAGTAGTTGCGCAGGGTACAGGGTCGCGCTGCACCCTGCGGGGCAAGCTGCCTGGCGAAACCTGGTCCGTATCCGTACAACTCGTCAATCGAACCTTTTGGCTGTTTTATGCTACTTGCTCTCCTGCGCCGTTTCTGGCAGCGCCTGCGCGATTCGTTATGGTTTTTGCCCGGCCTGCTGGTCTTGGGAGCCTGCGGGCTGGCGTACGGGCTGATTGAATTTGACAGCCACACGTCGTTCGACGGGGCCAAGCGGTTTCCGCTGCTCTTCGGGGTCGGGGCGCAGGGCTCGCGCAGTATGCTTACGGCCGTGGCCGGCTCTATGCTCACGGTGGCGGCGCTGGTTTTTTCGCTCACGCTATCCACCATTTCGCAGGTCAGCAGCCAGTATTCGCCCCGGGTGCTGCGCAACTTCATGCGCGACCGCGGCAATCAGGTGGTGATGGGCTATTTCGTGGGCGTGTTTGCGTACTGCCTGCTGGTGCTAGGCACCATTCGCGGCACCGACGAGCAGAAATTTGTACCCTCCACCGCTGTGCTGGGCGGGCTGACCCTGGCCCTGGGCGGCGTGGCGGCGCTCATCTACTTCATTCACCACATTGCCGAGTCGCTGCAAACCGACACCATCCTGCAACGCATCAGCCGCCAGAGCCGCGCTGCGGTAGACGAGCTGTTTCCCGAAGCGCTGGGCGCGCCCGCCACCGACCCAGCCGTACTCGCCGCCTGGCAGGAGGCCGCGGCCCGGCCCGGCTGGCAGGCGGTAGCAGCCACCCAAACGGGCTACGTGCAGCGCCTCGACGCCGATGCGCTGCTGGCCTGGGCCACCCAGCACCAGGCCTGGCTGCGGGTAGCGCAGCCGGTCGGCGCGTTTGTGGGCGAGGGCAACTGCCTGGTCAGCTACCTGCCGCCGCCGGGGGCAGTCGCTCTTTCTGCCGCCGACCACGAGGCGCTCAAGCGGTGCGTGCGGCTGGAATCGTACCGCAGTATCGAGCAGGATGTTGGCTTCGGCATCCAGCAGCTGGTAGACATTGCCCTGAAGGCCCTCTCGCCGGGCATCAATGACACGACCACGGCCATCATGGCCGTCGACCACCTGGGCGTGCTGGTGCAGCGGCTGGCCGGGCGACCAGTGCCGGCTACGCTCCGCACCACAGAATCGGGCGCCAAGATGCTGGTGCAGATGCCCGCCCGCGACTTTGCGGGGTATGTAAAGCTAGCCTTCGACCTGGTGTGCCTCAACGCCAAAGGCAATCACGCAGTAGTGCAGCGGCTGCTACGGGCGCTGGCACAGGTAGGCGCGGCCGCCCACCCGCCCGAGCGCAAAGCCACCGTGGCGGCCCAGGCCCGGCTCCTGCTGCACGTAGCGGAAACAACCCTGGCCACGGAATACGAAAAAGAAGCGGTGCGCACTACCTACGAGGAGATGCAAGCCCACTGGCTAGCCAAGGCCAATGCTCCAGCCTGATAGAAGTAGTGCCTGCGCTTAGCGCAGCGCGTTGGAATTCTCAGGGCAGCGTATAGCCAGGCAGTAGCGCGGGCTTTCAGTCCGCGCTACTGCCTGCCGACCAAGGAGCTGCTCTGTGTCGGGGCAGGGCAACGGCCGCTCAAATAATCAGCCGGACGCCGCCCAACTCGGAAATCTGGTACGGAAACCTATCGCCGGGCGAGCCAATGAACATGAAGTTTTTGGGAATGCTCCACTCCTTCGACAAGCGCTCAATCAGCTCGGGGCCGAAGTGGCCTTCCAGGCTCACAAAATCGACCACAATCTGCTCGTAGGCCCGGTCCAGCACCTGGATGTCGGTGAGCAGCTCCGGCGAGAACGTTTCGCCAGCGCGCAGCAAAGTCACAATTTTGAGGCGATTGGTCGACTCATTTTCCACTACGTAGGCCATTACCTTGTTGAGGTTGGAGACGTTGTCGCCTTTCGTAAAAAACACGAATTCCTGCTGGTGCTGCTCGCGCAGCTGCCGCCGAATGGCAAACCGACTGAGGCGGGAAACACGCGGAAAATGCTCGGCCAGCGACTCGGCCGCGTGCAGCACCAGATTTAATAGGGCGGTGCGGTTGAGCAAGGCCGATACCAAAAGCAGAGCCGGCAGAAAGTATTGCAGAAACACAATCAGGTAGTCGGGCCGGATGCGAATGTTGCCATACAGCGCCGTGAGCACTCCCAGCAGCGCCAACGCTACCGTACCGATGCCCGCGTATATCGGCCGCGGTAGGTTAGGCCGCTTGCTTTTGAGCAGCAGGTTGCCGAGGGCAAAATAGGCCATCACCGACAGAAACGATATGGTGTACACGCCCGCCAGCGGCCCCAGCTCGCCGTCGGTAATCAGCAGCACCGAGAGGCACAGCAAAAAGAAGGTGAGCAAAATGACGTAGGTGCTCTGGCGCTTGTTTTCTTTCAGGAAAAACTGGGGCAGAATACGGTCCAGAGCCATGCGCTTCATGAGGCCACTCACGCCCACGAACGACGTGAGCACGGCCCCACTGAGCACGGCCACCGCATCGACCGAGATGAGCGTGGCCAGCCACGTTCCTCCCGTCGTGTGCCCCAGGTACGAGAGTAGCGTTTCGGTGTGGGCACCTACTTCTACCAGGGGTAGGGCCGCCACGGCCAGCAAGGCCAGCAGCGGGTTGAAAACCGTGACTACGACCCACATGTTGCGCAGGGTTTTCTGAAAAACGCCCGGTGCCTGCTCCTCGACAAAGTTGGCCGAGCTTTCAAACCCGGAAATGCCCAGCATGGCGGCACTAAACCCCAAGAACAGGGCGGTGAACAAGTTGCCGCCCTTCAGCGGCACCTGCCAGTTGGCCCCTAGTGTGGCTAGCCCATGCGTGGCCAAGTACCAGCCCGTGGCACCCACCAGCACCGTGAGCGACAGCAAGTGCAGCACAAAGATGCCCACGGCTACCACCGCCGACTCGGAAATGCCCAGAATGGTGAGCAGCAGGAAAAAGCCCAGCAGCAGCACCGTGGCCGCCATAATGGGTAGCCCCGCCCAGAGCGTGTGCAGGTAGTGCATGGCCTCGGAGGCCGAAATAACCGCCGTCGCCATGTAGGAGAGAATGGTCAGGCAGGCTGCCACGGCGGCGTTGCGCTTGCTGGTGGTATTGAGCAGCACGTTGTAGGCCCCGCCGTTGAGGGGCAGAGCCCCCACTACTTCGCCGTAGATGCGGCGAAACAGGTACAGTACCGCCCCGACCAGCAGCAGCGCCACCCAGGCATATTGGCCCGCGTAGCCAATGGCCAGCGCGGAGACATACAAGCACGACGAAGAAATATCGTTGCCGCAAATAGCACTGGCTTCCAGCTCGTTGAGTTTCTTTTTGTGGCTCATAAGAACAGAATGGGTGGGGGAAATGAGCCACCGAGTTTAAGCAATTAGGACCGTGCCGCCTACCTGCCCTAGCAAAGACGTAAGCGAAAGTAATCCCTTAGCTGGTCGCGAGGTCTCTCCAAGCCTAGCGCAGCTTCGGAGTCAGTTGTACAGCGTCCGCACGTGAATAGTCTTAGTAGCTGTGCGGATTCACAGCGACCACGGTCCCTGCGGTACCCGAAGTTTTACAAGAGCCTCTGTACCTTTTGGAGCAGTTTTGTCATGTTGGCACTAGCCTGCGGCAACTTCACAAACTCCTAACGGCTCATCCTCCTACCCGAGGCGCCTAGGTAGGCACTAGGCACGACTTTTTTACCATATAACGCTCCTGTTCCATCCGCTTGCGCTCGGCGCAAAGCATCAATTTTACTTGCCCTCAGCTCTGCCAGGCATGGCCTTGCTAATACTTGGCGCTGCCCGCGCAGGGGCCGGTCTGTTGCTAGACCCTAACCACCACTTGACGCACACCTTCGGCTTTAAAAGCTGCTATAGGTAGTTGCGGGTCGGCCGCAAGCCGCGTGGGAGCAGGTTGTTAGGCCTGGGTAGTGGAAGAGCGGGCTTCTTCTTAATCTACTTGTACTCGACTAGCTCCTACAGAGTGGTTAGCTGTTCAAAAAGTAAGCCTGCCCTTGCGGGCAGGCTTACTTTTCAGTTGCTAGCTGAGGCTTAGCTCAGCGTATCCTTAATATTACCGATAACGCTGTCCAGTAGGGTCATCTGCTCTTTTTGGGCGTGGCCCTTGGGAGCAGGCGGGCCTAGCTTGGGCTCGTCGCCGTAGGGCTCGGCTTTGAGCACGTGAAACTCGCCTTTGCCATCCAAGCTTTCGCCCTGGGTCCAGCGGCCCGAAGCCGGCGTGCTAGCCTCGTTGATGCCGGGGCTGATGAACGCATAATCGAACTCCTTGTACTTATCCAGCTGCGGGAATGAGTTGGGAATGGGCAGTGCCTTATTGCCGCCGAGCTCCTCAATAACGGCCAGCCACTGCTGCTGGTGCATGGTATCGCGGGCAATCATGAAACCGAGCATATCCTTCATGCCGGGGTCATCGGTGATTTCCCACAGGCGGGTAGCCAGTACCCGGCCCGTACTTTCCGCGCCCACATTGGTGTACATGTCGGCCAGAATGTTGCCGCTGCCTACCACGTAGGCCCCACTAAAGGGCACCCCTTCCGAGTCGAAAGCCATTGCCCCCAGGCCGCCCGACAGAAAAGCACGCGGGTTCATACCGCCCAGCACGGCGCCGACTACGCCATCCTGCTTGATAGCCGCCTCCTGCACGCTCAGCGGGGCACCTTCCAGGTTGAGGGCTACGGCAGTAGCTAGCATTTCGATGTGCGAGATTTCTTCCGTGCCCGTGTCGAGTAGCATATCCCGGTACTTGGCCGGTCCCCGCGAGTTCCAGGCCTGAAACAGGTATTGCAGGCACACGCGCATCTCGCCTTCGATGCCGCCAATGGCCTGTTGCAGCATGCGGGCGAAAGCGGGGTTAGGCTTCTCAACGCGTACTTTATACTGGGTGCGTTTATCGTGATAAAACATGGGAATGAGGAGGGAGAAGAATGAAAATGAATGGCCACTGAGCAGTAGCTACTTTCTTGTACGGGCTTTTTAGCCTGACTAGGGGTTAAGAACCCGATATTTTAGATATTTAACCAATAAACTCTCTGTATATCAGGAGTTATAAATTGCGCAACGTCGAGGTTATTCCAGGCTAGGGGTGGCGAAACAGAGTAGGGAGGCGCGGCCACCAATGAGCAGTCTAGCATTGGTACTTGGGTGGGTTTTTTCTTGCCCCCGTACCCGCGCCAGCGCCTTGTAGCTAGCAGCCTGTTTTTTCGGCCGTCGGAGAGGGGCTTAGCTCCTATTAAGGTGAGTTGCCTGTTGATGAATAATTAATGAAGATGCCTTTCGCGTTGTGCAGACCGCCAACTACGCCCGTCTGTCACGCCTACTGGCTGCCAGGTTTAGTTCTTGAACCCGTTCATTTTTCATTTCTTACCCCTCCTTTTTCTATGACCTTTGGCGACTCCTTTGTGCCTACCACGGGCGAGGTTGGCATCCTACCCGTGCTCACCTATTCCTTTATGGCGCTGGCGGCCTATTCTTTTCTGGGCAACCTGATTTTTAGCCTGGCTACCCGCGGCAGCGTAGCGCCCGAGCACCGTATCTCCCGGGTCTACGGCGCTAGTATCGCGGCGGTAGCCGGGGTGTCGTACTTGCTTATCACCCACTTCTACCACGAAATGCTGCACGGGCTAAGTAAGCTCACCTCACCCGAAAAGCGGGCCGCGCTACTGCGGCATAGCTACCAGGCCATTGGGTAGTTTCGCTACATCGATTGGGCCATCACTACGCCGCTGCTGCTGCTCAAAACCTCCTCCATGCTCCGCATCAAGTTTAAGGAGGCGCGCGGAGCGATTACCCTCATGCTGCTGGCCGTTTTTTTTATGGTGCTGACCGGCTACATCGGCGAGCAGCAGTTGACGGCGGCGGGCGAAATCATCCGGAGCAGCAAGCTGCTGTGGGGTGCCATCTCAACCATCGGCTACGTGGTGGCTGTGGTTACGCTCTACGGCCTCTACAAGCGCTTTGCCAGCCGGGACAAACCGAGCGGTGGGGTTTTCGGACGCTGGCCTACACCACGGTGACGACCTGGGGCGTGTACCCACTGGGCTATATGCTGACGATGACCAACCTGGATCTGAACTACATTCACTTAGCCTTTTCCGTCTTCGACATCATCATCAAAACCGGCGTGGCCATCATTGCCTACCTGGTGGCCAAAAATCTGCTGGATGAGCGGCTCGATGAGAAAGCTATCCTACCCGGCTACCAGGTGGGCTAGCGCGGGCGGCTCCCAGCGCTATTCCTACGGGGTAGTGCTGGGAGCCGTAGCGCTGGGACTAGTAGCTGGTACTGGCTCCCGGGCTGGCGGCGGCCGTGGGGGCACTGTGGTGGCGGCCGGGGCTGGCAGTGGCTTTTTTTCGGCCTCTCGGTTTGGCACTGGGGATCGGGTGATGCCCCCGCGGCGGCCCGGCACCGGGTGCAGTGGTTGGCACACAGCCTGCTGCGCGGCGGACTCATTTTTGCGGTGCCCCTGCTGGTGTGGCCACTCGAAACGCGGGTGCTTATCTAACAACCTGCTCCTGCTGGCCGGGGCCGCCCCGGTGGGCACAGCGGCAATCGCCCCGGCCGCCCGCCTGCTGGGGCTGGTAGTGCTGGGCGGTCATTTCCTGTTGTGGACGAGCTATTGGCACCACGCACAGCCCCGGCTAGCCCGAACCGATGCGCTGGAAGTACTGTTGCTGAGTGCTTTACTAGGTGCCCTACCCCATGTTCTAGCGGGGAGCGTGTCCTCTTTGTGTTCTGGCACGGCTTGCAGCACGTGCTGCGCATGAATGCGCTGCTGGGAACCTGGGCGGCGTTGGGGCACGAGCTACGCTTTTTTCTGCGGCGGGCGGCCCCATTGCCGACGGTGAGCATCGCGGCGCTGGCCCTCCCCTACTGTCTGGCCGGGTCACGGGCCGCTGCTAGCGCAACGCTTATCAGCTTGGCGCTGCTGGTAGCCTCGGTCGTGACCCTGCTGCACGCGCTGCTCGTGCCCCTGGCACTGGATGCTGCGCGCTGGCAACGGCTAACTCGACCGGCTGCCGCCGAGGCCTAGCCAGGCGTAGCAGCCGATGGGCGCTGTAGATAGGGCTGCCAGCCGTAGGCTGGGCCTGGTGCATAGCTTCGTGCATCGCTTTCGAGGGTAGCCCCTTTGCTTCGCCATGCCTGTAGTTTTGCCACCCGACGACCTTTTTGAAGCCCTGTTCGACCTCTCCGACCTGGGCACCATCCTGTTCGCCCCCGTGCGCGACGCGATGAGCGAAATGGTTGACCTGGCCTACGTGCGCCTCAACGCGGCCGCGCAGCGGATGCTGGCGCTGCCCGAGTACCCCACCGAGAGCTTCCTGACCCGCTACCCCCACGCGCAGGCTGCGGGCATCTTCGCCTTCTACCGCGCAGCCTACGACGCGGGCGAAACCCAGCGGGCAAGGTTTAACTACCAGCACGACGGGCTCGACAACTACTACCACTTGGCGGCCCGGCGCGTGGGCGAGCAGCTGCTGGTGAGCTTCAGCGACACCAGCGAGCAGCCGCGCACCGCCGTGGAGCAGGCCCTGCGCGAAAGCCAGGCCCGCGAACAAGCCACCCAGGCGGCCACCGAGGCCGAGCGCCAACGTATGCACACGGTGCTGATGCAGCTGCCGGCCAACATTATCCTGCTCAGCGGCCCCGAGCAGGTCTCCAGCCTGGTCAATCCGGGCTACACCCAGCTTTTTCCCGACCGCGCCCTGCTGGGCTACCCGTTTCGGGCGGCGGTGCCCGAGCTGGCGGGGCAGGGCTACTTCGAGCTGCTCGACCAGGTGTACCAGACCGGGGAGCCGGTGTACCAGCAGGAAGCCCAAACCTGGGCTGATTTCCACGGCACCGGGCAGCTGGAGCGGCGCTACTACAATACGTCCTTCCTGGCCATTCGCGACGCCCAGGGCCAGGTAGCGGGAGTGCTCAACTTCGCCGTGGACGTGACGGCCCAGGTGCTGGCCCGCCAGCAGGTAGAGCAGCTCAACGAGGAGCTGGAGCTGCGCGTTACGGCCCGCTCGGCCGAGGCCCGCGCTGCCCTCTTCGAGGCCGAGCAGCAGCGCGAGCAGCTGGGTGCCCAGCAGGCCCTACTGGGCCAGATTCTGCGCCAGGTACCGGCCGCCATTGCCACGCTTAGCGGGCCGGAACACCGCTATTCCTTCTTCAACGACCCCTACCAGGCGCTTGCGGCCGGGCGCGCCGGGGTAGGGCGCACCGTGGCCGAAGTGTTTCCTGAAGTGGTGAAGCAAGGCTTTACCGCCCTGCTCGACCAGGTGTACGCCACCGGCCAGCCCTTCATAGGCACCGCTACCCCAGCCCTGCTGCACGACCAGGCCACCGGCCAGGCCGAGCAGCGGTACGTAGACTTTGTGTACCAGCCGCTCGTGGATGGGCAGCAGCGGACGCAGGGCGTGTTGTCCTTTATCGTGGATGTGACAGCGAAGGTGCTGGCTCGCCAGCAGGCCGATACGCTGCAAGCCGCCCTGCTGGCCGTGGCGCAGCGCCAGCACCAGGCCCGCGAGCATGCGTACCAGCTCTTTGAGCAGGCCCCGGCCGCCATCTGCCTGCTGCGCGGGTCCGACCACCGCATCGACTACCTCAACCCGGCCTACCAGGCCCTGTTTCCGGGCCGGGCTTTGCGGGGCCATACCCTGGCCGAAGCACAGCCCGACAACCCGGCGCTGGTGACGCTGCTCAGCGGTGTTTATGCGAGCAGCCAGGCGCAGTTTCAGGCCGAGGTGCCGGTGCTTCTGCCGCTGCACGCCGGAGAAAAGCCCCGCACGTGCTACTTCGACTTCACCTACCAGGTCTACCGGGAAGACGACCGCATCGCGGGTGTGTCCCTCTTCGGCTTCGAGGTGACTGAGCGGGTGCGCAGCCGCCGAGTGGTGGAAGCCAACGCCCAGCGGCTGAAGCTGCTCACCGACGCGCTGCCCGTACTTATCGGCTACCTCGACCGCGACCGCCGCTACCAGTTCACCAATAAGGCCTACGAGGCGTGGTTCAACCAGCCCGCCGAGGCGCTGCTGGGCCGCCCCGTGCGCGAGGTAGCCGGCGAGGTGGCCTACCAAAACATCAGCCCCTATATAGACCGGGCTCTGGCCGGCGAACGGGTTGGATTCGCGGCGCACATGCCCTTCCGCGCAGACTTCGTCAAGCACATTCAAACAGACTACATTCCCGATGTGCAGCACGGCGAGGTCCTGGGCTTCTACACGCTGGTAACCGACGTGACCGAGCAGGTGCAGGCGCGCGAGGCACTGGCCGCCCTCAACGAGGAGCTGACGGCCACCAACAAGGAGCTGCACACGAGCAACACCCGCCTGACGCGCACCAACACCGACCTGGATACGTTCGTCTACACCGCCTCGCACGACCTCAAGGCTCCCATCGCCAACATCGAGG
This sequence comes from uncultured Hymenobacter sp., assembly GCA_964514915.1. Lineage (GTDB taxonomy): Bacteria > Bacteroidota > Bacteroidia > Cytophagales > Hymenobacteraceae > Hymenobacter. The sequence goes on from CAZERY010000038.1 coordinate 20,298, forward strand.
GCATCCTGGCCGCGCTGCGCGAAACCCTGCCCCCGGCCGTGCAGCAAGACGAGGTGGTGGCTCACCTGCTGGGCCTGCTCGACCGCACGGTAAGCCGCTTTCTCACCACCATCGACCAGCTCACCGACCTCTCGCGCCTCCAGCAAACCTATAACGAGCCGGCCGAGCTACTGGCCCTGGCCCCCGTGGTGGCCGGGGTAGTCGAGGACTTGCAGCCGCAACTGATGGCCGCCGCGGCCCAGCTGCACCTCGCCGTGCCGGCCGGGCTGCACGTTTCCTTCGCCCCGGCCAGCCTGCGCAGCATCGTGTACAACCTGCTCAGCAACGCCACTAAGTACCGCGACCCCGCCCGCCCGGCGCAGGTCTGGCTGCAAGCCGAGCAGCAACCAGGGCAAGTAGTGCTGAGCGTGCGCGATAACGGCCTGGGGCTCAGCGAGACGCAGCAGAAGCGCCTGTTTGGGGTATTCCAGCGCCTGCACACCCATGTCGAGGGCAGCGGCGTGGGCCTCTATATGATTAAGCGCCTCATCGACAACGCCGGGGCTACCATTACCGTAGCAAGCGCCCCGGGCGTAGGCTCGACTTTTACCGTGACGTTTCCTACGTGAGCAGCTTTCTTTTAGGACTTACTTTGCCTATTCCTCCCTTATCCTCCGTGCTGCTCGTCGATGATGATACGACGGCCAATTATCTTACCAAGCTCCTGTTAAACTCGTCACAGAATGGTCTGCGACTCGAAGAGGTGGAAATTGAGGGTGAG